>CAMDJM010000004.1 GCA_945900785.1 Akkermansia muciniphila
CCGTCCGCCCCCGCCCCAGCCAAACCATGAAATCCACCGCCCCCCTTTTCATTTTCCTCGCTCTCCCCGCCTTCCTCCAGGCCGCTCCTGACAAACCCGCTGCCGACAAACCTGCCGCCGGTTCCATCGCCGCTCCGGCCACCGATGTCATCGCCCGTGTGGGCAGCATTGATGTGAAGCTGGATGAAGTTAAAACCGCCATCGCCAAACTCGACCAGCGCGAACAGGACGCCATCGCCAAGGACCCCGCCCTGCTCAATCAGGTGGTGCGCCTGCTCCTTGTGCAGCGCCTCATGCTGAACGAAGCCGTTTCCAAAAAATGGGACGACAAGCCTGCCGTCAAAGCCGCCATCGAGCGGGCCCGCGAAAGCGCCATCACCGAGAGCTACCTCCAGTCGATGTCCGAACCCCCCGTCGGCTACCCCAACGAAGCTGAACTCCAGGCCGCCTACGAACTGGCCAAACCCTCCCTCGCCGTGGGCCGCCAATGGAAGCTGGGCCAGATCTACATCGCCGCCCCGGAAGGCGCTGACAAAGCTGACATCGGAAAAGCCGAGATCAAACTAGCGGAAGTCAAAAAGGCTCTCGCCGACAAAAATGCGGACTTTGCCGAACTTGCCAAAACCCACAGCGACGAAGCCAACTCCGCCGCCCAGGGGGGCGAAATCGGCTGGATGACCGAAGCCCAGATCCAACCGGAGATCCGCGAAGCCGCCACCAAACTCACCCCCGGAGCCAGGTCTGAAGCGGTGCGCCTGAAGGACGGCTGGCACATTCTGAAGTGCCTCGATTTTAAGGAAGCCTCCACCGCCCCGCTCGAGCAAATCCGGGCGGTGCTCATCGAGCGCATGCGTCAGGAAAAAACCAAGGCCAACAGCCAGGCCTACATCGCCGCCCTGCTCCAGCAGAACCCGGTTTCCATCAACGAGATTGGTCTCGCCAAAGCCTTCGCCAAATAACCAAACTGGGAGCACGGGGCTCCGGCCCGTGTGATTCGCCAACTCATGTCAAAGCCCAAAGCGCTGTCGCCCGTTCCCCTGTCCTTTAAGCATGGGCCGGAGTCCCGTGCTCCCTTGGGCCTGGCCGCCGCCTTTTTAATGCTGGGGTTGCAGCCTGCTCCCTCCGGGGACATCCTCCGTAGCGGAGCTGCAGGGACCAATACCAACCGGGCGGTGGGCCCGAATGCTGCTTCAGCCCAGGCCGCAGCGCAGGCGCGCAACAATGCCAGGGACGCCCTCGCCCGCACCAGCCGCGCCGTGGAATCGGTGCAGCGCGCCCAACTGAACGCCGCCCGGGCCGCCGCTGGAGCCAACAACGCCGGGCCGGACACCACGCGTCCGGGCTTCCAGCTCCCTGATGTTCCCAACGGCCTCGGCCCGGGAGGTCTCCAAACTGCTCCGGGTGTAGGCACCGATCTCTCGCTTTGGACCGGGGCCTTCCTCCCTGTCCAAACGACTGCTGGAGCAAAGACGCAGGTCACGATCAAGCAGACGGCCCAGCAGGCTCTGCTGAATTGGCAAACCTTCAATGTGGGCAAGGACACCCAACTGGATTTCGACCAGAGTGCCGGCGGGAGCAATGTCGGCCAGTGGATTGCTTTTAACAAAGTGAACGATCCGACGGGTCGTCCCTCCCAGATTTTGGGCAGTATCACTGCCCCCGGCCAGGTTTACGTCATCAACCAAAACGGCATCATTTTTGGCGGTGCCAGTCAGGTGAATGTTCACACCCTGGTGGCTTCCTCGTTGCCTATCAATGACAACCTGATCAGCCGCGGGCTGCTGAATCAATCCAGCAAAGTCCAATTTCTGTTTTCAGGCCTGCCCCAGGCGGGCGATGTGCCCTTCACCCCGCCAGCCCCCCCACCGGGCGGCAAATATGGTGATATCACTGTCCTGCCGGGAGCCTGGCTTTCAGCACCCACCACGGATGCCAAAGTGGGGGGCCGCATTGCCCTGGTCGGTGCCAACGTAACAAACCAGGGCACCATCAACACGCCCGATGGGCAAGCCATTTTGGCGGCCGGTCTTCAGGTGGGGTTTGCTTCCCATAGTGCCAGTGATCCCAGCCTGCGTGGTTTGGATGCCTACGTTGGCGAGGTAGGGGCCTATGCCGGCACTGCCAGCAATGAAGGGGCCATCAACGCCTTGCGGGGGAGTGTGGCGATCACTGGAAAGTATGTGAAACAATTGGGGGCGATCGACAGCAGCACCTCTGTTTCCCTGAATGGCCGGATCGACCTGCTGGCCGAGTATGGCGCGGTCGCCAATCAAAATTTCGACGCCGCCAGAAGTGCCGAATCCCCGCCTTTTCTCTTTGGAGGCCTGGGGGCTGGCAACAGCACCGGCCAGGTCACCCTGGGGCCAGGCAGCGTGGCGAGGATCCTGCCGGAATGGGGCAGTGTGGACAAGGTGATCGGCACGGCTCTGGCGCTGCGCTCCCAGATCAATGCCCGGGGCAAAGTGGTGCATTTTGGGGAGGATTCCATGGTGCACGCTCCCAACGGCAATGTGACGGTGCAGACCGGCGTGTGGGACCTGAACACCACTGCCAATACCACAAGTTTTGTCAGGAGTTCCGGCCAGATCTATTTGGACCGGGACGCCCTGATCAATGTGGCAGGCACCCCGGATGCCTTTTCTCCTCTCTCCAATCATATCCTCACCGTCACGCTCAGGTCCTCGGAATTGGCGGACTCCCCCCTGTTGCGGACGACCTTTTTCCGGGGTGGGGATATTACCGTCGACCTGAGGAAAACCGGAACTTACAATGGCCAGGAATGGGTAGGCACCCCACTGGCCGACCTGCGGGGTTATGTGAACCTGGTGGAGCGGACGGTGGACGAACTAACGGTAGCGGGGGGATCCGTGAATCTGAATTCCGGCGGGTCAATTGTTGTTCAGCCGGGTGCCGTCATTGATACTTCCGCAGGCTGGTTGAATTATGGCAGTGGTTACGTCAAAACCACGCGGCTGCTGCGTCAGGGCAGATTGGTGGATATCGCCACCGCCACGCCGGACGTGCTTTACGACCAGATTTATACGGGGCTTTTTGAGGACTTGCACCCCCGGTGGAATGTGACCCGCACCTACCGGGTGCCGTGGATGGATGGGGAGCATTTTGAGGAAGGTTATCTTTCCGGGGCCAATGCGGGCAAATTGTCCCTCGCAGGGTCTTCGATGGCTTTGGATGGATTTTTCCGTGCCGCAGCGGTCAGTGGCCCGCGGCAAACCGCTGTTCCTGCGATGGGGGGAACTCTGGACCTGTCGTTTGAGGTGCAGCAATTGGTCGCGGGAAATCCTCCGGATCCTCTCATTTCGCCGTCTCCTCCCTCGATTGTTTTTGAGGACCGGAATACCCAAAGGGCGGCGGATCCGTTTCTGGTGGATGCTGCCGGCAATCCTGCTCCTCTGAGGGATGACCGCCTGGGCAAGGTCGTGCTGACGCCGGGCCTGTTTGACGAAGGCGGTTTCGCTGGCCTGCGGGTGCGCAATCCTGACGGAAATATCACGGTGCCCCGGGGAATCTCCGTGACGACGCCTGTGAAAGGATCCATTACTCTGGAGGGAGCCAATGTTTCTGTTTTTGGGGATTTGGTGGCTCCCGGCGGGACCTTGGCTTTCCGGGCTTACAATATTTCGCCATCGGTCGCGGAAGCGCTGCGGTTGACCACCGGTGCTACCCTGCCACCGCCCAATCCGGATCGGGGCCGTTTTATTCTAGGATCAGGATCAAACCTCAGTGCCGCAGGCCAAATCATCGATTACCGCCCGGGCGGTAGCAAGGCATTCACGGTGCCCGTGGTCAATGATGGGGGCAGCGTCAGCATCAGAAGCTACTCTGCCAATTTGGCGGCAGGCAGTGAAATTGATGTCTCCGGCGGGGTGATCGCCGGAGTCCGTGGCGGCTATACTTATGGCAAGGCCGGTTCCCTTGAGATCCTCACGGGGCGCGATCTGAGCCTGACGGCCGTTGACGGCGGGGCCATCCATCTCGGGGGTCTTTTGAAAGGGTATTCCGGTGCCTATGGCGGCGGGGGGAGCCTATCCATCCAGGCCCAATTGATTCAGATTGGTGGTTCACCGCTCCATCCGCTGGCACTGCACCTGATGCCCGGTTTCTTCAGTCAGGGAGGATTTTCCAACTTTAGTCTTACCGGGATCGGCCTGCCGGGGGACGAGGAGGGGGAATACCTGCCTGCGGTGAACATTGCTGCCAACACTCTGATTGAACCCAAGGCCAGGGGCTGGCTGGCCATTCCCTACACCTTCCCGGATGGAGCCTTGGAATTGCAGCCTTATTTGAGGCCGGAAGGGTTGCGTTCTCCCGTGAGCTTGACCTTTCAGGGCCTGGGAGCCCGGAATTCATTCGACAGTAACCGGCTGCTTTCGAGGGGCGATGTGGTTTACGGCCATGGTTCTGTGATCCGGACGGATGCTTTGGGCAGCGTCAACTTCCGGGGTGAGACGGTGAATATCCTCGGAAGTGTTTTTGCTCCCGGCGGCAATATATCGATCGTCGGGGCCACCCGGTTCCCTACCCTGACCGATGCTGCGGGTCCTCCGCTTCCCACGGTTTATCTGGGGAATAACGTCGTGCTTTCCACGGCGGGCAAGCCTTTGATCCAAATCGGGCCTCGCGGATGGCGGCAGGGTCGAATCCTTCCTGGGGGTTCCATCAATGTATCCGGGAATATCGTCGCCGAGCGTGGAGCCCTGCTGGATGTGTCAGGCAGCACCGGGGTTCTTGACCTGCCGCCCACCTATCTTTCAACGGCGGCATCCCCGCTGAATGGTCTCAAAGGAGTGCAGTATGTGCCGGTCAGGTTTGACTCAAACGGAGGGACGATCAGTCTTACCGGGGCGGAACTGCTCTTCACCGATGCCTCGTTGTTGGGACGTCCTGGCGGCCCATCGGCCGTGGGTGGCTTCCTGTCGGTTTCCTCGGGCCGTTTTCGTCCAACCGGGGTAGCCTACACTTCTGCCGATCCCAATTTGGTAGTGACCCAGTCGGGCTTGACCCTGCCGGCGGGGGTCGGCCGCGGCATCGGCATTCCGGTCGCGGATAGCACGGGGACTGCGCTCCCGGCGTTGGGCAATATTGCCGTTTCCAGTTTTGCCGGAGGTGGCTTCGATGGCTTGAGACTGGGGGGTAATGTGCGCTTTTCGGGTCCGGTCAGCATTGCCATGCCAGGCCGCATGCAGGTGGGCACTGGCGGCGTGATTTATGCGGACAATGAAGTGCACCTGACGGCTCCCTATGTGGCCTTGGGTCAGGTCTTTGTGGCCCCTCTCCTCCCGGGTCAGGCCCCAGACCTGTTTATCAGGACGGATGAAGCCGGTAATCCGACCCCCTTGTCGCTTCCTCCTGGATACGGTAATGGAAGTTTGATCGTCAGGGCGGATTTGATTGATCTGGGAAATCTCTCACTCCAGGGAATCGGCAAGGCCAGCCTCCTCGCTCCCAAGGGAGACATCCGCGGGAACGGCACTTTCAGCATGGCGGGTGATCTGACACTTCAGGCAGGTCAGATTTATCCAACAACTTTGAGCAGATTCAATATTTTTGCCCATGATTACAATCCGGGAACGGGAGTGGTGGCGGGATCCATCACGGTGCTGGGCGGGGCCCCGCGGGACCTGCCTCTTTCAGGGGGCGGAACCTTATCACTTTATTCCTCCACAATCCATCAGGGCGGCACCCTGCGCGCTCCCATTGGCGTGATCAATCTTGGCTGGAATGGCAGCGGCACGGCTCCGGTGGACCCTATTGCAGGAACTTTAATCACGGCACCGGTCACCTCGCAGCTCACTCTGGCAGAAGGCAGTATTACTTCCGTCTCTGCGGTGGATCCACGGACCGGCCAGGGGATCCGGATTCCTTTCGGGATCAGCCTGGATGGAATCACCTGGATTGACCCTGCAGGGAATGATATCACCGTGGCCGGAGTGCCTGCCAAGGCGGTGAATCTCTCGGCGCAAAATGTGAACACGCAGTCCGGTTCCGTGATCGACATTGCGGGCGGTGGTGATTTATTTGCCTACCGCTGGATCGCGGGCACTGGTGGTTCCCGGGACATCCTGGCGTCGACCACCAGTTTTGCCATCATTCCGGACTTTGGGTTCAACTACGCGCCCTACGCCCCGTTCAACCCCAACACTTCGGTCACCAACCTGGGCGGCCAGCCGGGCTACGTCAACAATGCCCTCCAGGTGGGGGATCAGATTTCCCTCGGCGCGGGGAGCGGGCTGAAGGCGGGAACGTATACGTTATTGCCCGCCAGGTATGCCTTGCTGCCCGGGGCCTTCCTCATTACCCCAAAGAGCGGGGATCCAGTGGGCACGGTGGGCTTGCCGGATGGCTCCAGCCTGGTCTCGGGATATCGGTCAAATGCGCTCGATGCTGACCGCTCCGGCGTGACGTCGATGCAGCGGTTTGAGGTCGCGCCTGCCTCCGTCTTCCGCCAGCGTTCCACCTACGAGGTTTATGCCGCCAATACTTTCCTCAAGGAAGCCTCGGAGTCGCGGGACTTCCCGGTGCCCCGGCTTCCCGTGGATTCCGGTTATCTTTCCTTCAATGCCACGCAGAACCTGATCCTCCAGGGCCGCGTCAATGCGGTGCCACCAGCGGGCGGGCGCGGCAGTCTGGTGGACATCAGCAGTCCTGGCAACATCCTGATCAACGCCACCGGCACTGGCGGAAGCCCGGGCACACTGGTGCTGAGTGCACCGCAGTTGAGCAGTTTCAGCGCCGAGAGCCTGCTGGTGGGTGGTCTCAGGAATTTCACCGCGGCTGGGAATACGGTGACAGTTACTACCAAAAATTTGACCCTCGACAATGCGGGCAGCCCTCTGACCGGTTCCGATGTTATCCTGGTATCACGGGAACGCCTGACCTTGGCGGATGGAGCAGTGGTGCGTGGCACCGGTTCCGGAATCGTGGATAATTTGTTGTTGGGTGATCCTGCCGTGGCGGGCAGTGGCGATGGCACCCTGCTGCGGGCGAGTGGCAGCACCGGGGGATCCATTGTCCGCCGCAGCGTGGGGAATTCCACCCTGCCGCAGATGAGCATCGGAGCAGGAGCGGTGATCGGGGGTGGCAGTATCGTCCTTGATTCCACCTTCGGCACCAACCTTGATCCTCTGTCGGTTCTCAATGCAGAAGTGGTATCCCTCAACAGCGGCCAAATTTCCATCGCCCTCGAAAATCCGGGGACCATTGCCCCGACCTCGGGACTGGTGCTCGCTGGTGCCGCCCTGGAGTCCATTCAGGCCAATGCGAGGGCGCTCTCCCTGCTCAGTTATTCCAGCTTGGATATTTATGGGACGGGTGCGGTGGGATCCCGCTCGGCCTTCGACACCCTCACCCTGAGTGCTTCTACCCTCCGCGGATACCAGAATGCGGGAGGTTCAGTCGTTTTTGCCGCCCGCAACATCCTGGTTGATAACGCCACCAACCGCAGTGCTGCGGCCCTGCCAGCGGGACCCCTCAGCGGCACGCTGCGCTTTGAGGCGGATCAGATCACGTTTGGAACCAACCACACGATCTCCGGGGGTTATGCCCGCACAGAGTTCAACGCTGCCAACCAAATCAGCGCGGCTGGAACGGGGAGCTTTGGCACCGCTGGTGATCTCACGCTGCGGACGCCATTGCTCACCGCTGCCCAGGCTGCGGTCTACAGTTTAAATGCTGGAGGTGCTTTATCCCTCGTGCGTCCTGCTGCCGCAGGATCACCAGCCGGAGGCGGTCTTGGGGCACGCCTGAATTTGCAGGGCACCACCGTCCAGTTGGATAGTGATGTATCGCTTGCGGGGGGTGAACTCTCCGCAAGGGCAACCGCCGGGGATCTTAGGATCGGCACGCTGGGCAATGCTCTGATTACCGTGGGGGGGACCAGACAGAGTTTCCTTGATGTCCTGCGATACACGGATGGTGGCGTGGTGACGCTGGCCTCGGACACCGGTTCCGTGGTGCTGGGAAGCAAAGGTGTAGTGGATGTCTCCTCGGGTTCCGGCCTGGGGAATGCGGGCACCCTGAACGTCAGTGCCAAGGCGGGGACGTTTGATTTGTCCGGCACAATCATGGGCAGTGCCGGGGCAGGAAGCCGCACTGGCTCGTTTACCCTGGACACCGCCAGTCTGGCTGGTGGATCCATTGCCAGCGTGGATGCTGTCCTGAATGCCGGCTCATTCACCGAATCCCGGCAATACCGGGCACGCTCCGGTGATGTCACGATCAGTGGACTTGCCGTGGCAGGGATCTACCGCGTAGCGGCAGACCGGGGCAGCATCCTGGTCAACGGCACCATTAATGCGTCAGGGATCACCGGCGGCACCATCGAATTGTCAGCCAATGGCAGTCTGGTGCTGGCCAGCGGCTCAAGGCTCGATGCCTCCGGGCAGGATTTTACCAACGCCGGGAAAGGTGGCCGGATCACCCTTTCGGCGGGGACCCAGCGGGATGGCGTCATCGATCCGGCAGCGGTGTTGGATTTGGGGGCTGGTTCCATCATCGACCTCAGCGTCGATTCGAATGGGGCGGACAGTTTGTTCTATGGCCAACTGACGGGAACCCTGCACCTCCGCGCCCCCCGCAATGCCACACAAACGGACCTTGCCCTGGCTCCGATCAACAGTTCCATCGTGGGGGCCTCCAGCATCGTGGCCGAGGGCTATAAACTGTATGATCTGACCAGCACCACTGGAACCATAACAAGCGCGGTGCAGACTTCCGTCAGGACGGATGGCGAAACCTTCCTCGGAACGGCCGGGACGGCCAGTATCAATGAAACCGCCATCCGTGCCCGCCTCCTTGGAGCGGATCCCCAAGGGCTGGGTTCCCGGCTGGTCCTGGCCCCCGGCGCAGAAATCATCCATCGGACCGGCGATTTGACTCTTGGCACGGCGACGGCGGCCCCCACCAGCGATTGGAACCTGCAAAACTTCCGCTTTGGTGCTCTCAGTGCCCCGGGGGTGCTAACGTTGCGGGCCGCCGGCAACCTGACCTTCTTCAACGCGCTGAGCGATGGATTTTCGGCGGTCACGCCGGCCGCTGCCAATGGCAACTCGGCCCTTTGGCTGGCCCCATTGATGGCCCAAAACCCTCTGCTCCCGGTGAATACCCAATCGTGGTCCTACCGGCTCACGGCGGGGGCTGATTTTGCCGCCAGTGATTTCCGGAGCGTGCGGTCCCTGACCGCGCTGAGCGATACCTCCGGTTTCCTTTCCCTTGGGAAAAATCTCGGAGCCGCCAGTGTATCCGGAGGAAATACAGCGCTGACATCTGCGTTGATCAGTCAGGGATATCAGGTGATCCGCACTGGCTCAGGCGATATTGACCTCAATGCCGGGCGCAGCGTGCGGCTCCTGAATCCTTTGGTGTCCATCTACACGACGGGCACCCAAATCGCCCGGCCCACTGCCATTTTCAATCCAGGCGATTTTGTCACCCCAGTGTTGGCCGGACGTGCCAACATCGCCCAAGGCGATTTGGGCGCGCAGCAACAGCTCTACTTTGCCCAATACAGCCTTGCCGGAGGCAACATCAGCCTAACCGCAGGAGCCAACATTGAGCGCCTGACCCGCAATACCCTTGGCCAATTGATAGCTGACTCTTCCCGGCAAACGCCGGAGAACTGGCTTTACCGCCGTGGTTACGTTGATCCAGCGACCGGGGAATACGGGGTGGGCGGGGTAGGCTCAGGAACGGCTTCCATCACGGACCCCAGTGCCTCGACGACCTGGTGGATAGACTACAGCAATTTCTTCCAGGGGGTTGGCACCCTTGGCGGGGGGGATATTTCCCTTTCTGCCGGAGGGAATATATCCAACATTGATGCGGTGGCTCCCACTAACGCGCGTGCCCCGCGTGGGGTTCCTGATGCTGCGAAACTGGTGGAACTGGGCGGCGGGGACATTGCCATCAAAGCCGGCAGCAATATCGATGCTGGAATCTATTATGTGGAGCGTGGCCAGGGATCGCTCGACGCAGGGGGCAGCATCGTCACCAACAGCACCCGCTCCCCATCGCGGAATTACCTTGCCGGCGGATTCAACAATCCTGAGGTGCTAACCCCGGAAACATGGCTGCCCACTACCTTGTTTGTTGGAAAAGGCAAATTTGAGGTGCAGGCGCGGGGGAACATTCTGTTGGGCCCATCGGTCAACCCGTTCCTCCTCCCACCCGGGTTAAACAACCGGGCATGGTATAAAACCTATTTCTCCACCTATGGCGCAGACAGTGCTGTCAGGGTCAATTCCCTTGGCGGCAACGTTTCTCTGAGGAATGAAGTGGTGCTTCCTGATG
Source organism: Akkermansia muciniphila (assembly GCA_945900785.1). Taxonomy (GTDB): domain Bacteria; phylum Verrucomicrobiota; class Verrucomicrobiia; order Verrucomicrobiales; family V1-33; genus CAIZWU01. The sequence continues at coordinate 10,306 of CAMDJM010000004.1, forward strand.
AAAGCTCCAGCAGTCCGATTTTGCTCAGTTGGTTGAAACGCACCGCGACCTTATCGACCGGGGCCACTGGCGCAGCATTTTCACAACCCTGGCTCCGTTTGGCGGAAACCAATGTTGATCCATTTAGAAACCTTCTCCAGGTGGCCCCACCTACTTTGGATGTCACTGCATTTTCGGGTGACATCAATCTGGCCGGCTCCATCACCCTGGCCCCTGCGGAAAGGGGGAACCTTAGCCTGCTGGCGTCCGGTAGTATCAATGCCCTGCAACCCATCGGTGTCAGCAGAAGGTTGGTCACGGGCCAAACCGTGACCGTGTGGAAATCGGGCCGGATCAATGTCTCGGATGCCAATCCCGCCGCCATCCCCGGCATTGCGACCCCCTACGCCAATCATACCCTGGTCGGCCGGGACGTAGCCCAGGCGAACGCGACCCGGCCCGAGCTTTTCACGAATTTGGACCGGTTCTTCACGGAAACGGGTTCCACCGTGGGAGGGATTCAGACCAAGCAGGCCCTGCATGCGGCGGGTTTGCTGCATCTGGGAGACCCGGATCCCGTGAGAGTCTATGCCTTGGGCGGGAATCTGTCCGGCCTCACCTTGTTTACCCCCAAGCCGGCCCGGATTCGCGCTGGCCAGGACATCACGGATATCAGCTTTTACCTGCAAAATCTGAGCGTTACCGATCAAAGCACCATCAGCGCTGGACGTGATATCATTCCCTCGAATGCCAATGCCCCGCTCCGTTCCTCTGCCCTCGCGGCGGGGAACCGTCCTGCCACGGGAGAAAACCCGCTGGCGGGCGATCTTCAGATTTCAGGGCCGGGCAGCATTGTCGTCCTCGCTGGCCGGAATCTGGATCTGGGCACGGGCGCTTCCCTTGCCGATGGCACCGGAGCAGGCCTGATCAGCATCGGCAATGCCCGGAATCCCTACCTGCCATTTACCGGAGCCAATATTGTAGCGGGTGCCGGGCTGGGCGGCGCTTCCTCCCTTGAGGACAATGATTTGGATTTTGAGACCTTCATCAGCACCTCGGTCAAGGGAGGAGAGGGAGCCAAATACCTCACGGAACTCGGAGTGACCAATTTTGACAGCCTGCCCAAGGATGAACAGAACCGGATTGCTCTGGAGATCTTCTATTTCATTCTGCGCGATACGGGCCGGAACTATGCCACCACCAACAGTTATGCGGCTGGTTTTGCCGCCATCGACTCCCTTTTTGGTGCGGCCTCCGGGGCTGGGAATATCCTGACTCAAGGCCGCAGCATCCGCACCACAGCCGGGGGCAATATCAGCCTCTTCGCCCCGGGTGGTGCGCTTACTCTGGCAAATTCCACCATCGGGAATCCATTGGTGCCGCCCGGCATCATTACGGAAAGCGGGGGCCGGGTCTCCATCTTCACCAATGGCAACGTGGACATCGGGATTGGCCGTATCTTCACTCTGCGCGGCGGGGATATGGTGATCTGGTCGTCCACCGGAAACATTGCTGCAGGCAGTTCTTCCAAGACGGTGGCGTCTGCTCCGCCGACCCGGGTGCTGATCGACCCGCAAAGTGCTGACGTGACCACGGACTTGGCAGGTCTGGCCACCGGGGGCGGGATTGGGGTATTGGCGACGGTGAAGGGCGTGCCGCCGGGCAATGTGGACCTCCTGGCTCCGGCAGGGGTCATTGATGCGGGTGATGCCGGCATCCGCTCCGCGGGGAATCTGACCCTGGCGGCTACCCAGGTGCTCAACGCCAGCAATATTGCCGTTAGCGGCACCAGTGCCGGGGCCCCGGCACCCCCGCCGGCGGTTCCAGCAGTGAGCACCCCTGCTCCACCGCCACCGCCACCGACCAAAGCCCCCGGGGACACCGCCGCAGAACAGGAACGGAAAAAGGCTGAAGAGGCGGCTCCCGTGCGGGTCGAGGAGTCCATCGTCACGGTCGAAGTCCTGGGCTATGGCGGAAGCGGGGAAGATCCCATGCCGGATGCGGACAGGAAACTGGAAGAGGACGAAGAAGCGAAAAAACGACGCAAGGCGGCGGCGGAAGCGGCTGCCAGCCAGCCCGGGCCAAGCGGCGAGCCCGTTTCCAGCGCGGTGCCAGCGGCCCCAGGAACGAACTGACAATCATTTCAAGATCAGTCAAATATATATGAGACGGTGCACCCTTCATTTCCAGTTGGCAGGAGCTGCGGCGGCCTGGTTTCTGCTATTTCCTGTGCAGGCTCAGCCGCCGCCACCATTCGATTTGGCTCAGCTCCGGACCCGCAGTGAGGCGGGGGACCCTGCGGCGCAATATCAATTGGGCCGTGCCTTTCTGCGTGGGGAAGGGGTGCCGAGGAATTTGCCGGAGGCCTACCGTTTGCTGAAAAGTGCCAGCGAGGCGGGGAACGCTGACGCGAAAGGAGCTTATGGTTTTATGATCGCCAAAGGCATGACCGTGCCGGCCGATGAAGCCGCTGGCTTGGAATTGATCCGGCAATCTGCCGCTGCGGGAGTGATTCCCTCGAAGTTGAACCTCGGTATCATGACCTTGAAAGGGCAGGGCACCGCGCAGGATCAGGTGGCAGGAATCAAACTGATCACGGAGGCCGCCACATTGGGAAATGTGGACGCTCAGGTCCGCCTCGCCGAGGTCTATCATTTCGGGGATGATGGCGTCGCCAAGTCACCGGAAAACGCTGCCATTTGGGCAATGAAGGCGGCTGACGCCGGCAATGCCTGGGCCCAAAATTTATCAGGCACCATGAAGGAATATGCCCTGGGGATGCCCGTGGACCTGCCCGGGGCGCTGGTGTTTTACCGCAAGGCAGCGGAGCAAGGCGAGGCCAAAGCTCAATCAAACTTGGGTAGAGTTCTCCTGACCGGATTGACCGGTAAAAGGGACGCCGTTCAGGCTTATTACTGGCTGAAGGCGGCTGCCGACCAGTCAGAAATAACCGCCCGGAATCTCCTCGGGGAGACGCTGGCGGGCTTCACGGAAGACGAAATCAAGCAGGCAAAAACCCTCGCTGAAAAATCCCCGCCCCCGATGAACACCCGCCAGCGCGCGGGATCAAAAGCCAATTGGCTGCCGCATCCCACGCCGGAATAGCTAAACCTTAAATCGGTAGCAAAATTCGAACAGTAGGACGCGAAGGACACAAAATCCGTAACCTGCGAGGATCCCGCTCAAATCTGATTTTCACTCCGCAGGTGAGTGGGTCTATTCCCGTAAATCTGTGATTATCAGTCTTATCGGTGCCATTTGCCTTCGGCTGTCTCCGCTGCGCTCCGGCTGTGGGCCGTCAGCGTCCTTTTCAGGGAGGTGTTGACGGAGCGCTTTCCGTCGCCGGTGGTGTGGAATTGCCCAACGCCTGATGATAGGCTTCCTGGTGCCGCTTCAACCAGACGGCGTCGCCATAGGCGGCTTTCATCCGGCTATCGCTCAGCTTTTGGGCCTCTTCCCAAAGCTGCTGGTAGGCGGGGTCTGTTGGATCCTGGCTGCCTTGGGCGACCTCATTCAGAAATGCATCGGTCAAGTGTGCGGGATCCGGCTGATCACTTGGATTTTGTGAAAGTTCAGGACTGGTTGCAGCCAGAGCGGCGGGAATTCCGGCCGGAGCAGCCGGGTCCAGAAATGAAAATGGCACGACCAAGGGCAACGTGGTGTCCTCCTGGGCCGGGTTCAGGGCTACGTCCGATTCCTCCTGTGCCGTATGGACCGTGGCCCCGTCCATGGGCCGGGATGTCCGAGAGGGGCGCACGCTTTTTGCGTCGGGGCCTGGCGATCTTGCCGTCGCGCCGGAAACCGCCTGAGTGCGTGAATTTTTAAAACTGACTGATGCTTCAGCGGCGGGGATGCCTTGCTGCGGGCCAGGCTGGGCCGGGGCTGCGGTTTCAGGCAGCGCCTTCGTTAGCGGCGTCCCGGGCCGGCTTGCTGGAAGGTTGGAAAAGGGAACTGCTTTGGACAGGCTATGGGCTTCATGACGGCTGGAGGAGGGTTTGATCTCCACGGATGTTGTGATCCACCATGCTGTCAATGCAGTGCCCAGGCAGATAGCTGCGACGGGGAAATAGGCCTTCCGGATTTGCATCGTGAAAAGGAAAAAACTGGCACCGGTGTTGCCACCGGTGCCAGTCGGGTTATGCAGGATTCATCGTTGAAGGTCCCACGTTTCGTTTGGGATCAAGGCGTGACCGGTCCGCCGTCGCCACCGGAACGCGTGGCCACCATGCTAGGGATGGGGATCGCGGCGGTGCCGAGGTTGGCCGGAATGGTGCCGGTGAAGACGTTTCTGAAGGTCGTTTCATCAGCCGTGATGGAAGGAGCCTGATAGAGCCATTGATAGCCCCAGAGGGTGTAGGCACCCTGGCGCACCGCGTCATCGGAGAAGGGGACGCCATTGTAGGTCAAGGGCTTGCCACCCTTGAGGGGGCCGGCACCATCAGGATCCACGGCCGCCAGGATCGCGTCGGAGCGGGTCAGGTAAGTGACCAGAAGGACACTCGCATCTTCTTCAAAGGCAACGTTTGGAGTAGCGCTGGTGGATTCAAACAGGTCTACGGCATCGCTGGTTCCTTTCATCAGTTCACGGAGGAAGCTGTTGCTGGAGTTACCACCGTTCCCGATGAAGTCGAGCTTGGCGATCGCGCCGGTACCGGTGTGGCCACCGGTCTCGTAATTGCGGTATTGCTGCACGTTGTTGAAGAAGCCGTAACGGGTTTCACCCAGCACGGTCGCACGGGAACCGGATCCGTTATTGCGTCCAGTGGCCAGAACCCGCTTGTCTTCTCCGGGAGTGCCCGTGAAAGCGCGGAGCGGCACTTCAGAGGTGGAGTAGATAGCAGCCATGATTTGGTCCGTCATGTTGGTCATCAACGGGTGGCTGTGGGAGCTTTGGTTGGCCATGAACTCGAAGGGAACCACACCGACGGTGGAACCGACAAGGGCAGGGCTGAGAGTGGTGGAGGCGGCCTGGGCAACATCCGAGAAGGCGAAGGAAGCCGGGGCGGTTTCGAAGTCCGTACCAGGGGTAATGCTGTTTCCGGTGGTGGTCATCGTGGTGGTGGTTTTGAACACCTGAACAGCGGTTCCTGCGGCCACGGCGGCGATGCCGGCGGTGGAACCACTCCAGGAAGCACGCACGGTGACGGTGCCTAAACCGGATACAGTACCACGGTAGATCGCACGGTTGGAGGCACCCGCGCTGGCACCAGTAGTGTTATCAAAGGCGTATACTGTGGTTCCGCTGCCGCCGAGGAGGGCGATAATAGAAGTATTGGCAGCCGCACGGAAGGCGGTCGCTCCTGTGATATTCACGGTGAGATCGGCAGAGGCGGCACCCGCGAGAACGAGGCTGACGAGACCGGTGAGGATGAGTTGCTTGTTTTTCATTTTTATTAAGTTATGGTGTGTTTTAGGTGGTATGGCAAAGTTCTATTCAGGCATTGCGGCGGCGGCGCAGCGCAGTGGCGGCCACACCAAGTCCGAGGAGCATCGCACTGGTCGGCTCGGGAACCGCGGTGATGATGCCGGATGAAGTGATGGCGAAGGTGGTCACATAGAGGCCGTCTCCGGCTGGAGTGTTGGGGGTCGCGGCGGCGTTTCCACGTCCGAGCAAACGATAGAGATCAAGATACTCCACGGCTCCACCACCAAGGGGGGCCTGCACGCCACCGGTGAGAATTCCGCCAAAGGCGGCTCCATTCACTGGATTGAATTCATCCCAACTGTTGATGCTGGTGTCTTCCGTCTGAACGGTGCCGCGGCCGCCACTGGTGGCGGTCTCCGTTTTACCCTGAAAGCCGCCCTGCATGGTTGCGATGCTGGTAGCAACGGAAACCGTGGTGGCAGATGACGTGGTGCTGGTGCCGGACTGGGGAAGGTCCCAAGCCGTGGAGGCCCCGGCGGCGCTGGCATCCTTGGAAATATAAATGGCAGCACGTGGGTCGCCATTCACGACGGTATTGGCTCCTGAACCAGCGGGGTCCCGGACGGCAGCGATGCCCCAATACAGATCGGTGCGGGAGAACCAGTCGCTTCCAAAGGTAGCGCTGAGGTCCACGCTGAGGTCACTGCTCGTGACTAATTTGGTGGGGGTATTCCGGTATTCGTAGGCGGGTCCAAGATTGAAGACATACGAGGAGTTGGAGCCTGTGCCGCCGTTGGTATGGAAACCGAGGAGCAAATCACCTGGATTATAGATCACTGCAGCGGAAGCATTCATGCCTCCTAGGAGGAATCCGCAGGCAGATACTGCCGCAGACAGATACCTGACAGAAGTGGGTAGTTTCATAGCGTTTGTTTGGGTTGGTATTGGAATGGAACAAACCTCAGCGGAGCCGGGAGCAGATTTTCGGACGATACCTCGTCACTGTCACTGGTCTGGATCACTGGGGTGCTCCACCCTTAGGAGGCGGAGTTGGGTATGGCAAATGCTTCGGGGTGGCGTTTCTGTCACTGAAGGCAAAGGGCAAAAACCTTCTTTATTTTCCCAGAATGGCGAAGTCGGACGATTCGCGGCAACCGTTTGAATGTTACGAAACCTTCACGCAGCCTGGGTTGCTGGGAATGATGGCCGCCGGATAAGGATTAAATTAGAGCATCAGGAAGGAGACCTGCCATCCGGCTGCCTGAATTTTACTTTCCCATATCATCACATCACTATGAAATTGCCCCACTCATTCCCCTCCGTTATGCTGGCTGCCATCGGGTTTGCGATGCCTGCAGCCCCTGCTTTCGCACAGATGACCTATACTGCAGGTGATCTCATCCTGGGTTTCCAGGCCACCGCCGGAGACGGCTCCAGCAGCACCTATGTTTACAATTTAGGAGCGGGCACCGGCTTCCGGAGCCACACCACCACGGGGCAGATCGCGAATTTGAAGGCAGATCTTGATGCCATTTTTGGGGAAGGCTGGTATGGCCGGGACAACATTTACTGGGGCATCGCCGGGGTGCGGGACCCTGCCGGTTCCGGAGCCAATACGGTCGTGAATGGTGACCCGCGTGCCGCCATCTACCTTTCCAAGGCAGCCTCCACTCCGGGCACTTCCACCGCCTGGGACCTGCCTGCAAGTTCGGCTACCCTCTCCCCTACCACGATTTCGGTGGCCAGTTCCATCGCCACCATGCAGGGCGGGTTTTTGACCATTACCGGCGAAACAACCGTAACGCCGCTCAACCGCCGCACCCCAACCGCAAACAGCAACGGCAGGGGCACCGAACAATTGACGTCGGATATCAATAGCTGGGACGAATTCAATCCAGTGGCCGGAGCTGCTTTTGGGGGCTATCTCACGGGAGGCGTTCAGGGCCAGTTGGGTTCAGCCAGTGCCAAAACCCACCTTGATTTGTATCGTTTGCTGGGACGGTCCAGCGCCTCTGCCACCCCCAATACGCCGGCGGGAGATGGGTTGCTCGTCGGGACTTTCTCCATCACCGCCCAGGGCATCGTTACTTTTGCGGCAGCGGCTGCCGCTTCCGCCTATGACACCTGGGCTGATTCCTTTTCCCTGGCTGGCGCGGACCGCGCCGGAACGGCAGACCCTGAAAAGGATGGCATTGCCAATTACGTCGAGTTCGTCATCGGCGGAAACCCAAAAACAGGAAGTGATTCTGACAAAATGCCAACGTTGAGTCCCATTTCAGGGGAAGCTGTTCAGTTTGTATTCCGACGCGCCGATGCGGCGGCCTACCTGAACCCGCGGGCTGAATACGATGCAGACCTTCTCGGAACCTGGACCCCGGCGATTCCAAGTGCGGTCACGGTCATTAACGACGGCTTTGGAGTTGGCATCGACCGGGTTACCGTGACGGTGCCTGCCCCTGATCCGATTCAGTTTGTGCGGCTCCGTGTCGGACAATAGTCCCTGAGCACCATTTCAACACAAACCAGGATTTTGGCGATGGCCCAGCTGTCGCCGGAATCCTGGTTTTCCTGTCTCCACGGTTTGGACCCGGCGCAATAATCCGTGAAGGGAAGAAGTAGTGGACCCAAGCCATTTCATCCTGGCCGCAGTGGCAGGGTAGCTGCGGGTGCGTGGCTATCCCTGCACCCCCCTGCTGATGGAATACCCATTGCTACTGCACTCAATTAAAATTTCGCAGGCGATTCATGGGGCGGGGTGTTCGCCCAGCGGGTGCGGGTCGGTTCGTCTGATAACGACGCCTCAAACTTGGGCTTCCATGAGTCATAATCCTTTTGGCTGCTCCAGCCTTTGGGGGCACTCCCCAAGGGCTCAGCCGGAGTTGTGCCTTGCCTGCTGGATGATGCTGGAGGCAGGCTGGCGGCTGGAGAAGAACTGGCAATTTCGATCCCGCCAGCATCCGGTGTTTTTGGGGCATCAGCCGGAATGCCGCTGCTCGATGGACGGGTGTGAAATTGGGAGGCACTGGCGATGATGCTTCCCACCACCAGACAGGCCAACAAGGCCATCAGGGGTAAGGTCCGCCGTGGCGATTCCTCCAGGGCCATCATGGCCGGGTTTGACGTGGCATCAAAATCCAACCCGATGGGATGGTTGGCCTCCATCTGGCTGACGTTTCTGCTCTGGCTGCCTGGCGCAACCTGAAGAGCCGCCAGCGGGGTATCGGGGATCAGGAGTTTGCGCATGTTTTCCAGAGGCTCCAGCGCGCCGGGGTTTTGGTTTTTGGTGGGGAGCACCCGCGAGGAGGTGCGGGGTGTGATGGCTTCGAGCTGGGGGTTGGTGTAGATCCGTTGCGTTTCGCGACGGGCTGCAGCTGCTTCGCTGCGGGCGGTTTTGGGCTCAAGGCGGCGGGGGGTCAGGTCTTCAATGGGGGCTGCGTTGGGGAACTTGGTGGCGTAATCCAGATAGAGACGGATGCCGGCTTCCACGGTGCGCCAGTCTGTTTCCAAGTCGCCGTTTTCGGTGGCTTGCTTGGCCTGCAACATTTCCCCAATCCGGGCGGCGATCAGGTCCGGCGGGATTTGCTCCTGGATGGCACTGGTGGTTTGCGTCGGCAAACGAGGTGGCGCTCCAACAGCATCCTCATTTGACGGGGACCTACGGGTAATGGGGAATTTCATTCACACAACAAACACAGCGCCCTCTCCTGCTGCAACTTGCGCAATGCAACAAGCTCGACCGCCGCGCGGGGCGGGTATGTGACTGCTTTGTTGCAAAGGCTTCCGGAACCCGCCTGGATTTGGGAATCAAGGGGGGCTTCACCCCACCTTCACCTTCACGCCGTGACTGGCGGTGATGGTGCCCAGCACTTGACCTTTCAGGCCACAGGCGAGGGCGGCGTCCTTCTGCGCGGCGGGGATGATGACGACCCAGCCGTAGCCCATGTTGAAGGTGTTGAGGCGGTCGGCGGCATCGACGTGTTTGAGGACTTTGGGGATGGCTCCGAGGGTCCACTCGGGGATGGTGAGGTCGGCACCTTTGGTGCCGAGGAAGCGCTCGAGGTTTTCCACGAGGCCGCCGCCGGTGATGTGGGCCATGGCTTTGAGGTCGATGTTCGCGGCTTTGAGGGCGTTGACTTCCTCGTGATAGAGCCGGGTGGGGGCGAGCATGGCGATGATTTCCTCCTTCGTGAAATCGGCGGGGTTTTCGCGGAGGACGCGGCGGACGAGGCTCCAGCCGTTGGCGTGGAAGCCGTCGGAAGGATAACCAATCACGGCATCGCCGGGCCCGACGCGGGAAGGGTCGAGGAGGTCGGGCTTTTCGACGGCTCCGATGGCGAAGCCGCTGAGTTCCACCATTCCTTCGGGGACGATGCCGGGCATTTCGGCGGTCTCGCCACCGGCGAGGATGCAGTTGCAGGCGCTCAACCACTCGGTCATGCCAGCGATGAGGCGGGAGATTTGTGGTTTGTCGATTTTCGGGATCCCGATGTAATCGAGGAACATGATGGGATCGCCACCAGTGGTCAGGACGTCGTTGACGTTCATGGCCACGAGGTCCTTGCCGGCGGTTTCGAGGAGGTCGTGCTCAAGGAGGAGTTCCAGCTTGGTGCCGACGCCGTCGCAGCCGGTCACGATGACGGGCTGTTTGTAATCGCTGAGGTCGTAGGCAGCGGCGAAGAGTCCGAACGCGCCGAGGAGCTTGCGTTTGCCTTCGGTGCGGCGGCGGAGGTCGCCGATATCGCCGACGAGTTCGGCGGCAGTTTTAATATCAACGCCGGAGTCTTTGTAGGTAAGGCCGCTCATGGGAGGTGGGGAAGTTATTAGTTATTGATTATTAGTTATCAGGACGGCGGGCGCTGCGTCGGGAAGTTCCGGAGCAAGGTCACTAATAACCAGTAACCATTAACTCCTCCACCCCCCTCCCATCAGGCCACCAGCTTGCGTTGCCCGGAGATTTCGCGCCAGACGCTACGGAAGAGGTAATAGCCCCAGCCGTGGCGTTTGCGGGCACACCAGTCGGGGTCGTAGTGGTCTTCCGGTAGGATGAATCGCTCGGGATGGGGCATCAGGCCGAAGACGCGGCCGGTTTTGTCCTGAAGGGCGGCAATTTTCAGAGTGCTGCCATTGACATCGTCCTTGTAGGTGAGGGCGACGAGGCCTTCGTCCATGTATTGCTGGGCTTTGCCCTCAGCGGCGACGAAGCGCCCCTCTGCGTGGGCGATGGGGAGTTCGAAATCGTCCGGCAGATCGGCAAGATAAGGGCTGTGGGGGGCCACGTTTTTGAGCTTCACCCAGCGGCATTGGAAGCGGCCACTGGCGTTGTCGATCAGGCTGCCTTCGGGGAGGACGCCGAGCTTGGTCATGATCTGGAAGCCATTGCAGATGCCGAGGACGTAGCCGCCGTTGGCAATGAATTTCTGGAGGGAGTCGCCGAGTTTCACCTCGCTGACGAGCTGGGCGATGCGGCCGGCCATGACGTAGTCGCCGTAGCTGAACCCCCCGCTGAAGACCACGAGCTTCGCGGCGGCGAGGTGCTCCGGGGTGATCAGGGAGACGGGCACGATGCTGGTGGAGAAACCGGCGGCTTCGAGGGCACGGGCGGTTTCGGCATCGCAGTTGGTGCCGGGAAATTTGATGAGAAGGGCGGGAGGAGTGGGCGACATGGGGAGCAGGCGCGGGGCTAAAGCCTAAAAAGGGCGCGGGGGCAGGGATGGCAAGGGGGATTTCCTCGCCGATGCCGGGCCAGTGGGGGCCAGTCGGGGAAGATTTCTGCTTTTTTCGGGAAATCTGCTTCCTTCCCGTGTGGGAAGCGCTACGGTGCGCCCATGGAAACGCCCCGTATGATTCGCTCCTGGACTTTGGTGTTGTTGGCTGCGGTGCTGGCTGCGCCGGTTCCGGCTACGGCACAACTCTTCAGCAAGCCCAGTGCCCTCTCCCGGGAAAAAGGAGCGCTCTATCTGGAGGACGCGACCAACCGGGAAATGAAGCTGCTCACCACGGCTGAGGCCCCCGTGTTTTCCAATCTGCGCGGTGAGCGGCGCCTGGGTGTTATTCCGGCGGGGCGCACGGTGGTGGTTATCGCGGTTAGTCCCAAGGCCCTGCGGGTGCGGGGCAGGGCGCTGCACGACAATGTAGTGGGGTGGATTTCCCGGAGCGCAGTCACCCCCGTGCCGGAAAAGCTGGTCGACCAGATCCGGGCGGCCACGGAGCGCCGTCAGGCCGTGGAGGCCCTGATCGCCAAAAAGGAAATCGCCATGGGCATGACGCCTGAGGAAGTGGAAGCATCCCTCGGGCCACCCTCCGAGCGCAACAGCCGGGTGGACGCCCAGGGCCGGCGCGAGTCCCTGGACTATATCACCTACCGCACCGTTTCCCAACAGGTGCTGCAGTATGACCAATACGGGAGGGCCTACTACGTCCTCGTTCCTCAGAAAGTGGAGACGGGCCGGCGCAGTGTGGATTTTGTGAATGGAGTCGTAGCCTCCTACACCGAGAGCGAAAAACTCCGGGGCCGGGGCAACGGCCGCTTTGTCCCGCCACCGATAATTTTGGAAGGGGGATGGTGATAGGCGGGTAGGGTGGGTTGGAATGAAGCCGGTGTTGGGTGGTGAGGTGAGTTGGGGAGAAATTCACGGGCCGGAGCCCCGTGCTCCTTTTTGGCAGGAACGGGGTAGGCCTTCATGGCAGCGGCGGCGTAGGCGGCGGGGCGCGAGTCGGTGGCAAGGGGGTTGTTTGACGATGAAGTGGTCGCTGGTTTCCAACGTAGCCCGATGGCAAAGTGAAGTTGGTGGTGAATTTTCTGTTGGCCTTCTTCCCCTGAGCGCAGTTCTGAAAATCACCTTGGAAACTGGGTTCGTAAATAGAATCCGTGGTTTACGACCCGCGGGGGAATGAGAATTCAGGACAACAACTCGCCGATGACGACAGCGGATTCGCGACTGAAGAGCAGAGCGACCGCGCCGCCACGCGTCCAGGTGGCGAGGGTGCAGCCCTCCACGCTGCAGAAGCCGGGCAGCGCGCCCTCCGGCGGTGAGTCCAGCAAGGCGGCGGCGGGAGTGCAGAAGAGGTGCAGTTCCCTCATGCCGGGCAGGAGGAAGCACTCCAGGCTCACAGGATGGCCATCGACCTGATATAGGTGGCAGCCTTTCCGGGGCAGTGCCGCGAGTTTGTCAGGAAGAGGGCCGGCCCGGGGGGCCTTGTAATATCCCATCCAGCCATTGATGGCGGCGGGATCCATGCTCATGAGCGAAAGCTGGACTCCTGATTTACTGACACCCGCGAGTTCCCGTTTGAGGCGGTGCATGGAGAAAGCGGCAGTGCGCCACCAATGGACGGATCCGGCCACGAGGGCGGCCGCCGCTGCCGCGCCCCAGCCAAGCCAGGCCCGGCGGCGGAAGGGGACCACGTTGGACGTTTCAGAAACCGTTGGGATTTGCACGGCCCCGAGCACCGTTTTTTCCAGGAAAGCCGGGGGATCCGCCGCGCCCCGGGCCGCCCGCATTGCCGTTAACATGGCGGTCTCGAATCCAGGCGGCGGCTCTGCCCGGTGCAGCGCGCTGCCCATGGCCACGTCCAAGGCGTGTTCTGTGGCGAGCTGTTCATTCATCCCGGGCAGCGCGGCGGCGGCAGCGCGGGCAGCCACCACCGCAGGCTCGTGCTCGTCCGCTCCGGACGGGCGCGCGGCGCGCAACAGATGGTATTGTTCCTGGTTCATACAGCGGGTTGGAGGAGCCGGCGGAGGGCATCTTTGGCGCGGCTCAGGCGGGACATTACGGTGCCGGCGGGCACACCGAGGATTTCCGAGATTTCACGGTAACTAAGATCTTCCACATAGAAAAGCGACAACACGGAGCGGTGTGGTTCCTCCATTTTCGCCAGCGTCTCCACGGCGGTGCGGCTGTCCACGCGGAGTTCCTGGGCTGAGGAATAGCCGGGGTCCGGCTCGAGATGGATTTCCTGGAATTCCACGGCGTGGCGCTCCCGCCGCCTCAGCAGGAGGAACTCCCGGTGCAGGGTGGTGTAAAGCCAGGATTTGATGGCCCCGTCCTCCCGGATGTCGTCATATTTCCTGGCAAATTTCACGGCGGTCTGCTGCGTGAGATCGGCGGCATCGGACTCGTGTCCGGTCAAAGTCAGGGCATAGCGGTAGAGCTGCCGGTAGTATTGCAGGATCACGGTTTCCAGCCACGCCTGCACTGCCGCCCCATCCGTTGCAGGAGGGCGGGGAGGCAGCGCGGGCGGGACCACGTGGAACATTGGTGGAGGGACTTTTAGCAGCGGCGGCGGCGCAAGGCGAGGGCCAATCCCGCGAGCATCAGCCCCCAGGAGGCCGGCTCCGGCACTACGGTCAGCCGCAGCACCGGGGTGCTGCCGGACACGGAAGCGGGGCCAGGCGTTATACTGTCAGGGAAGACCAGCGCCGGAGGGCCTCCGCCGGCACTTTCAAACCGGGCGATGGTCCCGGCGGTGAGGGTCAGGTCGAGTCCGGTGAACTGACCCGCTGGATCCGCCAGCACCGCCGTGCCGAACAATTCAGCGCCGAAATGGAGCGTGTTTTCCCCGAGCAGGTCCACGCCGCCAAGGGTGAAGGTCAGGCTATCCCCCGGCAGGAGCAATGGCAGTCCGGTGCCCCCGACCAGCGGCGGGAAGACGGCCGCCGCCGTATCCAATGTCAGGAGAAAACCCAATTGCGGCAGGGTTTCCATCCCACCCTCCGCCGGAGTGAAAATAACATCGGTGAAGTCCTGGACACCGCCCGTGAAGAGCGAGGGATCGAAGGCGAAGGAATCCGCCGGGGCGAGATTCGTCAGGGTGAATTGCAGCGTGGCGGCCGGGGCGGAGGCTGCTCCGCAGAGCAGCAAGGCGAGGGCGACGGAGCCGCAAGAGTATGGGAATAACATGGGATAAAATGGGTGTGCGGGACCGCCCCGGCACGGAGCCGGAACGATCCCGCGGATTGCAGGCAGGGGGGATATGAATCAGCCAGCTGGAGGCGCAGGCAGCAGCACGGCGGTGTTATCGAATTCGACATTGGTCCCACCGTTGACGGCGAGAGTGGCGGGCTCGCGGAAAGCCCCGGTGAAGGAGGCCAGGGTGTTGTCGTTGAACATATTGCTCACCGAGGCGCTGCTGATGGCGATGGCGAAACCGTAGCGGGCGATGTGGTTGTTATAAATACTGTCGCCGCTGGGACCAGCAGGGGTGCCGAGGCCATCCGGATTGTAGCAAATCCCGAGCAGATTGTTCCCGGCGATGGTGCCGCCGGTGACGATGTTTTGGCTAAGGCGGTTTCCGCTGCTGCCGCCGCCCCGGATGAAGAGGCCGAGATTTACGGCGGAGATCTGGTTATTCTTGATATCGCAGGCGCTGCTGTTGATGAGGGTGATGCCCACCTCGGTGGGGCCGCCGGCGGGGGCGAGGTTGCCCCCGGCGATCTGCAGGCCGTCAACCCTGACATTTTGACTGTCCACGATGGTGACGCCGTTATTGAAACCGGCAATGTGGCCGTTTTTGATTTCCACATTCCGCGCCCCCTGCACGCTGATGCCGCGGGTGCCATTGGGTCCGGGAGCCGGAGCCGTCGTCGTGGCACTGGCCGTGGTGGTGGCGCTGAATCCATTCAGATCCAGGGTGACATTGGAGGCGGTGATGATGATGGCATGGCCGGCGGCCACCCGGTAGTTGCTGAACAATTTGTAGCTGCCGGGGCGGTTGATGGTCCACTGGGCGCAGGCGGAGCCGGCACAAAGCAGGGAGGCGGTGACGGCGGCAAAGACCGTGGCGGTGGATCGGAGTTGAAGAGACATGAGGAGTTGGTTGGTTGGTTGGTTGGTGTTATAACGCTCCCTGGAACCCTGGCAGGAGATCTGTCGTTTTTTAAATTCCAGGGAACACCGCTGGGAGCACCGCCGCGCCGGGTCTATTCCATGGCCCGTAAAAAAAATTCCGGACGTGACCGCCGGGCTCTTTTTCGCCGCAGGAGAGGAATGAATTTCACCGGACAGGGAATTTTTCCTGCACCGCATGGAATAAATGTCCCGCATTGCCACTCCCTGAAGAGTGCGGTGCGTCAGATGAACCGAAAAACCGCAGCAAATTTAGCAACAAGACTCCAAACCATTATGAAAATGCCTCATTCTCCGTCCCGCCATTGGGTTGTCTCCGTCTGCTGGCTGGCGATTTGGTTCGCCGCCGGTTGGCCTGCCGCCGCTCAATCGACCTATGCCAGAGCCGGTTGGCAGGCCACCTTATCCACCGTGTCGCACGGCGTGCGGGGCACGGCTACCATTCTGGATGAAAACACCTACCGGGTGGACAATTTTCATTATGACGGGTTTGGAATAACGGTTTATTTCTATCTGGGAGCCACGGATACGAGGGCGGATTTTCTCCAGGGATTGAGCACGGGTCCCGACCTCATTGGCACTCCCTACAATGGCGGCTCTATCACGATTGATCTGCCGCCGGGAAAAACGTTCGATGACTACCGGGCTGTTTCCGTTTGGTGCACGGCGGCCGGGGTGAGCTTCGGGTCCGGCACCTTCATGCCGTATGTCCGGGCTGGCTGGCAGGCCCCGCTTTCCACGGTTTCCCATGGTGTGCGCGGGACGGTGACGCTGGTCGATGCCGATACCTTCCGGGTGGATAACTTCTATTACGATGGTCTCGGCATCTCGGTCTTTTTCTACCTCGGAGCCACGGATCTCAGAGCATCATTCAGCGCGGGGCTGGCGGTCGGGCCTCAGTTACTGCGTTCCAACCCTTATGTGAATGAATCGCTGACGGTCCATCTCCCGGCAGGCCGGACTTTCACCGGCTATCAAGCCATCTCAGTGTGGTGCGTGGGCATCGGTTCCAGCTTCGGCTCCGGCACTTTTGTCAGTCCCCGGGAGAACTGGAGG
Source organism: Akkermansia muciniphila (assembly GCA_945900785.1). Taxonomy (GTDB): domain Bacteria; phylum Verrucomicrobiota; class Verrucomicrobiia; order Verrucomicrobiales; family V1-33; genus CAIZWU01. The sequence continues at coordinate 26,551 of CAMDJM010000004.1, forward strand.
AAGTCCCACTTCACCTCTTCCGCCAACTCCGGGAACGGCGCGGATCCCTTGGATTTCGATAAAGACGGGCAGGCCAACCTGCTGGAATACGCCACGCGCACGGATCCGCGCGCCCCCGGAGCCAGCCCGTGGAATCCCCCCGTTTCCATGATGCTGCCCGGATCCGTTCCCGCCCTCCAATTCACCTTCAATTACCGGCCGGAATCACGGGACATCCGCTATCTTGTCCTGGCCAGTCCCGATCTGGCGACATGGACGGAAATCTATCGCAATGACCCGAGGTCGGGTGTCGTCACCCGCGCGGGCAGTTTAGCCAGTCAGGAAAACCCGGCCACCCAGTCGGTCACCCTTACTGAACCCGCGCCTTCTGCTGGATTGCCGTTGTTCTGGCGGCTCGCGGTAGAACCCGTGCCGTAGCAGCCTGTTGAAAAATCAGGAGCACGGCCATCCTGGCTGTGTGTTTCAGATCGCGATCAGGATTTTTCTCCGTTATCGGGCACGCAACAATCACGAAACACACAGGCGGGACGCCTGTGCTCCTGTTTTTCAATTCCGGGGTGGTCAAGTCAGCCCGGCAGGTGGGGGAGCAGGCACCGAAGTTTTCCCTGAGCAATGCCACGGGCAAGGCGGTCAGCCTGGATAGCCTGCTGGACCAAGGACCGGTGGTGGTGACGTGGTATCGCGGCGGGTGGTGCCCGTATTGCAGTATCACCCTGCGGGCGCTCCAGAAAGCCCTGCCTGACATCCATGCCGCCGGAGCCCAACTGGTGGCCCTGACTCCGGAACTGCCCGACAAGTCGGCCGCGACGGCGGGGAAGAACGAGGTGAAATTCGAAATCCTGACCGACCTTGACCACGCGGTGGCGAAGCAATATGGCGTCGTTTTTAAACTCACCCCGGAAGTCCACGACCTCTACCGGACGAAGTTCAATCTGACCGATTTCAACGGGGCCGGGGCCGGCAATGATGAACTGCCGCTGGCCGCCACCTACATCATCGGGCAGGACGGTGTGATCCGTTACGCCTTCCTGCATGCGGACTACCGGGAGCGGGCGGAACCCGCCGCGCTGATCACCTTTCTGAAGGAAAACAAAGCCATCCTGACGGTCAGACCCTGATACTTCAAGACGCCCTGATCCCATCCGTCCTGGCCGACTCACCCATCGCTGCCGGAAGCATGGAGGTCACCGGATAAATTGCTATGCCGGTTCGCGCGGCCCGTCCCGGCTTCATTCGGTCTGGCCCGCTCCGCAAGGCAAGAGCAGCAAGGATACCATCATGCCGTCCAGGATTTTCATGACGGCGCAGCATTCGGGCCGGGCGGTGGGCAATGAGGAGCCCATGCTCTGCACACGGGTGGTCCGCGACACACCCATGCCATGATGTTTTATTTTTTATTTGTGCCGTCCATCTGGAGAAGTGCAAATTCCAAGGCGATTCGTTTTAACGGTGTCTTCGCAAGTTGAATTTAATGCCAGGTGCGATGCCGCAGGCATTTTGGAGCGCGTGCGGCTTGCTACCGCTTTCCGCAGCGGGCTTGCCCGCGTCGATTTTAATTTAAGCTCCACCTGCCGTCCGAGCCCGCCGGATAACGGCCGCAAGCCGCCTTCGGAAAAGCGGCGGCAAACAACACGCGCTCCAAATCACTTAGTTAGGATCAGGATTTGCGAAGACATCGCTTACTGGAATAGGCGGGGCTGTGCTGCTGCAGGGGCTTGAACTGCATCGGGTATTTCCTTGGGTTGGGGACCTTGGGCAGCGATGATCAGTTCCGGGAAATCGGCCAGCAGGGCAGGGGGTGCTTCGCCGATCAGGGCATCGATCACGGTGGGTTTTCCCTGCCAGGTGAAGACATTGCCGGGATGGAGATCCGTCAGGAACCAGTGACGCCCGTCCCAGGCGACGAGGCGGAGATCGCCCAGACCGGTTTTGGCGGGAACGGGGTAGGCCCTCATGGCGGCGGCGGCGCGGTCGGCGTAGGCGGCGGGGCGGTAGTCGGTGGCGAGGGGTTGTTTGACGATGAGGTGGTCGCCGGTGTCCAACATGCCGATGATTTCGGTAGGCAAGGCCCCCGCGCCGTCCAGCGCCATGACTTTGTCGATCATGTCGAAGAGATTGCCGCTGCGGGTATCGACTTCCCATTTTCCGTGATGCCGCGTGGCAGCCAGCTTCAGTCCCATGCGGTAGCCGGAGGCGGCGGCGGGGGAAAGCCTTGGGCTTCCTGCGGGTTGGGCTGTCGCGGTGGCGGCGGCATCCGCGCCCCAATCGAACAGATTGCCGGAGGCTTCGCCGCCCCACCCCATGCCGCCCATGGTGCTGCTGCGGACGTTGTAGATTTTGTAAACCTGGCGGGTCGTCCCGTCCAGAAATGCCACCGCTTCCTGCCCGGCGGCGATGCGTTTTAACAAATCGCTGGAGACCGTGCCGTTGTCGGAAAAATGGAAACCAAACGCGGCAGGAGGGAGCAGGTCGAGACCTACTTCGCGGGCCACTTCACTAAATCGGCCCGCCCAGCCGCCAGCAGAAAGCGGTCGGTGGGGGTCAATTGTGCCCTCCATGGCCTAGATGATTTTTCGCTGTCGCTCACGGTTGAGAGCGGAACGGCGCGCGCTTCGTCCGGGGTCGTGTTCCCATCCGTCGCCGAAGAGGGTGGTGGGGATACCTGAGCGGTGGTCGAGGGTTTCATAGGCGGGCGAGGGCGAGGATTGCAAGAGTTGGACCTGTTTCGCTATTCATAGCTTGGTTTTGCGTGGGGCGCGATGGGATTTTTTGAAGGATCGGTTTTATGTAGCTCGACATTCCAATGTCGAGTTGGCGGGGCGCTGGGACTCGACATTGGAATGTCGAGCTACGTGGTAGCGTCCCGCGACTGCGACTCGGCAACCTGTGCTCAAACGCGCGGTCTCAGCGCGTAAATTTCCGGGTAATTCGCTTTTCAATGGTATCACCACCAAGGATACGACGGCCTCCTTTTCAAACTTATGTAGAACTCCGAGAAGCCCGATGAATTGATTAGTTTTTAATGAGTCGAAAAAACAACGGTGTCCGGGCAGAGGTCACAGGGAGGGGACAATCACAAATTTCCAGGTGAATTTCTTTGACCGGCGGAGTGAAGCATAGGGCCAAAAAGCAGCCAATGCTCCGCCAACGAGTGCTCTGCGGCACACCCCCACGCTGCGACGTCTGGCCCGTGGCTTGGCTGGGGGTCATTCCTCCTATCCGCGCCGGCCTTTGAAGGTGAGTTCCGCGATGCCGGATTTGTCGAGTTCGCCGAGGTTGAGTTCGATCATGCGGTCGTATTGGGCGGCGGTGGCGGCGGCGAGGGGGAGGTTGAGGCCGGCGTCCTTGGCGAGGGAGAGGGCGATGTGGCTGTCCTTGGCGGCGTGGTCGGCGCGGAAGAAACAGGAGTGCTCGCGCTGGATCATGTCGTCGCCATCGGTCTGGAGGACGCGGCTGTTGGCTCCGGTGACGCTGAATACTTTGGCGAGCATTTCGAGGTCGAGGCCGAGGGCGGCTCCGAGGCCGAGGCCTTCGGCGAGGCCGGCAGTGTTGATGTTCATGACCATGTTGACGAGGGCTTTGACCTTGGCGGCCTGACCGGCGGAGCCGACGTAGGTGAGGACGGCGCTCATGGTTTTGAGGAGGGGTTCGACTTTATGGAAGACTGCTTCCTGACCGCCGATCATGAGCTGGAGGGTGCCTTCGCGGGCCTGGGGGATGCTGGAGGCCATGCAGCCTTCGATGGTGCTGGCCCCGATGGCGGCGGCGGCCGTTTCGAGGTCGATGTGGACCTGCGGGGTGAGGGTGGCGCAGTTGAGGAAGGTCTTGCCAGCGGCTCCCATGAAGAGGTTGTCTTCCTGGTTATAAAAGATGGCCTTCATGGCTTCGTCGTTGGTGACGACGGTGAAGATGATGTCGGCCGCAGCGGTGACATCGGCGAGTTTAGTGCAGACGGTGGCTCCGATTTCGGCGGCGACTTCGGCGGCAGCTTCCGGGCTGACATCATAGACGGCGGTGACCTGATAACCGACTTCCCGGACGCGGCGGGCCATGTTGCCGCCCATGCGGCCGACTCCAACGAAGGCAATTTTTTCTTTCATGGCAGGATTGGTGGAGGGTTTGAATTCTGGATAGAAGGGGTTGTGGGCTTTTTCTTCGGCGATGGTGGTGAGGGGGCCGTGGCCGGGGGCGACGATGGTTTCGCCGGGCAGGGAGAAGAGGCGGTGGCGGTTGTGGTCGAGGGCTTGAGCCCATGAGGTGCGGGGGCCGCCCATGGAGCCGGCGAAGAGGGCATCGCCCACGATGACGAGGGGGGCGGTGAGGCCGCCAATCACATAACTCATGCCGCAGGTGGCGTGGCCGGAGGTTTCGCGGGCTTCGAGGGTGAGGGCACCGATGGTGGCTTTAAAGCCGAGGTCGATGGGCTGGGAATCCGGGAGGTTTTCCCTACGGCCGCAGAGGACGGTAGCATTTGGCCACGCGGCACGCAGGGCGGGCAGGGCGACAATGTGGTCGATGTGGGTGTGGGTGATGTAGATGTGTTCGATCTTCAGCCCGTGTTCAGCGACGGCAGCCAGGGTGGGGGCGGGATCGGTGCCGGTGTCGAAGAGGGCAGCGGCTTTGCTGACCGGATCGAAGACGATGTAGTGATTCACCGTCATGTCATGTTCCGCGAAATAGGTGTTGAAGTGCAGCAGGCCTGCCAATTCCACTTCTGCAGGTTGCCAAGCCTTCCGGGCAAGGGCGAGCATGGAGGTGGGATCGATCTGGAGGAGGGGGGCGACCTGGCGGAGCGGGCCTTCGAGGAGGGTTCCGGAAAGGAGTGAGGTCAGGGAGGCGACGGGGATGCCGGCACGGAAGGCGAGGTCTTCGCTGGTGAGGCCATGGCCTTTTTGGGCTTTGCCAAGGAGGTCTTCAAAATTGTCTTCGAGGGGCAGTTTCATGATAGCGATGAAGTTGGGCTGATGGGGAATAGTCAGGTCTCAGGGGCGGGTCATGCGGGCGGCGACGACCCATTGGTCGAATTGTTCGCTGGTGAGGTAACCCAGAGCGAGGGCGGAAGTTTTGAGGTCGGTGCCTTCCTTGTGGGCTTTTTTGGCGATGGCGGCGGCTTTGTCATAGCCGATGTGGGGATTGAGGGCGGTGACGAGCATGAGGCTGTCGGCGACGTAGCGCTCCACGGTGGCACGGTTGACCTTGAGATCGGCAAGGCAGTAGTCGGCGAAGCTGGTGAGGGTGCCGGTGAGGAGTTCCACGCTATGGAGATAATTGTGGATCATGACCGGGTTGAAGACGTTGAGTTCGAAATTCCCCTGGCTGCCGGCGAAGGAGATGGCGGCGTCGTTGCCCATGACCTGGACGGCGACCATGGTCATGGCTTCGCTTTGGGTGGGGTTCACTTTTCCTGGCATGATGGAGGAGCCGGGCTCGTTTTCGGGCAGGGAAAGTTCGCCAAGGCCGCAACGGGGGCCACTGCCAAGCCAACGGATGTCGTTGGCGATTTTCATGAGGGTGGCGGCCACTGTTTTCAGGGCCCCGGAGGCGAAGACGATTTCGTCGTGGGCGCTGAGGGCGGCGAATTTATCAGGATGGCTGGCGAAGGGAAGTCCGGTGAGTTCCGCGATTTTGGCAGCGGCGCGTTCCGCGAATTCCGGGTGGGAATTCAGTCCGGTGCCGACGGCGGTGCCGCCAATGGCGAGGTCGTAGAGGCCGGGCAGGACGGTGTGGATGCGGGCGATGTCGCGGTCGATCAGGCTGAGGTAGCCGCCGAATTCCTGACCAAAGGTGACTGGGGTAGCATCCTGGAGATGGGTGCGGCCAATCTTGACGATGTCGTTGAATTCGGCGCGCTTTTTGTCGAGGGCGGCGCGGAAGTGGGCGAGGGCCGGCAGCAGGCGGTGCACGGTTTCCTCCGCTGCTGCAACGTGCATGGCAGTGGGGAAGGTGTCGTTGGACGACTGCGACATGTTCACGTGATCATTTGGGTGCACCGGGGCTTTGCTGCCCATGGTGCCGCCGGCCATTTCGATGGCGCGGTTGGAAATGACTTCGTTGGTATTCATGTTCGTCTGGGTGCCGGAACCGGTTTGCCAGATGCGGAGGGGAAAGTGGGCGTCGAGCGTGCCAGCGATGACTTCGTCGGTCGCCGGAGTGATGAGGGCGCAGAGGTCAGCGGGCATTTTGCCCAGATCCGTGTTCACCAGGGCGCAGGCTTTTTTGAGAAGGCCGAGCGCACGGATGAGAGGGCGGGGCATGACGTCGCGGCCGATGGCAAAGTATTTCAGGGAACGCTGGGTCTGCGCGCCCCAGTAGGCGGTGGTGGCCACTTCGACGGGGCCCATGGTGTCGGTTTCGGTGCGGGTCATGCTGGGATTGGTGGATTTAAAGATCTAGGGAGGGGGAAAGCGTTCTGGGTGCTGCGTTTTACGGGCGGCCCATCGAGGCCTAAGGGGGCGGGAAGCAGTGGGGGGCGCAATCGGAAAATGCCGGGAGACGAAGCTCTGAGCGGGCTGGAGGAGGCGGATCGAAGCTTGGTTTTGGGATTCAATCCTTAAGTCGGATAAACCTTCAGCTTTCACTTAGCAGTATCAAATTTGCAAAAACGATCACTTTCGCAAAAAATATTTGCATGACAGGGGTAGATACCTTATAATTTCCAGATCGATTAACTATCGATGTTCTGAAAGCACGAGGAAATGTCTGGAAATTATCGTTATCTTGGTTGGCTGCTCCTGCTTTGGGGGATGCTGCTTTGTGGGGCGGTGGAAGCAGCGGGCGTGAAGACCTATAACAAGGTAGGCTTGGAGATGCAGTGGCGTTGGAAACAGGAAAAACTGGGATTTGGCGGCGGCATGGCCAGGGAGGGTTGGGACGTGACCCGGGCGGATTTTTTGGATATCCGGTTTGGCGCTGCGGCGGGCGGACGGCAGTTGGTTGGAAACCGGTGGCTGGCAGGCTTGTTTTAAAGGCGCCGAGGGCCGGACGTCGGCTTTTTTGGAAGGCGTGCCAGGTCAGGTGTTTACGGGGTTGAGGTTTGTGATAGGGCTGGATCAGGTATTGAATGAAGCCGACCCGAATCTTTGGCCTGCAGGCCATGCGCTGCACCCCACGGTGAATGGACTGCACTGGGGCTGGCAGGGGGGCCACATTTTTATGGCGCTGGAAGGGCACCGGCAACTGGCGCAGGGCGGACCGGATGGGTTTTCCTATCACTTGGCCGGCACGGGGAATCAGATGACGGTGGTGCTGGAGCAGCCCTTGGACCTCACCCGTGGCGGCACCATTGGCCTTGGCTTTGATGTGGCAAAAGTCCTGGAGGGACTGGCTCCGGATTTCGGCGCTTCAACTCATTCACGGGCCGGGGATGAACGGGCGGACGCGCTGCGGAAGCGGGTGGAGCAGGCTTTTGTGGTGACCGGGATCAGTCCGGAAATTTGGCAGGCAGTGCCCCTGGCGGAGCGGGTTGCCAGGAGTCAGGTTCCCGCCGGCACGCCGTGGCCGATGCAGATTTCCAGCCGTCTGCCCAAGGTGGTGCTGCCGGCGGACAATGTGCCGGTAGTGGCGGGAGTGGAGCTGGGCCGGCGGCTGTTTCAGGAGAAGCGGCTATCTGTCAATCAGACCCAATCGTGCGCTTCCTGTCACGATCAAAAGGCGGCTTTCACGGATCCGGGGAAACGTTATAGTGTGGGGGCAGAAGGCCGGACCGGGACGCGCAATGCCATGCCCCTGTTCAATCTGGCCTGGCAGAGCGAGTTCTTCTGGGACGGCCGGGTGAAGCGTCTGCGGGATCAGGTGCTGGTGCCCCTGCAGGATCCGGTGGAGATGCACGGCTCGCTGGAGGCTGCCGTTCAGGTCTTGTCAGGAGATGCCGGCTACCGGGAGGATTTTGGAAAAGTGTTTGGTCCCGGCGGAGTGACAGCGGAACGCCTTGGACTGGCTCTGGAGCAGTATTTACTGACGCTGGTGTCACAGGATTCGAAGTTTGACCAGGCGGTGCTGGGCCGCGCCAAATTGAGCCCGCAGGAGCAGCGCGGACTGGAGTTGTTTATTACAGAGTATGATCCGCCAAGGAATTTGCGTGGGGCGGATTGTTTCCATTGTCATGGGGGGAATCTGTTTTCGAATCAGGGCTTTTCCAATAACGGACTGGAGGCGGCCCCGGAAGCCGGGCGGCAGGCGGTGACCGGGCAGGCAGCCGATCAGGGGAAGTTCCGGGTGCCCTCCCTGCGCAACGTGGCCTTGACAGCTCCTTACATGCATGATGGCCGTTTCTCGACCCTGGAGGAAGTGATCGACCACTACGATCATGGGGTGCATCCCTCACCCACGCTGGATCCCAACCTCGCTAAACATCCTGCCGCCGGCCTCGCTCTGCCGGCAGCAGACAAGGGTGCCCTGGTGGCTTTTCTGAAATCTCTATCAGATAGCCAGTTTCCGGATTCCCGCCCGGCGGCTTCCATTTCATCCATTTCCAAGCCATGAATAAATCCAGAATTTTCGCTGCGACCCTCGCAGGGATGGTCACCTCCTTTCCAGCCAACACTGTCCATGCGGATGTGACCCATGCCCAGGACGATGCGTTTTATGCAGCGGCGGCGGCCCTGCTGCCGTCCTTCCAGGGCGTGCCGGCTCCCGTGAATCCAGCGGAGTCGGTGAATGCGGGTGCCTGGGCTGCTCCCATCAATTTTCCCCACGTGCCGGTGACCGCAGCGAATCTGCCGGATGGCCGCATCCTGACTTATGCTTCCAATCAGCGGACTTCGTTTCCGGCCGGCCCTGAATTTACCTATGCCGCGGTGTGGAATCCCAGCACCAACACCATCACGGAGATCAACTGGAACCAGCATGACATGTTCTGCGGGGGAACCGTATTGCGCTCGGATGGCCGGTTTCAGGTGATGGGAGGACGCAATATTGTTAGGTCCTCCAGTATCTTCAATTGGCAAACCAATGCCTGGAGCCGCACGGCGGACATGAACGATCCCCGCTGGTATACTTCTTCCGCGATCCTGCCAGGCGGGGATGTGTTTACGCTGTCAGGCAGTGGCGGCGACAATACCGCCGAGCGCTTCAATGGCACCTCATGGCGGAAGTTTTCCAATATCAACTGGAGCCCTGTCGCCAGCCAGGCCGTGATCGAGGCCAACTGGACACCGATGATTTTCCTGGCTCCGGATGGACGGCTGTTCCATGCGGGTCCTACCAAAACCATGAATTGGGTGAACCCGGAGGGCAATGGCCTCATCAACACTTCCGGGGCGGTCTATCCTGGAACCTGGTATCCCAAGGATGCTGCCATTGTGATGTATGAGCCGGGCAAACTCCTCGTCGCGGGCGGCCTCGCCACGGGAACGGCGGAAACGCCCACCAACCTGGCCTGTAAAATCGATCTCTACACCGATCCGCCCACCGTGACGCCCCTGCCAGCTATGGCGAACCTCCGGCGGTTTTCCAACGGCATCGTGCTGCCCACGGGGGAGGTCCTTGTGATGGGAGGCAATACGTCCGGCCAGAAATTCAGCGATGCCGGTTCCTTCCTGGCTGCTGAAATCTGGAATCCCCGCACCGGTCTCTGGCGCACCGTGGCCAGTCAGGCGGTGCCCCGGAACTATCACTCGGTCGCCCTGCTCCTGACGGATGGGAAAGTCATGTCAGGAGGCAGTGGGCTCGCCGGCAATGCGGCGGTGGATCACAGCAATATCGAAGTTTACAGCCCGCCCGCGCTGTTCACCGGCACGGGCCAGGCTGCGGTGCAGCCCTCCCTCACAGCGGCACCTTCCACCATCGGCTCCACCGGGCGCTTTACCGTCCAGGGCACCGCAGGGCTGTTGCGCTTTGCCATGATCCGGATGGCCTCCACGACCCACGGACTTTCCACGGACCAGCGGTATTTCAGCCCGGCCTTTGCCGAAACCGCCCCCGGCAGCTACGAACTGTCCCCGCATGATAACATCAATGTGATGAATCCCGGCTATTGGATGCTCTTTGGGGTGGATGCCAATGGCGTGCCCTCCCGGGCCCGCGTGATCCTCGTCAGCGCCACCGCCACCGTCGCATTGCCTGGGGTCAATCTCGCGCTGGGCAAGGCGACCTCCCAATCCTCCAACTTCGATGGTAGCCTGACCTCCAACCGGGCGGTGGATGGGGTCACCAATGGTGATTTTGGGGTCGCACCAGGGGTGCATACCCAGTCCGAAGCCAATGCTTGGTGGCAGGTGGATCTGGGGGCGGTCTATCCGCTGAATGCGGTGCGCATTTTCAACCGGGGCAATAACCTCGGGTCCCACCTGACGGATTTTTCGGTTCATGTCAGCAATTTTCCGTTTGATGATGCCAACACGGATACCACCAGCTACCGCTACCTGAGCACGCCCGGGCCGGAGACGGTGGTCAATCTCTACCGCAGCGCCCGCTACCTGCGCGTCCAGCTCAATGGGACCAACTTCCTGCAACTGGCCGAAGTCCAGGTGATGGGGACCAATGCACCGGTCACTGGAGTCGTGGTGCAAAACCCGGGACCGCAGTATAGCCCCCGGCTGGGCACGGTCAGCTTCCTTCCTGCTGCCACCGCACCCAGCCCGGTGACCTGGACTGCCACCGGCCTGCCGGCAGGACTCAATATCGATGCCGGCACCGGCCGTATCACCGGCACCCCCACCACCCTGGGGGATCAAACTGTGACCCTCACCGCAGCCATGGCCAATGGCGTGAATAACAGTCAGTCCTTCCTATGGACGGTTCATGCTCCCGGGGAAGTCCCCGGCCTGACCTACCGGTATTATGAAGGATCGTGGACTGTCCTCCCTGACTTCAGTTTGCTGACACCGCTGCGTTCCGGGGTGGTGCCGGCGTTCTCCATCGCGCCACGGGAGCGGGAGAGCAATTACGCCCTGACCTTTGAGGGGAATCTGCGCATCCCCACCGCCGGGACCTGGACTTTCTACAGCAACTCCGACGATGGCAGCCAGGTCTGGATCGATGGCCGCCTGGTGGTGAATCATGATGGCGTGCACACCGCCAGTGAAGCCAATGGCAGCATCACCCTGCCAGCCGGGGTGCACCGCATCACGGTGGCTTATTTCCAGAGCACGGGGACGATGGGGCTCGACGTGAGCTATGCCGGCCCGGGCACCGCCAGGCAGCCCATCCCTGTGAATGCGCTCTACCAGCCATTGCCTGGAGTGCGTTTTGACTATTACGAGGGCGTATGGAATGCGCTGCCTAACTTTAATTCCCTTGTTCCGTTCCTTTCGGGCGATACAGACACCTTCAATCTTGCCGGGAGGCTCAGGGATGACAATTTCGCAATGCGCTTCCGTGCCTCCCTGCGCACTCCGGTGGCTGGCAGCTACACCTTTTATACCGCCTCCGACGATGGCAGCCGTCTCCTGATTGATGGTGCGGTGGTGGTGAATAATGATGGCCTTCATGCCACGGCGGAGCAGCAGGGGACGGTAAACCTAACGGATGGCGTTCATGATATTGAAGTGCAGTTTTTCGAACAGGGCGGCGATCAGGTGCTGGTGGTGAGTTATGCCGGACCGGGTCTCACGCGGCGCGTGATTCCGGAGAGCGTCCTCGCCGCGCCCGGTGTCCCTGGCACCGCGCCCGTGGTGACGGCTCTGGCTGCCCGCACGACTTTGAAGGGGACGGCGGTTTCAGTGCCTGTGATCGGCACAGATGCCAACAATGATCCCCTGAGCTATTCCGCCAGCGGCCTGCCCACCGGTTTGGGCATCAATGCCAGCACGGGCCTCATTTCCGGCACCCCCACGACGGCGGGCAGCTTCGCCGTCACCGTGACCGTGAATGATGGCACGGGCCGGAATGGCAGCACTTCGTTCAATTGGACCATCGTCAATCCCCTGACGCTTTCTCCCATGACGGCTGTTGCCCGGCCGGCCGGCACAGCGATCAGCTATAGCGCGATTTCCACCGGGGGACTGAATCCGAAATTCCGTTGGAATTTTGGCGATGGCACCGGTGACACCGTGGCCAGCAGCAGCTTGGTCATCTCCAGGACCTTTGCCCAGCCGGGACGTTATCAGATCTCGGTGATTGCCTCGGATGATAGCGGAGCAAATCTCGCCCAGGTCTTTATCCAGGCGGTCCACGGGACCCTCGCCGCCACGCCTCCGGTAAGTTCCAGCCCCCTGGCATGGCAGACCAGGACCGGAGTGAACCGGATCTGGGTGGTGAATCCCGATGCCAATTCCGTCAGTGTGTTCAACGCGGCCACCAATGCCAAACTGGCGGAAACGGCCGTAGGCCTCCAGCCCGTCAGCGTCGCCATTGCGCCGGATGGCCGGGCCTGGGTGGTGAATAAAAAGTCCGCCACCATCAGCCTGCTCAATCCTGACACCTTCGCCGTGGCGGCCACGGTTTCCTTGGCAAGGGCCTCACAGCCGCATGGTCTCGCCTTTGCCCCCAATGGCGGCGCGGCTTTCCTTGCCCTGGAAGGGACGGGCCAGTTGTTGAAACTGAACCCAGCTACCGCCGCTATCACCGGCACCCTGGCGGCCGGGCCGGATGTCAGGCACCTTTCTGTCAGTGCAGACAGCGGCAAGGTTTACCTCTCCCGGTTTATCACGCCGGCGCTGCCGGGCGAATCCACGTCCGTGGTGCAATCCACCGTGGGATCGGTGAATCACGGGGGACAGGTCCTCGTGGTGACAGCGGCATCCATGGCCCTGTCAAAAACCATCATCCTGCAGCACAGCGAACGCCCGGATGCGGAAAATGCCGGACGTGGTATTCCCAATTATCTCGGCCCTCCCGTGCTGTCGCCGGATGGCACGGCGGCGTGGGTTCCTGGCAAGCAGGATAACATTAAGCGAGGGGTGCTGCGGGACACCCGGCAGTTGGGGCACGATTCCACGGTGCGGGCCATCAATTCCCGCATCAATACCCTGACCGATACTGAGGACTACGCCTCCCGGATTGACTTCGACGATTCTGCGGTGCCGTCCCATGCCGTCTTCGATCCCACCGGATTGTTGCTCTACGCGGCCATGGAAGGCAGCCGCCAGGTGGCGGTGGTGGATGCCATGGCCCGCAGCGTCCTTTTCAAAATCGATGCCGGGCGGGCTCCCCAGGGGCTGGCGCTTTCGCCGGATGGGACCCGCCTCTTTGTGCAAAACTTCATGGACCGCACGGTGCAGGCCTTTGATCTGACTGTTCTGGTGAATGGCGGGCGTCCCGCCGGTTCGGATATTACACCGGTGGCCACCTGGAACACCGTCGCCGTGGAGCCGCTGCCGGCCAATATCCTGACTGGGAAACGCTTCTTCTACGATGCCCGGGATCCGCGGATTTCCCTGCAAAGTTATATCAGCTGTGCGGCCTGTCACAATGATGGCGGCCACGATGGCCGCGTCTGGGATTTCACCGGCATGGGCGAAGGTCTGCGCAATACCACCGACCTGCGCGGCAAAGCCGGCACCGGGCAGGGGCCCGCCCATTGGACGGGAAATTTTGATGAGGTCCAGGACTTCGAAAAACAAATCCGTGATCTCGGACGCGGCACCGGATTGATGGCGGACAGTGACTTCAATGCTGGCACCCGCAGCCAACCACTGGGCGCGCCCAAGGCAGGACTGAGTGCCGATCTCGATGCCCTCGCGGCCTATGTCAGTTCCCTGACTGCTGCGGTCCCCAGCCCCAACCGGAATGCCGATAGTTCCCTCACTGCTGCTGCCGTGGCCGGACGGGAGGTCTTCCGCAGTGCCAACTGCGCCCAGTGCCACAGCGGCACGGGATTCACCAACAGCGCCCTGAATAACCTGCGGAACATCGGCACCATCAAGCCTTCCAGTGGTCAGCGTCTCGGAGCTGTCCTGACTGGATTGGACACGCCGACACTCCGGAGCCTGTGGAACACGGCACCCTATTTGCATGATGGATCCGCCGCCACCCTCACCGCCGCCGTGCAAGCCCACCAGGGGGTTACCCTGACACCGGCCAAACTGGTCAGCCTTGTCGCCTATCTGGCCCAAGCCGATGACGCCGAAACCACCGCGCCGGTCCCTGCTGTCACTGGGGGGAGCGGTCCAGGCCTGTTGGGCGAATACTTCCCGGGGATGACTCCAGGCGTGGCGGCACCGGTCCTGACGCGCACCGATCCTGGCATTGATTTCGATTGGGGGGGCGGTTCCCCCGGGCCTGCGGTGCCGGTGGATAACTTCTCCGCCCGCTGGACGGGGTTCATTACGGCCGCCTACAGCGAAACCTACACGTTCTTTGTGCCCTCCGACAATGGTGTGCGGGTCTGGATCAATAACCAACTGGTGCTGGACAAATGGACTCCGCTCGACATTGCCGCCTGGCACAATTTCACCCTGCCGATGACGGCGAATCAGGCAGTTCCCCTAAAAGTGGAATATGCCGAACTGTCCGGCGGTGCGAATATCACCCTGTTCTGGTTCAGCAATACCCAGCTTTGGGAAAGTGTTGGCGCCAACCGCCTGAGCACCGGTCCGGCGGTGAACCGGGAACCGCTCCTGACCACGCCTGCCGCCCAATCCACGGTGCGCGGCCGCGCCGCCTCCCTCACGGTGCAGGCCAGCGATCCTGACTTCAATCCCCTGACTTATTCAGCCGCCGGTTTGCCGGCCGGCCTGTCCATCAGCAGCACCAGTGGACTCATCTCCGGCACCGTCACCCTGACGGCATCGTCTTCCCATACCGTCAGCCTGACTGTTTCCGATGGCACCCTTTCCGCCACCACCTCCTTTGCCTGGAGCACCACGGCTCCGCCCGCGAACCGGGCTCCGGTGTTGAACAATCCAGGCACCCAGTCAGCGGTGCGGGGTTCTGTGGTCGTCCTGCGGCCACTGGCTTCGGATCCGGATTCCGATCCCCTGACATGGAGCGCGGTGGGCCTGCCCCCGGGCCTGACCCTGAATGTCACGACCGGCCAGATCTCCGGGATTCTGGATAGCAATGCGGCTGCTGCCTACACGGTTTCCCTTGCGGTGCAGGACCCAGGTGGCCTGACTTCCAATGCCACCTTCATCTGGAATACGACAGCGCCGCCTATCAATGGGCTGCGGGGTGAATATTTTGGCGGCATGGAGCCCGGAGTGGGTGCCCCTCTGCTGGTCCGCACGGATGCCACGATCAACTTTGACTGGGGCGGGGGATCGCCCAGTCCCGCCGTTCCGGTGGATTATTTCTCCGCCCGCTGGACCGGCACCCTGACCGCTCCCTTCACTGAAACTTACACTATCTATGTGCCGTCGGACAATGGGGTGCGGGTTTGGATCAATAACCAATTGGTGCTCGACAAGTGGACGCCCCTGGACATCTCGGGATGGCATAATTTCACGATCAATCTAACCGCTGGTCAGGTCGTGCCGGTCAAGGTGGAATATGCTGAACTCTACGGCGGGGCCGGCATCACGCTCTACTGGTTCAGTCCCAGCCTGCCATGGGAGGTCATCGCCTCCAGCCGTCTCAGCCCTGCGGTCACGGTGACGCCAGGATCCTCCTCCGGGGCGTTGGAAATGGTGCAGGCGACCCAGCGGATGACGGCTTCACAGGGCCATCTCTTCTTCACTTTCAGGCGTCCCTCCTCTTCCGCTGCTGAAGTCGCGATCCTGGTGCAGAGCAGCAGCGATCTGAAGCAATGGAGTCCTGTCAATTTGCCGGCCCAGGTGGTGCAGTCGCTGGATGGCATGGATGAAATCAGGATTGCGGTGCCGCCCCCCGCCGGTCCGGAGGGAGCCCATTATTTCCGGCTCCAACTGGTGACGCCGGATCCCGTGGCGGATCCCTGACCTGGGTATCCTCTTCCATCCGGGAAAAGCAGGGATTTCCGGTTTCCAAAGCCGCCG
Source organism: Akkermansia muciniphila (assembly GCA_945900785.1). Classification (GTDB taxonomy): domain Bacteria; phylum Verrucomicrobiota; class Verrucomicrobiia; order Verrucomicrobiales; family V1-33; genus CAIZWU01. Next base: position 42,384 of record CAMDJM010000004.1, read on the forward strand.
TTTTCTGGGAGAGGGGGAGCATGTCTGCGCTCCCCCCTGCTTACTCCCATCTCCGTGCCCGATTCCGCGAAGCCGCGCTGCTGCGCTCGACGGAAGGCGTGCTGGGCTGGGATCAGGAAACGGGGATGCCGGCCAAGGCGGTGGCGTGGCGGGCCGGGCAGATGTCCTATCTGTCAGGGCAGGTGCATCGTCTCACCACCGCACCGGAAGTCGGTGCCTGGCTGGCGGCGTGTGAAGCGCAGGGCACGGCCAGCGGGGCCGCGGCGGTGAATCTCCGGGGTTGGCGGCGGGACTATGACCGGGAGACAAAGCTGCCGGCGGAACTGGTGGAGGAATTTTCCCTGACTACTTCTGCCGGGATGCATGCCTGGGCGGCTGCGCGGAAGGCGTCGGATTTTGCCGCCTTCCAACCCGTCCTCGAAAAGCTGGTGCGCCTTTGCCAGGAAAAAGCCGATCATCTGGGCTGGACCTCCTGCCGTTATGATGCGCTGATGGACATCTATGAACCCGGAGCCCGCAGTGCGGATATCGGGGCCTTGTTTGCCGACCTGGGACCCCGGATCGCGGCGATGATCGGGCCGGCCGTGGAAAAGGCGAAGTCCCAGCCGGCGGATCTGCTGGCTGGTCACTATCCGATCGCCGCCCAGCAGGCCTTCAACCGTGAGGTGGCGGAAGCCATTGGCTTTGATTTTGAGGCTGGCCGGATTGATACCACCACCCATCCGTTCTGCACCGGCCTGGGGCCAGGCGATACCCGGCTGACGACCCGTTATGATGAGGCCGATTTTTTCAGCTCGCTCTATGGGGTGCTGCACGAGGCGGGCCATGGTTTGTATGATCAGGGACTGCCGGCGGATGAGTGGGGCCTGCCTGCCGGTGAAGCGGTTTCCCTGGGCATCCATGAGAGCCAGAGCCGGCTCTGGGAAAATCACATCGGTGGCAGCGATGCCTTTTGGCGGCATTGGCATCCCCGGGCCTCTCATCATTTTGCAGGATTGAACGCCTTCACGCCGGAGCAGGTCGCCGCCGCGGCCCGTCAGGTTTCGCCCTCCTTCATCCGGGTGGAGGCCGATGAGGTGACCTATGACCAGCATATCATTCTGCGGTTTCAGTTGGAGCGCTCGCTCATCAATGGCGATCTGGCGGTGCGCGATGTGCCGGAAGCCTGGAACGCCGGCTTCAGGGAACTGTTGGGCCTTACGGTTCCTGACGATGCCCGGGGCTGTCTCCAGGACATCCATTGGAGCATGGGCAGCCTCGGTTATTTCTGCACGTATTCCCTGGGAAATCTGAATGCCTCGCAACTGATGCGTGCCGCGCGCGGGGCCATGCCCTCGCTGGATGCGGACCTGGAGCGTGGGGTCTATCAAAACCTGCTCGCCTGGCTGCGCACCCACATTCACTCCGCCGGCCGTAGCCTGGATCCCCAGGACCTGATGGTGCAGGCCACCGGCGGGCCCACCCGGGCCGAGTATCACCTGGACTACCTGAAAGACAAATTTTTGTAGGAAAAACCGGGCGCGGTGCCGCTTCCTGAAAAATTATACCCCTGATGGAACCTGATCCCCCCACCTTGCAAGGCCATCTGCTCCTGGCAGATCCGTCGCTGCGGGCCTCGTGGTTCGGGCGTTGTGTGATCCTGATTACCAGCCATGTGCAAGGGAAGGGCACCCAGGGTTTTGTGCTGAACCGCCCGGTAGAAGGCCGTGTTTTGGAGGATCTCCTGCCATCCCCGGATTTCAAGCACCTGCGCCGGGTGCCGGTTTACGAAGGCGGCCCCGTCGCTCCGAATGAGATGATCCTCATGGCCCTGCGCTGGAATGAAGCCAGCGGCACCATGGAATCGAAATCCCCCCTGGGCATCGCCGGGGCCACCCGCGCCCTCGCGGATGGCTGGGAAGTCAGGGCGTTTACCGGATACACCGGTTGGGGCGCAGGGCAGTTGGAGGGAGAGTTGAAGGAATCCTCCTGGATCATTGCCCGGCCCATCCCAACTGCGCTGACCGGCCCTGCCGGTCCTGACTTGTGGGCCGCAGTGCTGCGCAGTGGGGAGGATCCCCGGCAGGCACTGCTGGCGGGTCTTCCCGATGATCCCGGGCTGAACTAAATCAGGAATTCGGTCCCGCCACGGCATGCTGCCAGTCCCATGCGGAGGGTGGCGCTTCCTCTTGATCCTTCAGGATGTGGATTTTGCAGAGGATTTGTTCTGGACAATAATGATTTGGGCATGTTGATTTTCGCGGCTATTTGAAGGGTTTTCCCCTCATTGCCGGATTTCCTCATTATCATTTCCATCCATGCCCATGCAAAAAACCTTTCTCGCGTATCCTCTCATCGCCATTGCCTCCAGCCTCATGGGCCTATCGCTCATGGCCAAGGAATCCGCTCCGGCCAAATCTGCCCCCAAAGCCCCCGCCAAGGCTTCTGCCGCCCTCAAAGCTGCCCCCAAGCCTATCTCCAAAGGCAAAACCGCGCGTTATAACAAAAAGGGGGCCAAACCCACCCCCGCTTCCCTGGTGCACGACATGCAGGAAGCGATCGCCTACATCGCCATCGAAGGCAAAAAGGACCTGAACCCCAAATCCAAACAGGAGCGCCCCTTTTGGGGAGGGCTGAAACTGGCCAGCGAATCCGTCGACTTGATGGAAAGTGGCATCAAGGCCAAGGACAGCTCCATGTTGAAAGGGTTGGATGGATTGGGGCGGGGGATCGGGCAGATAGGGGCCGCCTGGGGCGTGCTGCGGGGCGGCGCAAAAACTTCCAAAATCGGGCGCGGAGTGCTGGCGCTCCATGCTGCCTATGAAACTTACCTGACCAATTTTGGACCGGTGGTGGCCCGCTATAAAAAGGCCGGACCAGTGAGCAAAGGCGAAAAAGTCTCCCTGCTCAAGGCGCAGGGCGAAGCGAAAAAGCTGAGAGCAAGCCTGACCAAACTCCAGGCCAAAGCCGGCAAGTCTTCCCTCGAAGCCCGCATGGTCACCGACCTGCTGCGCCTTCTCGCAGAATTGGCCAAAATCTCCGTGGATAACTCCTCCCACTACTGCCAATACATGCACTACTGGGAGCGCTTCAGCGTCACCTTCTACTCCTACAACGAATGCATCGAAGTCTGGTATCCCGTCTTTTACTCCAATTGGAAGACAGTCTATACTGATTACAGCGTAGTTAGCACCGTATTCTCCTCCGGCGCCTGGTCCTGGTATGAAAGCTGGGACTACACTTCCGAAAGCGTGGAATCCTACGGCGACTACTATGAATCCACCGTGGAGGTGGAGACCAGCGAATTGACCGAAGAGGAAACCTTTGTGGAAAGTTATGAGGAAAGTTCCGCCACCGAGGACTCCGAACTGGAAGCAGAATATGAAGTGGGCAGTGCCGACGGGGAGGTCGATGGATCCTTCTCTGACGAGGCCATGGATGATTCCGACGATGCCGATGCTGACGGCGTGGAGGATGAAGCCGACACCGATGACGACAACGACGGCACCGCCGACGCAGCCGATACTGATGATGACGGCGATGGCGTGTCCGATGCCGAGGATGTCGACATGGGCCCCGGGGCCGATCAGGATAGCGAAGACTCCGATGACGACGGCGTCTCCGATGCTGACGATACCGATGACGACAATGACGGCACGATGGACACCAATGACGGCGACGACGACGGAGACGGCGTTGATGATTCTGCCGACGATGCTGGCGACGACGGTTGAGGAGCAGAAGAGGACGCCGGTGGCGGTGACGGTGGCGGAGCGGAAGAGGACGCTGGTGGCGGCGACGACGGCGGCGGAGCGGAAGAGGATGCTGGCGGCGGTGACTGCGGCGGAGCAGAAGAGGATGCCGGCGGCGGTGACGACGGCAACTGATTCACCTTACAGATTCACAGATGCACTGCAGCGAGCGGCGGAGTCCAGACACTCCGCCGCTCTTTTTTGGCTTAGGATTTCCTCCTGTCGATTTCTTGCATCCTGGCCAATCTACTCCACTATAACGGTGATACCTGCCCCTTGGTCCACCATCTGCTCTGCAAGATTAGCCGCCGCCCGGGGTGGGACCCGCTCCATACCCGCCTACGACAGCTCCAGGAAACCTTGATTGATCCGGCAAAATGAGCACCACCCCGTGTTGCGTCTGATTACCAGGCTATGCCAGGGCGCGGACAGCCTCTCGGCCGATCTGCTGCAGGGACTCGCCAGCCACGGGAAGTTATCCCCCATCTGCTCACCGAACTTGCCGCCGTCATAAGCCCCAAGTTTTGCTAGAACAGCCCGTGCCCCGGCTTATAATGACTTGCCGGCAAAGCCTACTTTTTGGCGGTGGCAGGCGCTGGAGTGGCTTTGGCCAGCATCGCTTCCAGTTTTTTAGCAAAATCCGCGGGGCTGCTGCTGCCCACCTGCTGGCCGAGGGACTCTCCGGTGCTGTCGAGGAATTCGATGTGGGGGATGCCCTTCACCGCATATTTTTCCTTGGCTTTTTTGTTTTGGGAGTCGTCGGAGTCCAGGTAGGCCCAGATGAATTTGTCGTGGAAGGGGGTAATGTCTGCGCTGGGGTAGACCTTCTTTTTCATTTCCTGACAGGGGCCGCACCATGTAGCGGAGAAGATGAGGACGGCGGGCTTGCCGGTTTCTTTCTGTTCAGAAAGGACTTTGCGGTAGCTGGTGACGAACTTGGGGCTAATTCCCCGGCAGGGGCAGGCTGCGGCAGCAGGGTGGCGGTGATGGCAGCGAGGGCGAGAGTGAGGAAGGCGCGGGTTTTCATGGGGATATAAAATGCAATCTTGAGTTGGTGGGCAGGGTTTCCTGGGGAGGGGCAAGGGATTAACAGATAAAAAAACAGCGCCATCCCTTGGACGGGATGGCGCTGAAGGATTCATGGAAGCAGGGAATTACTTGCCAGCTTCGGTCTTCTCACCGGCGCTCTTCCAGCCGGAGAGGCCAGCCGCCATGTGTTTCACGTTGGTATAGCCGAGTTCCTTGGCTTTTTTGGCAGCGGCTTTGTAGGCTCCGCAGGAAGGACCACCGCAATAAGCTACGACAAGGGCAGCCTTGTCTTTGGGAAGTTGGGAGGCGAGCTTGTCACCAGCTCCTTCGAAATCGATGGCGGAAGGGACGTGGCCTTCTTTCCAGGAATCACTGCCATTGACGTCAATGATGGTGATTTTCTTCTCAGTGATGGCTTTCTTGACATCGGTGATGGCGATATCAGGGAATTCGCCGGCGAAGACACTGGCGGTGAAGAGGAGGCTGAACAGGAGGGTAATGATTTTTTTCATGACTTATCGTGATGGAGTTGGTTGGTTGGGGTGCGGTTTTTCCAAGCGGCCTTCGCAGCGGAAGGCCGGGAGGAAACATTCCTCACCAGGGCTTTGACGCGTCCTGAAGCGGGAATATTCCGGCTTTTTTAAAAATCACCGGAACTCCACGATGACAGCGTTTTCATCCTGGGCGGTTTGTCTGGAATTCTTGCCAAAAACAGAAAATCACCCCAAGTGGTTTCCGGGGTTCAGAACTGAGGGACTATCCCGACTTCGATGGCTTGCCCGACACGCATGAAGATCGGTTGCACTCGGGACGGATCTCGGTGGCGCGCTTGTTGATAAGGCCCCAGTGCTTGCGGACATGGCGCAGGCCAAGGGCGCATAACCCGGCGGCAAAGGCGGGACATTGCTTGGATTCAAAGATGGTGATCAGTTTGCCGTGGGCGGGGCCGGCATCGTAGCTGGTCTGAAAGCCGGCTTCGGCGTTGTCGGAGGCGGTATTGGTGGCGGCGACATTGCGGCCTTCAGCCATTTCCATGGTGGTCAGAAGCGGCAGCGGTTGGAACTTTTTTAGCGGGCATAGAGTTGGTTGATGGAGTGTGGAGGAAATTCGGAGCCTGCTGCCGTTTTGCCCTGGAAACGCCGCGTCCGAATTTTCGATTACGCAATTTTGATGGCCGCGTTACGCTGAATAACCTGGGATTTTTTTCTGAAGGAGCAGGGCTGACCCCCGGCTTGAAATCTCCGTCAGGCCGTGGAATGCGGATTCATGACTTTTTCCCACACGCCTGAGACTGCTGCTGCCCGCATCGCGAAGCTGAGTGCTGAGCTGAATCACCATAACGATCTCTACTACCAACAAGCGGCCCCCTTGATCACGGATCAGGAGTATGACGGGCTGCTGCGTGAATTGTCTGACCTTGAGGTGGCCTGGCCGGCGCTGGCGGCGGAGGATTCGCCGACGAAAAGAGTCGGCGGTGCCCCGATTGATAGCTTTTCGCAGATTACCCATCCCGTGCGGATGATGAGCCTCGATAACACTTACTCCCCGGAGGAGGTGGGGACGTTTTGGCAGCGCCTGGTCAAGGCGCTGGGGACGGAGCGGATTCCAGCCTTGATCGAACCGAAGGTGGATGGGGTGGCGGTGTCGGTTTGCTATGAAAATGGGCGGCTGAAATATGCGGCGACGCGGGGTGACGGGACGGTGGGTGATGACATCACGGAAAACGTCAAGACGATCCGCCGGCTGCCCCTGCGTCTGCCGGCGGGAGCCCCGGAACTGCTGGAAGTGCGGGGGGAGATTTTCATGCCCAACCAGGCGTTCCGGGCATTGAACGATGCCAGGGAAGCCGGTGGGGAGGCGCGCTTTGCCAATCCGAGGAATGCGACGGCGGGCACCTTGAAACAACTGGACCCCGCCGTGGCGGCGCGCCGTCCGCTGGACATTATTCTTCATGGGCTGGGTCAGGTGCAGGGCGTGGAATTACCCACGGTTTCTGCCTTTCATGGGTTCATGAAATCAATGGGCCTGCGCACAGCGGACCGGGTCTGGGCGGTGGATCATCTGCAAGCGGCCCTGAGGGCGATTGAAGAATTGGATAGTTACCGCCGCACCCTGGACTACGAAACGGACGGAGCCGTGCTGAAAGTGGATTCGCGCGAATCGCAGGAGCAATTGGGCGTGACCTCCAAGGCCCCGCGCTGGGCGATGGCTTACAAATATGCAGCGGAGCGGGTGGAGACGTTATTGAAATCCATCACGGTGCAGGTCGGACGCACCGGGGTCCTGACACCAGTAGCGGAGTTGGAGCCGGTGTTTGTTTCCGGCAGCACGGTCTCCCGGGCCACGCTGCATAACGATGAAGAGATCGCCCGGAAGGACATCCGTGAGGGCGATACCGTGGTGATTGAAAAAGCCGGGGAGATCATCCCGGCGGTGGTGGAAGTGGTGTTGGACAAGCGTCCGCCGGAGGCCAGGCCATTCAGCCTTTATGATCACGTGCAGGGTCGGTGTCCATCCTGCGGTGGGCCGATTCTCAAGGAAGAGGGATTTGTGGCGTGGCGATGTCCTTCCTTTGTTTGTCCGGCGCAGACCGCGACCCGCCTGAAGCACTTTGCCGGACGGAAAATGCTCGATATTGAAGGCCTGGGAGAAATCGTGGCGGACAAGCTGGTGGAGCGGGGGCTGGTGCGCGCGCCCTTGGATTTATTTGAGTTGGATGAGCAGACCCTAACGGTGTTGAACCTGGGGAATGAGGAAAAGCCACGCGTTTTTGGAGCCAAAAACGGAGCAACGCTGCGTGCTGCCCTGGCGCGCGCGAAGTCCATGCCACTCTCGCGCTGGTTGCACGCCATCGGCATCCGGGAGGTCGGGGAGTCCGCCTCGCGGGAGCTGGCCAGGCTGCACCGGAACTTTGGGGAGTTGGCCGTCTCGCCGATCCTCGCAGAACTGCGGACGGTGCCGAAGGGCAAGCGGAAGGAGGATAATGCGGTGCTGGCCCCCTATCAGATTGCACAGGAGGTGGGCCAGGTCGCCGCTGGGGAGGTGCTGGATTTTTTCACTGGGGAAGGCGGTCAGGCATTTCTTGCCAAGATGACGGCTCTGGGGATTGATCCGGTTTCGGATAATTACGCGCCGCAGCCCGTGGCCGCTGTCGCCGGAGCGGGCGCTCCGCTGGCGGGCACCACCTGGGTGATTACCGGCACCCTCAGCCAGCCCCGGGAAAGTTTTGCGGAGCGCATCCGGGCGGCCGGGGGCAAGGTTTCCGGCAGTGTGAGCGCGAAGACGTCCTGGCTGCTCGCGGGCAGTGAGGCGGGCTCCAAGCTGGAAAAAGCGGCCTCCCTGAAGGTGCCGGTGCTGGATGAGGCCGGTTTCGATGCCCTGTTCGCGCAGCACGCGGCAGCTGCTGAACCGGGAAGAGCGGCCAGTGAGACCGCTGTAGAGCAGCCAGATTTGTTTTAAACAGCCGATGATGCCAAGGTAAGTCCTGCCGTCATCATGCCGCCAGCGGTTCGTGATCCCCGCAGGCCGCGCGGCACAGGCCGGCGAAGGTTTCCTCTGCCAGGCTGAGGCGGCGGTCTTTGTGATAGAGCACGCCCCAGTTCCGTTGCAGATCCAAGCCGGGCACGGACAGCGCCACCACGGAGCCGCGGGCCAATTCATGTGAGGCGATCCAGCGCGGGGCAATCCCCACGCCCAGCCCCAGTTTGACCAATTCCACCAGGGCTTCGGAGCTGCTCAGTTCCACGAAGGAATGCAGCCGCACGCCCTGGCGCAGGAAGTGGGTTTCCACCTCCCGGAAGGCAGCGGCGCGGCGGTCCTGCAGAATGAAATGCTCTGCGGCAAGGCGTTCCCGGTCAGGCGGGCGTCCGTCATTCCAGGGGTGCATGGCGCTTACCAGAAAGACAAGATGGTCCGCAAACATGCGGCGGCTGGCAAGGCCCGCAAGATCTGCAGGCTCGATGCCCAGCACCAGATCCGCCGCATGGTCATCGAGCAGCCGGCTGGGCTCCAGGCCATCGCCCGGCTGGACCATCACCGAGTAGTGAGGAAAGCATTCGCGGAACTCCCGCAGGACCGGAGGCAGCAGATGGCGGGCGGCATCCGCCGGGCAGGCCAGACGCAGGGTGCCGCGGAACCCGGTGTCGATATTTGTCAGGTCGGAACGGGCTTTACTCATTTGCAGCAGCACAGCATCCGCACACAACAGGAGACGTTTGCCGGCGGGCGTCAGGCCCAGACTGCGGCCGGCGCGGTAGAGGAGCTTGCTCCCCATGTCCTGCTCCAGCTTCCGCAGGGCATGGCTCACGGCGCTCTGGGTCAGGCTGAGGTGCCGCGCCGTTTCGGTAAAGCTGCCCGTGCGGGAGAGGGTGGAGAACATCCTGAGCTGCCACGAGTCGATCACATCATCCATATAGCCCAATGTTTTAGCAGCTCCCAGGCCAGAACATGAAACGTTTTCATCGGATCTGTCGGATCTTGGACAGATCGTTCTAAAATCCTTAAGTGGCACATCCTGTGCTTGGACTTTTCTTCATGCCCCCACCCCCGCCCCCGTCTTCCAGAGTCCCCCGTGCCCCCTTCCGGTCCCGGACGACGGTCAAGCTCGGATTCGTTCCACTGTCGGACAGTGCTCCGCTCACGGTGGCGCGCGAGCTGGGCCTCTACAGCAAAGAAGGGCTGGATGTCGTCCTGACGCGGGAGCTGGGCTGGGCCTCCATCCGGGAAAAGCTCGCTTATCAGGACCTTGATGCTGCCCATGCCCCCGCGCCCATGCTCTTCCGCATGGCCATGGGGCTGGATGGCAGACCCGTGGATGTCTTCACCAGTTATTATCTCAATGCCGGCGGCAATGCCGTGACCCTGAGCGCCGCGCTCCGGCGCATGGGCATCCGCAGCGCGGCGGATCTGAAGCGCCTTGTCCGCAGCAAGCACCCGGAACGCCTCATCTTCGCCGTCGTTTCCCTTTACTCCTGTCATTATTTCCTGCTCCGCCGCTGGCTGCTTTCCGGCGGGATCGATCCTGACAAGGAGGTGCTGATCGCCGTCCTGCCGCCGGAACAAATGCTCAGCAGCCTGCAGAACGGCCACATTGAAGGATTTTGCTCCGGCGAGCCCTGGAACAGCGCGGCGGTGCTGGCCGGGGCGGGCTGGTGTCCCTCCACCAGTGTCAGTCTGGCCCCGGCCCATCCGGAAAAAATCCTCCTCACGCGCACCGCTTTTGCAGAGCGATGGCCGGATGAAAATGCCGCCCTCCTGCGGGCCATTGATCAAGCCTGCCAATGGTGTGAGGATCCGGCCAACCGTCCCTCCCTGGTGGATCTCCTGGCCTCCTGCCGCTGCTTCCGGGACAGCCGGGCCGCGCTCCGTCCGGCCTTGCTGGGACCTTTTGATTGCGGGGATGGCAACCGCATCGCCGCGCAGGATCTGCTGCGCTTCCATGGTCCGGCCATCAATGCCCCCACCGAGGAAAAAACCCAATGGCTGCTCGCCCAGATGCGCCATGCCAAACTCCTCACTGCCGAGCGCGCTCCCCAGGGGGCCTTCCGTCCGGACTTTTTGGAGGAAGCCCTCGGCCCGCCCCCTCCGGCTCCGAAAGCGGTGGCCGCCCCCAAAAAACGCAAGGTGGCGATGGCTTGAATTTTCAGCCTTTCAGCCTTTCAGCCAGCGCACCATGGGCACCTCCGCCAGGCCAGCCTGCGTCACAATATGCCGCAGCAGGATCAGGCTCGCATAACAATCGAAAAGCGCATCATGGAACCGCCGCCCGGGACAGGCCTGCTCCAGCTCGGCGCTCAAACCTCCGGCTTGAATCAGCGTTTCCAGCGAATAGTCCCGGACCCCCGGCCAAAACCGCCGTGCCAGCACCAGGGTGTCCAGCCATGGCCCGAAGCCATGCATTGGAAAGGCGCGTAAATACCGTTTCTCCGTCCCGGCTCCGTGCGCCACTACGATCCGCCCGCCCAGCCGGGATTTTACCTCCGGCCACAGGCTGGAAAATACGGGCGCGCCCTTCAGATCCTCCGTCGTAATGCCATGAACCTGACCCGCCTGCCAGGTCACCGGCTGGTCCGTGTGCAGGTAGGAGACAAAAGGCTCCACCCTTGTCAGGTCCAGTCCTGGCATGACCGCCATGCCGATCTGGATCGGCGTGTCCGTGCCTCCCCGGATCACGCCGGCGGATTCAAAATCCACCGCTGCAAAAACGCTTTGCTCCGGAGTTCGTTCCAAGGGCATGGTGACAGCAAATCCGCGCGGCCTTCCGCATCAGACTGGTTTCAGATCATCCGGCCCCAGTTTCTTTTTCTCCGTCAGAAAGTCGATCAGCGCATCCCTGGATTCACTGGAGTGCAGCTTCAGATTCGCCCCGGCCTGATAGCAGGTTTCATTCAGCTGTCCGTAGCGCCGGCCGCCGGACTGGGCGTCGTAGGCATTGAGGGCAATCCGGTATTTTTTGGCAGGATCCACCGGCGCTCCATCCGGGGTAAAAATGCCCGTCACTTTGATTTTGGTCTTCGGCCCTTCCGTTGTCACCCGGAAGCCGTCCAATTGGTGAGTGGAATATTTGGCGGAATACATCTCCTCCATGACCGGTCCCAGCTCCGCGCCGGTGAACTCCGCTGTGGCAAGGCGGTTTTCGTAGGGGATGATTTCCCACATATGACCGATCGTCTGCGGGCCGGCCGCCAGATCCCGGTCATCCACAAAAAGTCCGTGCAGCACTCCATCCACTTTTTCTCCGCGGGATTCCAGCGCCTGACGGATCGCCCGGGTGATGAAGAGCAGGGCAGCCGGAGGCGCGCCAGGCTTGCCTTTGTGCGGCAGGGGGGCGGTGAATCCGCCGATCTCCCGTGACATCAGCGCCCTGGCATCCGCCAGCTCCATCGCGCAGGAGGATAACACCATGGGGTCCTCCGCCACGGAGGCATCCATCAGTTTGGTGGAAACCTCTTTGCTGACCAATTTCCGCGTTGCCAGATCGAAGGTCAAATCCACCCGCCCGGTGTGGATGCCGTAATAACTGGCCTGGGTGTAGGGGATTCCGTTGACCGTGCCTTTGCCAATATCCTTGTGGGTATGCCCCGCCACCACCACATCGATTTCACGGCAGGTTTGGGTGAGTTCGTTCACCCGGTTGGCGAAATCGTCAGGAGCCGGCTTGCCGCCGAACAGGCCCTTCAATCCGAAATGACAGGCGAGGATGATGGCATCCACTTTTTCCGCCTGGAGTTTTTTGATGGCAAACTGCACGGATTTGAGAGGATCCGCCGCCACAAAGTCCGAGAGCAATCCCTTGTTCAACCAGGCCGGCAGCCCCGGGGTCACCGTGCCGACGATGCCGATTTTAAATCCCGCCACTTCCTTGATCAGATAGGGGGCCACCTTGCTCATGGGGTGGCCAGGTTCCAGTTTGTTGGTCCACTTGCCGCCCACCTTGGCATTGGAGGCCAGCACCGGCATGGTGGAAGCCTGCACGCTTTTCACCACGGTGCCGAATCCCCAGTCAAACTCATGGTTGCCGATCACCCAGGCATCATATTTCAGCTTGTTGAAGAGGTTGATCATGATCTGGCCATCGCTGGCCCGGCTTTCCGGCGTGCCTTGATAGACATCGCCCACATCGATCAGGATCGAGTTCGGCTGTTCCGCCTGCCACTTGCGGATCTGCGTCGCACAACGTGCCATGCCGCCCACGTTCTCCACGCCTTCATACGTTTTGGTGGGCAGGATATGGCCATGCAGGTCTGTGGTATTAAAAAGGGAAATGGTCACCTTGCCGTCCTTCGCCTCCTCTTCCGCGCGGGCTTGCCACGGCTCCAAGCCGGCCGCTACGGCTGCGGTGAGACTTAGTCCTTTCAGAAAACGCCGCCGGGGCAGCTGGGGAGGGAAGGGGGTAATCATTTCCGGAAACTACCGGACATCGCGCCCCGGGCAACTTGTTTCCTCCATGATCAAAGCTGGACCACGGCGCGTATCCGTGATTACCTGCCGACCTATTCCCTGCATTTTATGAAGCGCCCTCTCCTATCCCTCATGCTCTCCTGTCTCATCGCCTCCCCCGCCATCGCCGGCTCCTCCTGGCATGTCTACTTCGGCTGCTACACCGGTGAAAAAACCGGCAGCAAAGGAATCCTGGTCTCCAAATTCAACAGTGACACCGGTGCCCTGAGCGAACCCGCGCTGGCCGCCGAAACCGGCAGCCCCAGCTTCCTCGCGATCCACCCGGATGGAAAGCACCTCTACTCTGTCGGCGAAATGAACGTGCCCGGCTATAAAGGCGGGCCGGTGAGTGCCTGGTCCATCCATCAGCCGGAGGGCACCCTGACATTTATCAACAAAGCCGACTCCGGTGGTGGGGCACCCTGCCACATCTCCCTGGATGCCACTGGAAAAATGGCCATGGTGTCCAATTACGGTGGCGGCAGCATCGCTTCCTATCCTGTCAAGGAGGATGGATCCCTGGGCAACGCCGCCACCTTCATCCAGCACCAGGGCTCCGGCGCGGATCCGGGCCGGCAAAAGGGACCTCACGCCCACAGCCTGAACCGCAGTCCGGATAACCGCTATGCCTTCGCCTGCGATCTCGGGCTGGATAAGGTCTTCACCTATAAACTGGACCCTGCTGCGGCCACCATGACCGCCAGCGGCTCCGTCGCCACCCCTCCCGGGGCCGGCCCCCGGCACTTCGCCTTCCATCCCGGCGGCAAATTCGCCTTCGTGAATAACGAAATGCTCATGTCCGTCTCCACCTACGCCTACGCCGCAGAATCCGGCACCTTAACTCTGATGGATACGGTCTCCACCTTGCCTCCAGCCGATCAGGGAAAACCTGGCCTCAGCACCGCTGAAACCGTGGCCCATCCCAATGGGAAATTTGTCTATGTCTCCAACCGCACTCACGACACGATCGCCGTCTTCACCTGCGATTCCGCCACTGGCAGGCTCACCCTCATCCAAAACGCCCCCGCTGAAGGCCGGATCCCCCGCAATTTCTGTCTCGACCCCAGTGGCCGCTGGATGATCGTGGCCCACCAGGACAGCAATTCGGCCGCCCTCTTCAAAGTGGATCCTGACACTGGCAAGCTCAGCTTCACCGGCACCCGCATCAAGGCCGGGGGAGCCGTTTGCGTGCGGTTCCTCGCCGCCGAATGAGTTCAGGCCCGCCGTTGACCCGGCCCGCCAGGGACACCACAGGCAGTGCTCCCCTTTCCTGTGGCCGTCCGGCTGCGGCCCGCCTGCATGAAGCCTATCACCACCCTAGCCACCTGCGATACCCCGGAGGGGGTCCCCCTGCGTCTCGTCCACCACGACCGCGATCACTATCTCATGATCGGGGCCACCCAGCTCATGAGCACCGACGCCTGCCACTCCGAGCAGCACATGGCCGAGCTGGCCTGCAGCCTCCTGCCGCCGAAATCCCGCGTCCTGATTGGCGGTCTCGGTTTTGGCTTCACCCTGCGCCGCGTCCTCCAATTGGCCCCGGCGGACGCCACGGTGCACGTCGCCGAGCTGCTGCCTATCATTATCCAGTGGAACCGGGAATTCCTCAGCGGCGTGAACGGCCTGCTCATGGATGACCCCCGCACCACCGTCAAACTGGACGACGTTTACAACCTCATGGACGGCAACCCCGCCCACCGCTATCACGCCATTTTACTGGATGTAGATAACAGCCCGGATCCCCTCGTCCAGCGGGGCAATGCCCGCCTCTACGCCCGCAGCGGCCTTGCCCGGGTGCGCGATGCCCTGCACCCCGGCGGGCGCGTCATCTTCTGGTCCGCCAACCGCGACGAAGCCTTCGCCCGGGCCCTCCGCAGCGTCTTTGCCCGCGTCGAATGCGTCGCCGCCAAATCCTACCCCAAAGCCAAGCGCTACTGCTACACCCTCTTCATCGCTGACCGGGACTGAGCCAGCCGCGGAAGCCGTATCCAGGCGGGGGCCCAGCGGTGAACCAGGTCTCCGGAGCCTCTCCGGGCATCAGATCACCCGCCGTGGAGGGCACGCACCAGCCGGAGGGAGAGGAGGTGTGGCGTCCAATGCGACAGGAGGGCGGTGAGTTTGGTTTTCCAGCCCGGGAGGATGACGCGCTGGCCGCGTTGGAAGCCGCGCCAGGCGGCGCGGGCGACGGATTCGGCGGTGGCGGTGCCCTGGCGGAAGAGCCGGGATTGTTCCATCTGGGCTTCCCGGGCGAAACCGGTGCTGGTGGCTCCAGGGCAAAGGCAGGAGATGCGCACGCCGGTGCCCCGGGTTTCCTCATGGAGGGCTTCGCTGAAGCTGAGCCCATAGGCCTTTGAAGCGTAATAGGCCGCCATGAGCGGGCCGGGCTGGAAAGCGGCCAGGGAGGCCACGTTGAGGACGCCGCCGTGGCCCCGGGCCAGCATGGAAGGAAGCAGGAGCCGGGTGAGGGTGGTCAGGCTGACGAGATTGACCTGAAGCAGTCCGGTGAGTTGCGCCGGTGGCATTTCGGCCAAAGGGCCACTGGCCCCGAGGCCGGCGTTGTTGATCAGTTGATCCACGTGCCAGCCACTGGCGAGGATTTCGTTGACCAATTGATCCGCCCCGTCCGGCTCAGCCAGATCGGCCGCGATGGTGAGGACGCGGCCACCGTGGCGGGCAGTAAGGGCTTCTGCCAGAGTGGCGAGCAGGTCACCGCGGCGGGCGGTGAGGATGAGGTCGTGTCCAGCGCCAGCGGCGCACCAGGCGAGGGCCGCGCCGATGCCGCTGGAGGCTCCGGTGATAAGGGTGACAGGGCGTTCCGTCATGGCGGGGGGAGAAGCTAGCCGGCATCCGGCGGCGGTTCCGGCAGGGTGGGCTGGGGTTTCCAGGATTTCAGTTGGCAGCGGGTGGCGGCCCCGATGGTGAGGGCGGCGGCGCGGGAGATGAGACGATAATGGATCATTTCAAAAATTACACTCCAGACAAAGAAGGCACCTACCGCCCACAGGGGGTGAATTTTGGCTGCGGCGATGAGGGCGATGCAGGCCAGGGCAGCGATCCCCTGCAGGGCGAACCACGCCGCCGTGACGCGGCTGCCCAGGCGCACGCGGGTGAGGCGTCCGGGGGCGGCGTGGTATTCCGTGACGGTGCCAAGGCGGATCTTCCACCACCGGCTGAGCCGGGCTTCCAGATCCCAATCCCGCCAGCCATCATCCGTTTCCGGCGTGGCCCCGAGGGTGCTCAGGCTGGTGGTTAGTTCTGCGAGCAATTCATCGCGCCCGGTGCCGCTATCGCTCCAAAAGGCCAATTGGGTGATGGATTTTGCGGCGCTCTGCCGGAAGCCAGGGCACCGCAGGCGGGGCAGCCAGGGGCCACGGGGGGCCGAGCCCAGCCGGATGTTCCAAATAAAGCGCGACCAGCCCCGGACCAGCGGTTGGACGATGAGGAGGAACCACAGCAGGAAAAATCCCTGCCCCTGGGGCCAGGGTTTGGCGGTGCGCAGGATCCAGACCTGGCGGGCGGAATACGTCAGGGTGGCCAGCAGCATCAGGACCGCAGCCCAGCGGGCAGCGGGGAAGAAGTAGCCATTTCCAGCGGCGGCGAGCAGCAGGAGCCACCAGGGGAATCCTGTCAGGAGCCACCCGGCTTCGGAGAGGACGGGGCGGTAGATGGCCTGAAAGGGAGCGTAGCCAAAAACCCCGGTATAGATGCGCCCGGCGGTTTGGCTGAGGCGCTGCACGGCGGGTTGATAGACGATCCCGCGCCAGCGGGCTCCTCCCATCTGCCCAAAGCGCCCGGCGTGCCGCGCCATGAGCAGGGCTTCCGCCTTGCCATAGCCGCGCTGCTGCCGCAGGAAGGCCCCCACGGTAGCGCGCCGCTCATGCCAGACCATGGCAGCAGGGGAGAAGGCGATGCCGCCCCCGGTTTCCTGCAGCCGCCAGCAGAAATCGACATCATCCCCGGCGGCGTGGTATTTGGGGCGGAACCCGCCGATGCTGTCAAAAGCGCTGCGCCTGACAGCGAGATTGCAGCCCGGGATGTGTTCGGCCAGGCGGTCGGTGAGAAGGACGTGGGCGGGGCCGCCTGGCGCGGCAATGATGCAGGCCTGGGTGAGGGAGCGGGCGGGGGGAGGGACGTTGGGGCCCCCGGCGGCGACCATGGCAGGATCGCTCAGGGCATGGCTGAGATGGATCAGCCAGTCCGGGTCTGCGGTGCAGTCATCATCCGTATAGACGAGAATGCTGCCGGTGGCAGCCGCCGCACCGGTATTCCGGGCGACACTCAGTCCGGCTGCCTCCTGGCGGAGGTATTTGATTTTGGGAAAATCTTCGGCGATCTCCGGGACGGTATCCGTGGAGCCATCGTCCACCAGCAGCACTTCGTAGTCCGGATAGTGCAGGTGGCCCAGGCTTTCGAGGCAGGCGCGGAGCGTGGGGGCTCCATTCCGGGTGCAGACGATGACGGATATCCGTGGAGGGTGCACCGCGAGCAGACCGGAGGGTAAGGGCGGCCCTCCGGAGAGGGCGTGGCAGGCAGGGCGGGGCGCACGGCTGCGGGCGGTGAGGCCAAAGGCCCAGCCACTGACGAATCCACCGCCGCGGAACCATTCGTCGGTCCAGGAAAAAATGAGGTTGCCGGCAATACCCAATTCCTGGCAGGCTTCGCGCTCCCATTGCAGAATCACGGCCTGCTGCTCCACCCCGTGGCTGAGGGAGTCCACACCGAATTCCGTGATCACGAGCGGCAGATCGCCCGCGAGATTTTGCAGGCGGGCAAAGTAACGGAACAGGGCAGGGCGCTCCTCCAGATAGACATTGAAGGCGATGAAATCCGCGTTGCGGGGCTGGAGGAATTCCGTGCCAGGGTAGTTTGCATAACTGATCAGGGTATCCGGCGCGGCCCCATGCGCGGTGTCGATCAGTTCCTCCAGAAAGTGCTGCACCTGGGCTGGCCCCATCCACCGGACGAGGGTGGCGGGGATTTCATTGCCGACAAGAATGGCGGCGATCACCGGCCAGTTTGACAACTGTTTGGCGGCGGCTTTGACCTCTTCCAGGATGGTCTTCCGGGCCGCTGCCTGACTGATAAAATCAACGTGATCTCCCCAGGGGATGGAGACCACCAGTCTCAGGCCGTGCTCCACACAGAGATCCATGAACCATCCGGGCGGCAGGTGATAGAGGCGGACGGTGTTGGCACCCCAGCCGCGCATTCGAGCGAGGTCACGCGCGGCGGTGTCCGGGTGGGGCAGGCCATGATTGCGCCCGGCAGGTCCGAAGGGCCCATAGGTGGCACCGTGGAGAAAAAACTTGTCGTTCCCCGCCCAAAGGAACTTTCCCCTGGCCCGGATGCGGGGCAGCGTCTGCCCGGCGGCACGGCCATCCGCAGCGGGAGGGGCCCCGGATGCAGCGGGGGAAGGATGGGAGGATTCAGACACAGGAATGAGAGGAAAGCTGATTCATGCCGGGCCTTCCGGCTGCGGGCAAGGAAAAGGTTGACAGCAAAAGCGGCCGGGCGTGGCCTTTCCTGGCCGAAGGGGGGGCCGGGTCATACTTCCTTCGCCTATTCTGCTATAATCCTGCGCTCCGGGTCTTATGATTTTCGGTATCCCGCCCCGTTGATCGGGGAAGATGGCGCATTTTCAGATAAAAGAGGGTGCAATCCTGGGTATTTGCATGCCTTGTTGCCGTAATATTCCACGCGCCGCGTGCGCTTCAGATTTTCCTTCCGAATTCCTACCCATGAAACTCACCTTTTTTTCCCTCGGCCTGCTGGTGCTCAGCGGGATGGCCTCCCTGGCAGCAGATCCGCTGCGGGTGTTCATCCGCGGTGGTGTCAAATCCCACGCCCCCGGCGCTCATGAGCACGCACGCTTTTTGAAGGATTGGCAGCCCCTGCTGGCCTCACGTGGCATGAAAGTGGACGGCGGCATGGACTTGCCTTCGGATGATCAGTTGAAGCAAACGGATGTGCTGCTGATGTATGCGCAGGATGGAGGCACCGTGCCACCTTCGCGCTGGGCTTCGTTTGACGAATATCTGAAACGCGGCGGTGGCCTTGTGGTGGTGCACACCGCCGCCGTCAGCCTCCAGGAGGATCATTGGAAAACGACCATCGGCGGCTGCTGGCGCCGGAATGCCACCAAGTGGAAGGAAGGTCCCATGGATCTTTATTATGTGGAAAACCAGCGGCCGGACGGCGGCAGCCCGATCACGCGCAATGCCTCCAACTTCCACATCGACGATGAAATCTACTATGACATGGATGTCTCTCCAGACGTCCGGGTGCTGGCCACCAGCTATACCCCAAATGTCAAGGAAGGCCGTCAGCCTGCCGAGGGGAACAAGACCCACATTTACGACATCCAGCCGCAGATGTGGACTTACGAGCGCACCGTGGAAGGCGGCAGCACGCCCTACCGGGCCTTTGTCAGCATCCCGGGCCATCTTTACACGACTTTTGAAAAGCCACACTACCGCGCCATCCTGATGCGCGGCATCGCCTGGGCCGGGAAGCGGGCCAACACGGATGAGTTTTGTTCGCCGGAGGAATTGTCTTCCCTGACCTATCCGGAGGGCGGCCCGCAGAAGCCTGCGGAGACTCTGAAACATCTCGAAATCCATCCGGACTTTGACATGACGCTGGTGACCGCAGAGCCGCTTATCACCAAGCCGATGAATTTTGACTGGGATCCGGCGGGACGCCTTTGGGTGGCGGAAACGCCCGAATACCCGAATGGCCGCCGCGGCATGCGCCCCGATTACCGGGGGAAGGAATGGAAGGATCACGGTGGGCTGGAGCCCCAGCCCGGCAAGCAGGACCGCCCCGGCATTGACAAGGTCAGCATTCTGACGGATACCAATGGCGACGGCGTGATGGACAAAAAGGACGTTTTCTATCAGGGTCTGGATCTCGTCACCGGCCTCGTCTTCCACAAGGACGGTGTCATCGTGACCCAGGCCCCGGACATTCTTTTCCTCCGCGATACCGACGGCGACGGCAAAGCGGACAAGGTGGAAAAACTCTACACTGGTCTGGGCACCGGCGACACCCACGCGGTGATCAATAACCCCCGCATGGGCTGGGACGGCTGGATTTACGCCACCCATGGCTACAGTGCTTCCCCCGACGTGACCAGCGGCGATGGCTCACAGCACTTCGGCGGCATCGGCAGCGGGGTGGTGCGCTTCAAGCCGGATGGCTCCAAGATCGAACAATTCTCCTCCAAAGGCGGCAACACCTGGGGCCTCACGATCACGGGCGATAACCGCTTCATGTGGACCCAGCCGACCAGCGGCACCCTGCTGAATCAGGTGGTCCTGCCGGAATATGTCCTTGCCCGCGGCAAGGTGGCCAACACCGCCAGCTTCAAGACCATCATCGCGGACCGGAAAAGTTATCCCTCCATTCCCTATGAGAATCTTCCCTACGTGCAAATCGACCGCGTGGGGGATTTCACCGCCGCAGCGGGATCGGTGGTTTATGACGGCGGGGCATGGCCTGCAGAATACAACGGGGATTACTTCACCACGGAGCCCACGATCAATGTCATCCATCACGAGCGCCTCACCGCCAAAACCACCAGCTATGAAGCGGCCAAACTGCCCGGCCGCGAGGAAACAGAATTCGTCCGCAGCACCGACATGTGGTGGCGTCCGATCGAAGTGCGCACCGGCCCCGATGGTGCCATGTATGTAGGCGATTTCTACAATCAGGCCGTGATCCATAACGACACCCGCGGCCCGGACCACAACGCCGTCAACGCCGCCGTCCGCCCGGACCGCGACCATTACTTTGGCCGCATCTGGCGCATCCAGCACAAGCAGGCGAAAAAATTGGAAGTGCCGGATCTGGCCAAGGCCGGTGCCACCCAACTCGCCGCTGCCCTGGGCCATGTGAATAGCAATATCCGCATGACGGCCAGCCGCCTCCTGATTCAAGGGGGCAAGGGCGCTGAACTGGTCATCCCGCTTCTGAAAGATACCGCTCCAGAAACCCGCATCGCCGCCATCTGGACCCTGAAAGGCCTGCGCGCTCTCGAAGCCTGGATGCTCAAGGACGCGATTGAATCCGATGGCAGCATCCTCGTCCGCCGCAACGCCTGCAACGTCGCCGAATCCGTCAACATGGATGGACAAGGTCTGGTTCAAGGGGTGAAATCTTCCGTCGGTGGCTCCAATGGCCTCAACGATGAAGACGCCACGGTGCGCCTTGCCACCCTGCGGTTGCTCGCCTCCATGGAAATCAGTGATGGCACTGCCCGGCAGATCATCGCCGCATGGCCGAAGTTGGATGACGATTTCCAGCGCAGCGCTGCCATCGGGGCTGCCTCCCGCAATCCGGCTGCCAGCATCGCTGCTGCTTTGGATAGTCCGGATGCTCCCGCCCTCACGCCCCTCGTGGCCCAATTGGTGGAAACGATGTGCCGCGAGCACAACGCCGCTGGCGCAGCGGCCCTCGTGTTGAAACTGGCCGACAAGCCGGCCTCTGTGGATGCCATCAAGCAAACCATATTGGATACCTTCGCGGTGAAACTGGATGAAGCCCCCGCGATGAGCCCCGAATTGACCGCCGCCCTCGGCAAGTTGCTCTCCAGCGGCGTTTCCGGCAGTGCCTTGCCCGTCGCGGCCAAGTGGGACCGCGCCGGCACCCTGAAGCCGGAGATTGAAAAAATCACCACCGGCATTGTCGCCAAATTGGGAGACGCCAGTGCCTCTGAAGAGGTCCGTTTTGCTGCCGCCACCAGCCTCCTCGGCCTTCGCGCTGCCAATCCCGCAGTCATCGGCATGGTGACCAAAATCCTTGGCACCGATGCCAGCCCGTCCCTGCAAAGCAATCTGATCACGACCTTGGGAACCCTGAACGAACCCAGCCTCGGTCCGGTCATCTGCGGCCTTTACAGCAAACTCCCCGCGCCCGTCCAATCGGCTGCGTTCGAAATGCTGCTGAAGCGCGCCGATTGGTCCATCGCCCTGCTCGACGCCTTGGCCGCCAAACAGGTGGACGCCAGCTCCTTCGGTCCTGCCAGTGCCTACCGCCTGCGCACCTACCCTGACAAAGCTGTGGCGAAGCGCGCGACCGAGATGCTCGATCAGTTGAACCCTATGGCCAAAGCCAAGGATGAGATCATCGCCAGGCTCTCCCCCCTCGTTTCCAAACAAGGTGACGCCGCCCGCGGCAAGCTGATGTTCACCGCCAGTTGTGCCACCTGCCACAAGCTGGGCAAGGATGGAGCCGACATTGGACCGGCCCTCACCGGCATGGGCAGCCATGGCCCAGCGGAACTCCTCACCGCGATTGTCGACCCCAACCGCGAAGTCGATCCTTCGTTCCTCGCTTGGAATATCGAAACCAAGGACGGCCAGTTTTACGCCGGAGCCATCGCCCGCGAGAACTCCGCCAGCATCACCCTGAAGAGCCTCGCCGGCCAGCAGGAAATCAAAGTCGCCGACATCAGGAGCCGCACCAACACCGGCCGTTCCCTGATGCCGGAAGGTTTCGACGGCCTTGGTGAGGAAATGCTCCGCGACATCCTGACTTACATCGTCTCCAGCGATGGCGGGAAGTTCCGCACTCTCGACCTCCGTCCCGCCTTTACCAGCAGCACCTCCGGCGGCCTTTACATCAGCCCCGAAAACAAGGATGACACCATCATGCTGCGGAAAGCCGGCACCGTAATGGTCGAAGGCGTCCCCTTCAATGTCATCACCCCGGAGAAAAATCCCTCCGGCAACGTCGTGGTGCTCAAAGGTGGCGGCGGCTTCGCCTTGTCCATGCCGCAGAAGGTGGAAGTTTCTGGAGGAGGCTTCAAGGCGAACCGCCTGCACTTCCTCGGCGGCATTGCTGGCTGGGGTGCCCAAGGCCCCGGGAAAAAATCTCCGGCCATGAAGGTTACCGTCAATTTTGCCGACGGACAAAAAGAGGAGATCATGGCTTATGATGGCGTGGAATTTGCCGACTACATCGGCCGCTACGAAGTGCCCGGTTCCAAGTTCGTTCCCGGTTTGCTCCGCAACGGTGCCCAACTCCGCTGGTATACCAAGCTCCTCCAGCACACCGGAGAGATCGCCACGGTGATCATGGAAAGCTTCGGCAATGAAGTGGCTCCCACCACGCTAGCGGTCACGGCCGAACTGGCCGATCCCGGCGCACCTTCTCCTGGGGTGCTGACTCCTGCTACTCCCGCTCCATCCAAGGCTCCTGCCCCCGCACCAGCACCGAAAGTCAGTGCTGCCGAAGCCCCCCAGGCCTGGGGACAGGGCACTAAGGTATTGTTAGCTGGCGGGGGATCTTCCCACGACTTCCAGAAGTTCTTCAACCAAGCGGATACCGCCATCCTCAAAGCCGGTGGATACGCCGTTCAATACACGGAAAACTTCCAGACTGCCGCAGACAAGCTGGCTGAGGCAGATGTGCTGGTCTTCAGCACCAATCAGGGCAGCTTCGCCAACGTCACTTTTCGTGCCGCGCTCGATCAGTTTGCCGCCAAAGGCAAAGGCATCGTCCTCCTGCATGCCGGTATGTGGTATAACTTCAAGGACTGGCCCGAGTTCAACAAGGTCTACGCCGGTGGCGGCTCCCGTGGCCACGACAACTTATCCAAACCCTTCAGCGTCACCGTGAGGCAGCCCGCCCATCCCATCATGAAGGGCGTCCCTGCCACCTTTGAACTGACTGACGAACTCTACTACATGATCCCGGATCCCGCTGGTTCCCCCATCGACGTCCTCGCCGAAGCCACCAGCGTGCAAAGCGGCAAGGTCTTCCCCAGCATCTTCACCGTGAAGCACGACAAAGCCCGCATCGCCGGCGTCGCTCTCGGCCACGACGCCCGCGCCCACGACCTGCCTGCTTTCCAGACCCTTCTGAAAAATGCCGTGGCCTGGGCTGCCGGCCCGTAAATTCCCTGAGATTGCCGCAAGGCCCTCGCCCTTGGCATCCCGTGATTCAAGGCTTGCCCGGGGTGATGGGCACCGCGATGGAGGCGTAGGGGGAGCTTTGAGTGTTTTGCCAGGAACCTGGGGAATAGAGAAGGCCGCAGAGTTTGGTTTGGTCCGCCGGCAGGAAGTCAGACAGTTCGAGCCGGACCCGCCAGGCGGTGGCGGATTTTTCCCAGTGCTGGACCGGATGGGAGCAGATCAGGTTATCGAAGGAGAAGAACTGGGGGGAGTCCGGCAACAGAGTGCCGGCGGGAGGAGTGGCCGTTAACTCAATTTCCTTTTCCAGCCGCTGGGCGGTGAGGGTCCAGCCTTGCAGGGCCGGCGGCTGGGAGTGGAGAAGCTCTTTGAACTTTGAGGACCAGAGGGGGTCCGCCACGGTGGCCGGTCCGGCATTCAGCGTGAGGGAAAGGGTGGCAAAGCCAGGATTGCAGGTGCGCTGACAGGCCATCCAGGTGGTGGCGACGGGGATGTTGACCGGTCCAGGCGGGAGGCTGGCGGGAGCGGTGATGGGCAGGGCGATGAGGACATCGTGCTCATAGCCGTGCACGCGGATGCTGGCCATCCTGACTTTGTCAGGAGGCGGATAGATCAGCGCCCCGGCGGTGAAACCTGGGGGCAGGGTGGGGACGGGTTTGGTGGCGACGCCGGCCAGTCCGGGATTTTGCCAATAGGTGTGGTAGCCGGGATCATGGCGGAGCCAGAGCCCAAGGTGGAAGGTCTGGCCGGGCTGGATGGTGGTGGCATCGGAGATCAGCTGGACGCTAAGGCCTTTGCCCGTGAAGCTGGCGGGAGCTTCTGCGGCGCACGATGGGCTGGCAGGGAGGGCACAACTCAGGAGCAGGACTGGCAGGAATCGGAACATGGAGCAAATACCGGGAGGTGCGGGGGTTTTTTTCAGGAGGGAAAGACGCGCGGGTGGGAGGAAACCTCTGGAAGTGGCGTAGTTCCAGTCTTATTCCATTCTTTTATGCGAGCGTCTTTGCAGTATTCTTTTTTGCCACTGATTTCCCTGCTGGTAGTGACTGCGTCCCTGCGGGCGCAGGACACGGCGGCGCGGCCGGAGCCGGGGCATTCCCTGCATGGGGAGCCTTTCAGTGAGGGGCCGAGGCGGCGTGGACCACTCTTGTCAGGCATGGGGCAGGTTTCCTTTCCGGTGACGGCGTCGAACGTGGAAGCGCAACAATGGTTCAATCAGGGCGTGGCCCAATTGCATGGATTCTGGTGGTGGGAGGCAGAGCGCTCGTTCCGCACCGTGCTGGCGCTGGATCCGGAATGCCGGATGGCGAATTGGGGCCTGGCGATGGCGAATCTGGAGAATGAACCCCGGGCCCGGGCCTTTCTCGCCAAGGAAACCGGGGCGGTGCTGGACAAGCTAACCCCGCGTGAGAAGGCCTGGATGGCAGCGCTGCGGAAGTTTCTTGAGGAGACCAAGGACGACGATGGGCGGAAAAAGTCGGCCCGGCAATTCTTGTCAGATCTCGAACAGATCGCCACGGATTTTCCGGATGATTTGGAGGCGAAGGCCTTTGTGCTGGGGCAGCAGTGGAGCCTGAAGAGCCGCCTGGGCCTGGATAGCGCCAGTCATTTCGCGATGGATCTGATCGGCCGGGCGGTGCTGGAGGAACAGGCGGATCATCCGGTGCATCACTATCTGATTCACCTCTGGGACGGTGATAAAACGGCGCGGGCGCTCGCCGCGGCAGCGCAGTGTGGTCCGGCAGCTCCGGGGATTGCCCACATGTGGCATATGCCTGGACATATTTATTCCGGCCTGCAGCGCTGGAGGGATGCAGCATGGCAGCAGGAGGCGGCGGCGCGGGTGGATCATGAGCGGATGATCCGCTCCCACACCATGCCGGACCAGATCCACAACTTTGCCCATAACAGTGAATGGCTGGTGCGGAACCTGAACAATCTGGGCCGGGTGGCGGATGCCCTCACGATTTCTTCGAATCTGATCGAAATGCCGCGCATCCCCCGATCGGGCAAGGTGACGGATCATCCTGACCAGAAGTATGCGGAAAAGGGTGCCTGGGAACAGGGCCGGAACCGCCTGCGGGATACCCTGCTGGCCTGGGAGCGCTGGGACCTCGCGCTGGAATTGGCGGAGACTCCCTGGCTGGTGGAGGCAGGCCATGAAAAGGAACGTTGGCAGCGGGCGCAACTGCTGGCGCTGGCGGCTTTCCGCACCGGGGACGTGGTGAAGGGGGAGGCGGGCCTGGCGGATTTTGAAAAACGGGTGGCCGCGGTGCGGGCCGAACGCGCGGCGGCGGTAGACGCGGCTGACCGAGCGGCACGTGATGGGAAAAAGGACGCCAAGGCGGTTCAGGAAGCGATGGCAGAGGCGCTGAAGCCTTTCACGCCGCGGTTGGATGCGATGGAGCCGGCCATGGCGGAGTTGCAGGTGCTGGCGGATCTGGCGCAGGGGAGGAAGGCAGAGGCCCGGGCAAAACTGGACCGCTTGAACGGGATTCACGATCAGCGGCTCATCGCGATCCGGATGGAGCTGACGGATTTTGACAAGGCGGTGGAACTGGCCGTGAACTATGCGAACCGCAGCGACAGCCAGGTGCAGCCGCAGGCGATCCTGACGGAAGTGCGCTGGCGGGCCGGGCAGCACGGGGAAGCGGTCAAAGTCTTTGCGGAGTTGCGGAAGATGGCGGGTGCGGCGGATTTGGACACGCCGCTGCTGGCCAGGCTGGCTCCGGTCGCAGCGGCGGCGGGAGTGACCGGGGATTGGCGGCAACCCGCTCCGCCAGCGGCGGATTTGGGAGCCCGGCCTGCGCTGGAGGTGTTGGGCCCGATGCGTTGGGAAGGCTGGATGGCTCCGGCCTGGACGGCGGTGGCCCCGGATGGATCAGTCAAAGGGCACGCTGCCTTGGCGGGGCGGCCCTACGTGGCGCTGCTGGTGCTGGGCGGAACCTGTGGCCACTGCAACGAGCAGATCAAGGCCTTCGGGGATCAGACAGCAGCCTATAAGTCTGCGGACCTGCCAGTGGTGGTGGTCACCGTGGACAAGCCGGAGGATCTGCCGGCGGATCCGGCGCTGCCGGTCTGGAGTGGTGTGGACACCACCGCGTTCAAGGCGCTGGATGCCTGGGATGATTTTGAAAACCAGCCCCTGCACACCACGGTGCTGGTGGATGCCACAGGCCGGATCCGCTGGCAGCATAGCGGTTATGAACCCTTCATGCGCCCTGACTTTTTGCTGGAGGAAGCGCAGCGCTTGTTTAAATTCGACCGCACCCGCCCGGCGGCCCTGGCGGCGGTGGCGGCATTGCCAAAACAGGCTAACGGAAAATGATGGTGTGACCGAGCTGATCCTGAACCGCGAACACTACACGCGACTGATTGCGGAGGAGGTGCCGCAGGCGAAGGTGTTTTTGTGGATCGCGACGGCGGATTTAAAGGATCTGCATGTCTCCCGGGGGAAGCGGTTCGTGCCGTTTCTCGCCGTGCTCGCGGATCTGGTGGGGCAGGGGGTTTATGTTAGGCTGATGCACGCCAGGGAGCCCGGCCCGCGCTTCCGGGAGGACTTTGACAAATATCCGGACCTGCTGCACCCGGAACTGTTCGAACGCATCCTTTGCCCCCGGCTGCACACCAAGGCAGTGATCATTGATGGGCGGCTGGCTTACCTGGGCAGTGCCAACCTGACCGGGGCCGGTATCGGGGCCAAGAACGACCACCGCCGGAACTGGGAAGCGGGGATTTTAACGGATGATCCCAAGCTGGTGGAGCCGCTGATGGAGGAGCTGGATACCCTGTGGCGCGGGGAACATTGCCCATCCTGCCAGCGGCGGGAGGTTTGTCCGGATCCCATTGCCTGAAGGGGCAGCGTCAGGGTTTTACCCAGGCATCCAAGGCGGTGGCGAAGGCAGGGTCGGTGGCGTGGGAGAGGGTGACGGAGGTGTTGTCCGCGCTGAGGGTGAGGCGGAGGATGCGGCGGGGATCGTCGACACGGAATTGGCCGGGGGTGGCATCGTATTCCCTTCGCCAGGGGATGGAGAAGCGCTGCATGAGGACGCGGCGCAGGTAGTCGAAGAATTCCCGGGCTTCGGCGGGGCTGCGCCAGGCGGTTTTCCAGTAAAGGTGATCGCCGAAGCCGGTTTCGCCAGGCCAGATGGCGTAGCGGTCGCCAGCCCAGCCTTCGCTGGCTTTGGCGGATTCCTCTACGGTGAGCCAGCCATGGAGGGCGAGGTAGGTGCCGAATTCCCCGGCGGTATTCTGGTAAAGGGGGGCGGTGCCGGCGATTCCGGCCTGGGGCAGCTCGATGGCGAGAGGCTCAAAGGGGGGATTGCTGAAGTAGAGTTCTTCCGGGTGGAGAATTTCGGCAGAGGAGCGGGGCGGGCGGCGATAGGCGGCATCGATGGCGGCATTGCCTCCCTTGCCGGCGAGGGTTTCGATGAAATGGCTGCCGCGGTCCTGGGCAAATTTCCAGATTTCAGCAAGGTAGGCGGGGGCGCTGTAGTTAGGTGGCGGGGCGGCGGGGGCTCCGTTGCGGTCGAAGTTGAGATTGAGCTGGTCGGAGATGCTGAAGCGCACGCGGGTGGTGTTGGCGTCGCCATTGGCGAGGCAGCGGGCGGCAAGGGCGGCGTCATCGTTGGGGGTTTCGGCCCAGGGCAGGGGGCCGCCGATTTTCTGGGAAGTGAGGGCGTTGGCCAGGCCTCCGATGAAGGCCTCGCGTCCATCGGCCCGGCCAAGCGAGGCTTCCGCGCGGTAGAAGAAGCGCTTTGCCCCCGCATCGTAAAATCCGCCATTGGACATCTGGGCGAGACTGATGGCAGCGGCAGGATAGTCGAAAATCTCCGGGGTGAAGCCCATCGCGACAGCGGCGCGGCTGCGGGCTTCTGCCAAGGTAAGGGGAAGCTGGGCTTCGACCTGGGTTTTGATTTTTTCCAGGATGGCGTCCATGGCCACGGCTTCCCAGGTGGCCCCGGGATCCAAGGCGAGACCCCGCTGGGTGTTGAGCTGTTGGGCCAGATCGCCCGGGGTGGGGGGCGGCTTGGCGGCTTCGGCAGCCTTTTTGAGGTTTTGCACCTCGGCGGTCAGGGTGCTGAGGCGGGATTCGGTATCGGTGAGTTTTTTTTGCAGGCTTTCGCCTTGAGCGCGTAAAGTCACGGCTTTCTCCTGATCTGCGGTGGAGACTTCTCTGCGGTCGGATGCAAGTCGGCTGTCGGGCGCTTGCTGGAGACGGGTTTGCCACACATTTTCCCGCCAGAGCAGGACGCCGGCGATGGAGGCGAAGGCGAGCAGATTTAAAAAAGGCCGGATCGGTGAACTCATGGGAAAAGGGGGGGCTGCCGGAGGATTCCTCCAAGCCTTGGCGAGCCGCCAAAGGAATTAGCGCAGGGATGGGGTTTCTCTGCTCAGGATTTTTTCCTTGGAATCCAAGGCAGGATGGGCCCGGACGTTTTGCTGGTATTTCCATTTAATTCAAACAGGCGGCCGCTCCGGAGCACGTTTTTTGAGTCGTAGGCCCATTGGGCGATCATGTTGGAACCGATTTTCCGGGTCCCGGTGCTTTTGCCCTGGGTGGGACGGGGCTTGGCGGTTTCGACGGCTTTTTTCAGGGTCTCCGCCTCCGTCGTAAGAGCGTTGAGGCGGGTCTCGGCTTCGGCGAGCTTTTTCTGAAGGACTTCTGCTTCCACGCGCAGGGCCATTGTTTCATCCCGTCCGGCGGCGTAGATTTCCTTGGGGACATCGGGATCCACAGGGCTGGCGGAGGCCTGCTGGAGCCGGGACTGCCACACATTTTCCCGCCAAAGCAGGACTCCGGTGATGGAGGCGAAGGCGAGGAGATTAACTAAAGACCGGATGGGGGAAGACATGGGGAGGGAATGGGCTGCTGGAGGTTCAGCTTCTACAGCCGGAGGGGGGCCTGAGGTGGGATTCAGCGCCGGAGGGGCAGGGTGGCTTAACGTTTTCTCCCGGGAAGCCAGGAACGGGGTGCGGTCTTGGCGGTCCGCTCACGGCTGGGGGCTGCCTCCTGCAAGGTTGGGGCACCGGTGCCCGTAGGCAAGCCGGGCTCGAATTCGTCCTCGTCCTTGGTCACGGGCACGATGGGCCGGACGGTGCCGGTGACCTGTCTGGGCGGGGCCGCCTTGTTATTGGGATCGAGATTGAAGGCGACCATGCGCCTGGCAAAGCGGGGGTCCTCCAAGGCTCCGGGGTAGTAGAGAATGCGGATGAGTTGGCCCTGGGCGTTCTTCAGTTCTTCCTTCAACATCTGTCCGGTTTGGGGATGGAAGGTGTTGATGGTGCTTCCGACGGGGTGTTTCTTTCCGTCGTAGATCACGCCGTTGGTGATTTGGCCCTTCTCATTCAGGGAAAACAGGCGGCCGCCGCAGAGGATGTTGTTCCGGTCGTAGACCCACTCCGAGATTTTGTTGGATCCGCCCATTTTCTGGGTTTCGGTGCGTTTCCCGTCGTTGTGCTTGAAGATGCGGCTCAGGGCGTCCGGCTCCTCCTGCTGGGCGGGGACAGCAGAGGGGAGTGCCAGGGCCAGAAGTAGACTGCAGGGGATCCAGGAAAAATTCATGACTTTTCCAATATCACCAATCTGCGGACAGGGAAACCTTTTTGTGATCAGTATTTGTTCATTTCAATCTCTTGCTCCTGGCGCGGAAATCCTTTAGAACTCACCGGAAATTCACCCACGCGATTTCTCCAAAACCATGAACACCGGCATCCGAAACAAACTTTTCCTGATGATGATTCTCGAGTTTTTCATTTGGGGGGCTTGGCTTCCGCTGATTTTCGGGTATTTGCCGGCCATGGGATTGTCGGAGGCCGAGCAAAAGCTTATTTTGAGTGCCTTCCCGGTCGCGGCGATCATTGGCATGTTTTTCAGCAATCAGTTTGCGGACCGGAATTTTGCGGCGGAGAAATTCATGGCTTTCAGCCATCTGGTAGGAGGGCTGGCCATCGCGGGTCTGGCGTTTGTAAAATTCTCCCGCCCCGTAGTGGAAGCGGGTGCCGTTGCCCCGGCCCTGTGGGACACTTCCTTCTGGATCTTCTTTGCCCTGATGGCGCTGCACTGTCTCCTCTACGTGCCGACGATCTCGATTGCCAATTCCATCGCCTTCTCCCACATGAAGAGCGCGGACAAGGAATTTGGCTTTGTCCGCATGGGCGGCACGGTTGGTTGGATTCTCGCGGCATGGCCCATAGCCTTCATCCTGCACGGGAAAACGGCTGCGGCGGTCGTCGCTGCCACGGGCAACATCTTCCTCATTTCCGGGGTCGCCAGTCTCATCCTCGCTGTCTTCAGCCTGACGCTCCCCCACACGCCTGCCAACAAGGGAGCAGGATCCGATTCTCTGGCTTGGCTCAAAGCCGGGAAATTGCTCGCCATTCCCGCCATCCTGGTGCTTTTCATTGCCACCTTTATTGATGCCATCATCCACAATGGTTACTTCGTGATGGCGGGTGGATTTATTGGAAAATCGCTGACCGCGTCCGGGATCGATCCGGCTTGGACCACGGTCGTGATGAGTATTGGTCAGGTGGCGGAAATGCTCACCATGCTGATCCTGGGCGGAGTCCTGGCGAAGTTCGGCTGGCGCGCCACCCTCATTGTCGGCATCCTTGGCCACACCGCCCGTTTCCTCGTCTTCGCTTTCTTCCCCTCTGCGGCACCGCTCATCATTGTAATTCAACTCCTCCACGGGATTTGTTATGCTTTCTTCTTTGCCACGGTCTACATTTACATTGATGCGGCCTTCCCCAAGGACATCCGCACCAGTGCCCAGGGTTTGTTCAACTTCCTCATTCTCGGCCTTGGCGACCTCGCAGCGAAGTGGATCTTTATCCCACTCAGTGGCAAGTTCCTCACCGGCAATGGCTTCGAGGGTTACCGCGAACTCTTCCTCGTGCCAGTCGGCATGTCCCTGGCTGCCGTAGTGCTCCTCGCGCTCTTCTTCCGTCCGTCTGCCTTCGGTCCTTCGGGGAATGCCACTCCGGCGGCGGCTCCGCACTGATTTGCCGCCAGGAAATAACCGGACCGGAATCGGCCTCTCTGGAGGACGTCCAGTCCGCCCGGTTCCGCGCCGGGTGGTTCAAGCCTCCACAATGAACCGGGAAATTCCCTCATGGTATTGGCATCCTGACCTATGTGCCCGTCGGTTCCAATCATTTCGGTTTTATTGTTGAGGCGATCAGCCACCTGCTCTCAACTCTCATCCCGCAACCCTCAACTTCCGTTGAAGGGATTACTCCTCCAACTCCCGGGCTTCGGCTTCGAAACCATCCAGGAAGGCGTCGATATCACGGCGGTCGCGTTTGGTGGGCCGCAGGGGAGGGCTGGTGGCCAGATTGAGGGCGTGTTCCTCCCGGCTGAGGCGGGCCTTTTCGTATTCCTCCGGCGGGGTCAGGTCTTCGAGAAATCCCGGCACCAGCCTGGCGGCGACGCGCTTGTCCAGCAGGGCCAGCACCCGCACGCGTTTCGTCAGTTCATCGGAAACCACCGTAATCACTTCGCCGACGCGCACTTCCCGGCCGGCTTTGACGGGTTGTCCTCCCATCTCCACCCGGCCCAGACGGCAGGCGTCCGCCGCATCGCCCCGTGTCTTGTGCAGGCGGACGGCCCAGAGGAATTTATCGAGCCTTACGGAAAGCATCTTGCCAAAATTCCCAAGGTGGCCGGATTTGCAAGGGAGCACGGGGCTCCGGCCCGTGTGTTTCTTTATTCATAAAATCTCCCGGACCGCAAAATAAGTCTGCTTTGTCACTTGGTGGCGCGGGCATCCTGCCTGCGCGGCCAGTGGGCTTCCAGCCTGCTGATTCCTCGTGTTATCCGGCCTGGAAGGCCGGATGCCGCGCAGGCTGGAAGACCGCGCCACCTGGTAGCGTTAAGGTGACAAAGTAGTTATAACATAAGACATGACTCCGTTTCCCCCGTGGGGCAGCTGCAGATGAAAAATAAACCTAAAAACGGCAGCAGAATTTGGATAGAGGGACGCGAAGCCCACAAAATCAGTAACTTGCGAAGGTCCCGCCCAAATCTGATCGTCACTCTGCAGGTGAGTGCATCTATTCCCATAAATCTGTGAATATCAGTCATATCCGTGCCATTTGCCTTCGGCTGTCTCCGCTGCGCTCCGGCTGTGGCCCGTCAGCGTCCTTTTCAGGATAAAAAAGCCCGGACCCACCAGGCCCGGGCTTTTCCAAGGGGAAGGTTGCCTTAAACCGCTGCTCAAATGCCCTTGCCGCTGGGGCCGCGGCGGAGGAGGCGCAACTGATCGAGGCTGAGCACCGGCTCGTTCAGGAGCGGCTTCAGCGTGGCGATGAGGGTTTCCAAGCGGGTGATTTCCTCCTCCCGGCGGGTGGTGGAGGGCAGGCGGCGCAGGCGCGTCACATCCGCCGTGAACATGGCTTCCATCTGGTGGGCAGCCTTGCTGGAAAGTTCCTTCATCTTGATCGCGGCCCGCTGGGTGAGGATGCGCATCATGCTGGGGATGATGTTGTAAAGCGGGCGGGCGTTGTTCCGGAGCCACTCCCGGCGGCCATTGCGCACGATCTTGTTCACCATTTCACTGGTGTATTCCGCGCTCAGGTCTTCGAAATCATGGCTGAGCACCACGCGGACCGGAGTCGGCGGCATGTGCCGGGAGGCTTGCAGGGAAGCATCCGGGGAATCCGGCGTGGCAAGGAAAATACCTTCCAGGAGGACAATCTGGGCGCGTTCGTCTTCCCAGACGACATAGGCGGTATTGCCGATCGCGGTGGACAGCAGGCGGTCTGTGGCGCGGAAGACCAGCGGGTGATCCCAAGTCAGGTAGTCGGCGTCCTCGCGGATCATCGCGGTGGTGCGGCTGTAACAGAGTTTCATTCCTTCCTTCGGGATTTCCTCCAAGCGGAAGCTGGCCTCGGGATTGGGCTTCACCACCACGGTGCGGCCGCTCTTGGTTTCCACCAGGATGCCCAGCTGCTCCAAGGTGCGGTTCATGAAGAGGTCCAGCGATTCGTCCTCGTCGGTGGATTTCAGGCGGGACGTGGCTTGCTCGGCTCCATTTTTCCGGCAGGAGACGGCTTCGAGGAAGTGATCGCGGTGTTTATCATACCGTTTCAGATGCGACTCGTGGCTGGCGGCGGACTTCTTGATGAGTGCCTTCAGTTCGTCATCCAGCTTCGGATTGTGTTTCACGCCAAGGCGTTTGGCGATGTCGTGCACGGGTTTGGCGTATTCGGCGGCGGTTTCCGCTTGGGCGGGGGACCAGGTGGAGAAGCCGTGCAGACCTTGCTCCAGCCAAAGGGCGGTCATTTCCTGCGGGGTGTCTTCGACCACGGGCACGAGCACCTTCAAGGCATCGCGGCGCTTGGAGTTTTCGGCCGTGAAAATGCGGCCCTGGACTTCCTCAAGGCTCAGCGGCGTGTCCCACAGGACGGTGATATCCATGCCGGGAAAGCTGCGGCCGGTCATGTCTTCCTCACCGACCACGACCACGCTGGGCGCAATGTCATCGCTGCCCCGAATGTCCGGGCCGACGAGTTCGACCAGGCCTTGGACTTTCTTGGAGAGGACTTTTTCCACGGCGAGGGCGCGGTTGCGGCTGGCGCAGATGACCAACGCCGTAGGCAGTGCGGCGGGGGGCTGCACTTCATCCGCCGGCACGGGCGGCACGCTGGGAGGAGCGGGCGGGGCAGGGTTCACCAAGGTCCCGAGCCAGGTGGCGAGCGCAGCGTCCGCTGCCGAAGGCAGGGCCTTGGCCTTGGCTTTGCTATCCACGGCCTTGCCATGGAGCTTGAATTCTTCCTTCAAGCCATCGCGCACTTCCGGTTTCAGGCTTTCCACGCGGACGATGGAGATTTCACGGGTGGGGATGCCGAGGGCAGATTGGCGGGTATTGCGGAACACCATGCGGCCTTGTTCCTGACCATCCAGCAGGAAGTCGATGATCTGGTCGCGGGCTTCCTCGCGGCCTTCTTTCCAGAGTTTCAGGATGTCCTTCATCTTCGTCTCGCCGGCGAGGAGCGGTTTGGCAAGGGCTTCCGATTCCTTATCCCAGGTGGTGGCGGTGAGCAGGTGGGTGATCGCCGCCTCGCTGGCCTCATGGGCCTTGCGGTAGGCAGAATATTTCCGGGGCGTGGCGAAGGCTTCCGCATCCAGCAGATGCAGGCGTCCAAAGTGGCTTCTGGCGTCCTGTTCCTGGCCGGCGTCGCTTAAAATGATCAGGCTTTTGGTGGCTTCGGCCACGGTTTGCACCGCCGTCCAAGCGGCATTGCCCCCTTCTTCGCTCCACTCCAGGGTCTCCCCACCAGCGACGATGACCACGTCCCATCCAGCTTCCGCAGCGGCGGCAGCGCGCTTGCCCCGGCCTCCGGAAAAGTCTTCGAGGGTGCAGGACTCCCAGGGCCATTCTTCGCCGAAGAAGGGATTGGTGGATTCCTGGCCTTTTTTGGATGATTTTTTGGCTGGCTTGGCCGTGGTGGCAAAGTCATCCGCACTCACCCGGGCGAAGGCGTAGCCGAAACGGCGGGACAGCTCCAATTCGAGGTTATCGATCAAATATTGCGGAGCCAGCAGGAGCACCCGCTCAGCGCTGCCAAAAATCTGCAGCCGCTGCAGGATCAGGCCAGCCTCGACGGTTTTGCCCATGCCGGGCTCATCTGCCAGCAGCACTCGGGGATGGGCCTGCCGGGTGGCCTGCACCGCGACGTAAAGCTGGTGCGGCCGTGGATTGTAGCGGCCATTGAAAAAGCCCCGCAGCGGAGCGCGCAGGGTCTTGAAGCGGCGGTAGAGGGCCCGGTGGCGCAGATTATACACCGGCTTGTCATCCACCTGGGCATTCAACAGGCGGTCAAAGGGCTTGCTGAACGTCAGGGAGTCGGAAAGACGGCTTTCCTCCACCTTTTTGCCTTTGTTGATGTAGGTCACCAGCCCGTCCTTTTCGATCAGGTCCTCCACGGTAAATTCCTTGCCATCCTGGGTTTTGAGCACGTCTCCCACAGAGAAACTCACCCGCGTCAGCGGAGGGTTCTCAATCGTGTAAACCCGCGTGGTTTCGCTGGAGGGAAACACGATGTTGACCCGGTCTGGCTCTACTTTCAGCACCAATCCCAGTCCTAACTCCGGCTCCGTCTGGCTTAACCAACGCTGCCCTGATACAAATCGATTCGCTACCATTTACTATTTTTTGTCAAGTTGAAACCGCAAGCTATAGGGAGGCTTCCGGCCCGGTCAAGATATTCCGTTTTAAAAGATGCTCCTGTATTCTCAACTGTATGACCGTCAATGGTTTGAAAATTTGTCTACCCGATTTGATGAGAGACAAAATGTCGCACTGTCCCGCTTTTTCATGCGATTTCACGGGATCCAGCGCCCGCCGTGCCTGCCGCCCCTGCGTTATCCCGCTCAGGCTAGTCCTTCCGGCAATTCCGCCACCTGATCCACCCGGCAGGACAGCATGGTATCCCCATCAAAATCGAAATAGCCCACAAATTTCTGACGGGCCAGGAGCAGGTGGAACCACTCGCGGTCATCCGCCCACATTTCTTCATAAGGCATCTGATCCACCGGAGTCCAGCGGGGGATGGCTTCATCCGTTTCCTGCGGCTCGCCCACGCAGTCGTCCGCGCGGAACACATGGCAATAGAGCTTCATGCCATCCACAAATTGGAAGAAAAGCCGGCCGATCTCGGACACCCCGGTGGCCTGCACGCAGAGTTCCTCCCCGGTCTCGCGCACCGCGCACTGCTCCGGGGTCTCGCCCGGATCCAATTTTCCACCCGGCCCATTGATCTTCCCCGCCCCCAGGCCCCTTTTTTTCCGGATCAGCAGCACCTGACCTTCGCGCACCACGAATAACAAAGTAGCGGTGAGCCCAGGCTGCCAGTGGGACCAGTCGGTTGGGGTAAAGTCAGGGGTGGGATCGGTCACGTGCTGGTGATGCGCCACGATGGGCGGACGGGCAATCTGTTTTTCGCGTTAACCTCCGAATTGCCGCGCCGGCTGAGCGCCGCCTATTCAGCGGGCGATGAGTTCCCCGATCAGGGGATTCACAGAGTGCTGGATCATTTCCGTGGCGACCCGCAGGGCGTTTTGCATGGCCAGGGGGGAGGAGGAACCGTGAGCGATGATGACGACGCCATTCACGCCCAGCAGGGGGCTGCCGCCGTAGCTTTCGTAGGACATGCGGGCGGCAGCGGCTTTGAAGGCGGGCTTCAGCAGGCCGGCGAGGGCTTTGCGGGGCAGGGTGGCGGTGAGCTGCTGCTTCAGGACCGTGAGGAAGGCCTTGGCCGTGCCCTCGCAGCCTTTCAGCAGGATGTTGCCGACAAAGCCATCGCAGACGGCCACGTGGAGCGGCATGTTAAGAATGTCCCGGCCTTCCACGTTGCCTTTGAAGTTCAAAAACGGGACCGCTTTAAGCAATTCGAAGACTTCCTTGCTCAGTTCGCTGCCCTTGCCCTCCTCCTCGCCATTGCTCATCAGGCCGACAATCGGGCTGGCGACCTGGTGGATGGCCCGGGAAAAGACGTGGCCCATGATGGCGTGCTGGACGAGGTGCACGGGTTTGCTGTCCACATTGGCGCCCGCATCAATCAGGCCGCAGGTGCCGTGCAGATTGGGAAAAGGGGAGAGAATCCCGGCGCGCTCCACGCCGGCCAGGGTGCGCAGTTTCACCGTGGCCGCTGCCACGGCGGCCCCGGTGTGCCCGGCGCTCACCACGGCCTGGGCATCGCCCCGTTTCACCAAATCAGTGGCCACGGCGATGCTGCTGTCCTTTTTTTGCCGCAGGGATTTCACCGCGCTGTCCGTCATCTCCACCACCTCGGAGGCATGCACAATCACCGCGCGGGGATCGGAAAAGTGCATCGCATCCATCTCCGCTTTCAGCCGCGCGGCATCCCCCACGAGATAAAGCGTGGTAATCGCCCGGTAAGCCGCCAAGGCCTGTTGAGCACCGGCCAGCATATTCCTCGGAGCAAAGTCGCCACCCATGGCGTCGAGAGCAATTTTCATCATTCAGCAAGAGACGGGGAATCCCGCAGTGGCAAGGGGGATGCTGCGATTCGGCGGAGGGGCGGCAGCATGGGCTCAGGGGGAAGGTCGCTTTCCCAGCGCCCCTTTGTGGCCAATGCCAGAGCATAAAGGCGGTATACTGGGGTCTATTTGGAAAAGAGGCGCTGTTGGGCTTCGGGGGGGAGGTTTTGGATGGCGGCGGCGGCTTCGAGGGGTTGGCGCTCGAACCAGGTTTTGAAGACCTGCTGGCTTTGTTTTTTTTGTTGCTGGGGTGTGGAGAGGGATTGAGCCCAGACGAGGGCGGAGGCGGGGTCTTCTGCTTGGATTTGCCGGATGAGAGAGGCGGCAGCCGAGTCGCGGGTGGGGCCGGTGGGGAGTTGGTTGAGCCAGAGGGAGGCGGCGGTGGGGTCTTTTTCAGCCCAGTTGGCGATGATGGCGGCTGCGGCACTTTCCTGGGTGGGGCCGGGTGGCAGTGATAGAGCCCATTGGGAGCCTTTGGCAAAATCAGCTTGTTGAGCAAAGCCTTCGGCGATGGTGGCAGCAGAATGCCGAGCCGGCTGATCGGAGGCGAGGGCGGGGTTCCGCTCCAGGATGCTTTTGAGTTGGCCGGCCGCCTGGTCGCCGGTGCTGTTGGTTTGTTCCATCCATCTGAGGCGGATATGGTCCTGCCAGCCGGAAGGGTATTGGGCCAGAGCGGCCTCAAGGCCAGCGGGGTCCCTGACGCCTGTCAGGGCATGGACGGTGAGCAGGCTGCGGCTGGTCCGTTTTTCATCTCCTTCCGGCAGGGATGAAATCCAGGCGAGGGTGGAGACGGGATCTGTTTTCATGCGGGCGACGGCCATGTTGCCCACCAGTTCCGGATCCCGTTGGTCCGGGGGGAGGGCTTGGAGCCAGGCAAAAGCGGCGGTGGGGTCTGATTCCATCCAGCGGGCGGCCATTTCGATTTTCTGGCGGTTGGGGAGTTGGGCGGACAGTTGAGGATCAGCGAGAGTCTGGGCAGGATTTTTCAGGGCCTGCATGAGGTCGAGGACTTTTTGCAGGTCTGCCTGTTGTTCCGGGGGGAGGCGGGAGAGGATGGATTGGGCGGCTTGGGGATTCTTTTTGGCGAGGAAGGCGAGGCCCATTTCCTTGAGGTCACGGCTCCCGGGCAGGAGTTTGGGGTTTTCGAAGCTGTGGCTGAGGGCGGCATCGGGTTGCTCGACGAGCCATCGCATCATGAGACCGAGGGCGATGGCCTGGCGGAGATCGCCTTGGGGAGAGGGGCTGTTTTCCAGTTCGGAGAGGATGGACCGGATGACCGGGAGGCTGGTGATGACCAGCCGGGGAGCAAGTTCCAGCATGCTGAAACCGGTCATTTCGTCGACCTTGGTGGAGCCGCCGGCATTGAGGGTGGTTAGAATTTCATCAAGACTGGCAAGGGGCTGGATGCCCTCGGGCGCGGTGGGTGCCTGAGTCATGACGGTGGTGGTGTCCCGGGAGGTCACGCTGCCGGGGGCACCGGAGATGCGCCGTGCCGCGCCATTTCCGTCGGCGTCCGGGAGGGCGCTGGAAACGGGCTTCAGATACCAGCCCGCAGCAAAGGCAGCGGGGAGTCCAGTGAGGAAAATGGCCAGGAGGTGACGGGTGGACATGGCTTTTGCAGTGGCGGC
Organism: Akkermansia muciniphila; assembly: GCA_945900785.1. Classification (GTDB taxonomy): domain Bacteria; phylum Verrucomicrobiota; class Verrucomicrobiia; order Verrucomicrobiales; family V1-33; genus CAIZWU01. The sequence goes on from CAMDJM010000004.1 coordinate 81,631, forward strand.
AGCGGGTTCCAGCATCCCAGGACCTGCTATTTCATCGACCCTGGTGGAGCCGCCGGGCTTGAGGGCAGTTGGCAGGAGAATTCTTTCATGGATCCTCCAGCAGTTTATCAGGTCCCCGGCGGGAACGCTATCCCGATTCTGTTGGATCCTGAAATTTCCTGGTTTACGGGAAAAATTAATGTTTGATGTCCCCCCGCACTCTGTGAGGCTATCCTCGGGCCACCTGCGCGATGATCATCCTGTGGCGCAGGCTTCCAGCCTGTGCGGCCAGTGGGCTTCCAGCCTGCTGGATCAACGGTAAACTCCGGCCTGGAAGGCCGGATGCCGCACAGGCTGGAAGCCCGCGCCACCTTTATTTGGCAGAACGACAAGGTAGAGTTAAAAGTAGGAACGCCCCGGGGTTTTGAATTTCCAAGGCTCCGTCACCCGGCAGAATGCCAGGCGGGACAGCCGGGACGGCTGTTCTCCCCGGCACTTGCCGCCTCCCCGGGCCGGGTGCGGCAACTTTTGTGGACGGGCGACGTGGTGTTGCATCAAGGGAAGGCGATTTTGGGACTTTCGGCAGGCGGTCGGTCATAGGATCCTGGCCCTAACTCGGATTACCGCGCCGGGGGCTTGACTTCGCGGACCGTTGCGCCGTGGTCTTTGGTGAGGATGAGGAGGCTGAAGCGGGTGGTTTTATCGAGATCGGCGGTGCTCAGGCTGGTGTAGTCGAATTTGCCGCGCAGGTCGGTGTAGCCGTCTTTGTAGAAGACGGGCTTGCCCTCGATTTCGGCGAAGACTTTGACGTAACTGCGGGGCAGGGGACGCTGGTCGCCGGCGTGGCGGACCTGGAGCTGGCCGTAGTTTTCGCTGATCTGCACGTCGAGCTGGTTGGCGTAGGAGGCAATGGCTTTGGTCTGGCCGGCGGAGGTGATTTCGACGAGGACGTTGGTGTTTTGCCAGGCGGCGGGCAGGGGGAAGGTGTGGGTGGTTTTGTCAGGGGCGAGGGTGAGCCGCTCGGTCTGGTTGGGGCGGATGCTGCGGAAGCGGCTGGTGTCCTGACTGACGAAGGGGTTGGCGCTGAAGAGGAATTCGAGGTCCATCGGATAGTAATTTACGGTGACTTCGGTGAGATTCCGGTAGTCCAAGGTGACGGCTTTGCCTTCGACTTTGAGGGCGAATTGTGGTTCGGCGGCGGCGCGGCGGTCCTGGGTGGCATCGCGGTCTTCCGGGCGCGGGGCGGCGGGGGCTTTGCCGTCGATTTCATCGAGCTGGGCGGTGAGTTCCGCAAATTTGGCGGCCCAATGATCCGGCAAGGGCGTGCTGGTGCGGGCGGTGGCGATGCGGCGGGCGGTGGGGAGGTCGGCGGCGCTGAAGGCGAGCCAGGCTTGGAGGTAATCGTATTGCAGGCGCTCGTGGATTTGGGCAGGATCGACCTTGGCCAAGGCGGCGCTGGCTTCATCCAGGCGGTCCTGGAGGATGAGCACGGCGGCGAGGCCTAGCTGGTCTTCGGCGGTGAAGTTGGGGCGGAAGCTGAGGAGCTGGAGGAAGGAGTCGTATTGCTGGCGGAATTTGTCATTGAGGATGACCCGGCTGGAGCCCAACTGATGGGCGCGGGCGTTGACGAGAGGGCTGTATTCCAGCCACTGGAAGGTTTTTTGTGTGACGGGATCGATGGTGAGCAGCGGGGAGTCGAGGGGTTCTTCCGGGAGATCCTCCTGGAGGGAGAGGTAGTCGCGGAGGGTGCTCAGGTCGTTGTGGAGCACGCTGTAGCTGAAAACGGTTTCCTGGTAGTGTTTCCGGATGCGGAGGAGGGCCATCAATTTGTCATAGAAGGCGCGGTCCTTGAGACGCCAGGCGATGCGGTCGAGGTCGGTCTGGTGGAGGTTGCAGGTTTCCAGGTAGGCGAGGACATCATCGGCGGTGTCGTCCTGACTGATGTAAGCCCAGGAGCCTTCGTCGACCGTGGTCAGCTCATTCACGGCTTTGAAGGTGACGGGCGCGGCGGAGGCGGCGACTTTGCCCTCGCGGCTGACGTGGACGGGGTAGTGGGCGAATTCGCCGGGCTGCGGGAAGTAGAAGTGAAAGTCGAGCGTCTGGGTGCGGAAGCCATCAAGCTGGACGGGGATGGATTGGGTGATGCGGGTTTTTTGGACAGGGAGGGAGCCGGCGGGGATTTGGAACAGCACGTCGAGCTTGCGGCGGGAGGAGCTGGAATTGGTGACGGTGATCTGGCAGCCATAGACGATGCCGGTGAGGAATTCAGCGCTGACGAATCTGTCGGTTTTCTCGCCGTTGGCTTCCAGGTAGCGTTCGCCTTCCCGGTAGAAGTTCTGGCTGACAAGGAGGGGCGGGCCGTCCTGATCAGGTTCGGCGGGTTTGATTTCCTGGTGGAAGAGGAGGCTGCGGGTGGTGGGTGTGAGGGTGAGGACGCAGTCCTTCAGTTCGGACTTGGCCGGCTTGGCGTCGGATTCGAAGGGCAGGTCCAGCACCGCGAGGGCGAGCATGATTTCGGCCAAACTGTTGGCAGCCTCGCTGAGATTGGCGGAGAGGAAAGGCGTGGTGCCGTCCCACAAGGCGTAGTCCTGCCAGAAGCGGTTGGGTTTTATCAGGCCGGCATTCTGCTCGGCGATGGGGAGTTGGTAGTAGTTGTTTTCTGCCCATTCCCTGGTGAGTTCGGTCTGGCGATAGAGGGGTTTTTGTTTGGCGGCCTCACGCAGGCGCAATTCAGATAGCATATTATCGGCTGAGCTGGGGGCGCCATTAAACATAACTTTTGGCATATCCGGTCGAATAGTCACCGTCCGCTCTGAAGGAACTGGGGCGGATGCAGGGGCAGCAGGACTGCCTTCGGCTATGAGCGCATCGATCGGATCGTTTGACCCCGCATTATTCCCAAACCGCAAGCCCCTCGAAAAAATCAATTCTGCATCTTTCCCGGAAGCCAATGCCCGTCCGCCCAGGGCAGATTCAAACCAGAACTGTTCCCTGGCGGGATCACGCGGGATGATGTTCAGAAAATCCGTCAGGTCGCGGGAGGCGGCGCTGAGGTTGGGGACTTCCAGCTCAGGATGGGCCTGGTCCCAGGCGCGGGCGAAGAGGAGTTGCTCAGCGGTGTTGAGTTTGGTGTAGTTGGAGAGTTCGCGCCAGGCATCGAGGTTTTGCTCCAGCAGGTAGAGGTCGAGGAAGGTTTGGTCGCGTTTGTTGGCGAGGTAGGGTTGGATGACGGTTTTGAAGAAGTCAGGGTCCTTGCGGGAGAGGAAGAAGCTGAGTTCGTGACAGGCGTATTTACTGTAGAGGGTGCGCTTGGCGGCGGCATCGAGGGTGGGCCACGTGCGGAGGAAGGCGAACTCGGCGAGGGTGGGGTTTTTGCTCAGATTGTAGAGGAGGTCCCAGGCGCTGTTGAGGTTGCCGTAGGTTTGGAAGCGGGAGCTGAGGGCGTCCGGGAGGGCGAAGGGGACTTCTTTTTCGAGGACGGTGATGGTGTTTTGCTGGGTGAAGTGCCCGGCGGGGTCGAGGCCTTTGGCGAGGCGGAGATCGCGGGTATGGAGGGGTTTTTCCGGGAGCGTAAAATCCCGCACGGCGGCGGAGTCGCCGGATAAGGCGATGACGCGGAGGAACTGCCCGTGGCCCAGGGCAGCGGTGGGGATGCTGACGTTGCCCTTGGCGTCGGGTTTAAGATTGAAGGCCGTGGCTCCCGACTGGGCGAGGAAGGAGAGGTCGGGGGTGGCGGGAATTTCCGCTTTTTTGGCAAGGCCGAAATTATCATTTCCGACAGGCCCGTTGCTCATCATTGCCGCCGAATCGGCCAGTTCTTCTTGTGGCTTCTCATGCGCTTGCCGGCCGCCCAAATCAGCGCGTTTGCGTTCTACTTCCATGGCGACCGTAACTTCACCGGCAGCGGCTTCCTGTTTTTCGGTAGTGGTGTCGGCGATCGCCCAAGGGTTGAGGAGGAGACCGGGGCGGGGGAGCAAGTTGCCGGCGAAGGCCTTGAGGGATTGGCGTTCGAGGACGTAGCGGTATTCCTCGCCGATGGTGCGGGCGGATTGGTAGAGGCTAGGGCGGAAGGGATTCCAAAGCGAACCAGGTTCCGGCAGGGAGTTGTCCGCGAGATCCGGAAAGGCGTTGAACTCCGGCAGGAATCGGCTGACGAGGACGTGGACGCGGGTGGTGGGATCGGCGTTGGCCAGATTGATGGTGAGAGCATCGACGGGTTCGGCACCTGCTTTTGGGGTGATTTTACCGGGGGTCAGGCCGGTGATGGCGACGGGGTCGAGGCCGGAGAGTTCGAGCGTTTGGGAAGGATTGAGCAGGTGGCCGTCGATGGCCTTGCCGTTGGCGACGCGGAGGGTGACGAGGCTCGGTTTTTCCTCCATGTAGAGGGAATAAGTGCCGGAGGCGAGGCCGGTGATTTCCACGAAGCCGTTTTTGAAGGCGATGCCTTCGGTGACGCTGCGGATGAACTGACCGTTGCGGGTTTCGAGGAGGGTGAGGGCAGGCGGGGACGGCCTGGCTGCGGGGTTGGCGGCGGGTGCGGCGGTTTGGTCAGGGAAGGCGAGGCGGACGGCTTCGCCGGTGGCGGCGTGGACTTCGCTGGGCTGGGAGGCTTGATCGCGGGGAAGGCGGAAGAAGCGGTTCAGGCCCATAGCGTTGTTGACGGAAACGGCGGCGATTTCCGGCAAGGTTCCCAGCGCGACAGAACCATCGGCAGCGGTGCGGAGGGAGGGGGTGATGGCGTTGGTGAAGTCGCGGTGTCTGGCCGTGAGGTTGAGCTGGTGGTCGGCAAGGGGTTCGCCGGTGCGGCCGAGTTCGGAGAGGGTCCAGCCAGCTTTGCCGGGGGTGAGCTGGAGGTCGCTGGTGTATCCGGTTAGGGCGATGCTGTTGACCTTGATCACGTGGCTCGCCGTGACGGGCACGGGCTGGCTGGTGAGGAGGCTCTTGATTTCGCCGGCGACTTCAAAGGCGAGACTGGCGAGGCGGTCGGGGACTTGGAAGGAGACGGTAGTTTCCTGGTCGGAGCGGAGGTCTTTGAGGGGGAAGACGGTGGTGGAGGGGATGCCTTCGAGGGTGGTGGCGGTGAGGGTGAGTTTCGGGTTTTCGAGGGCGGTGAGGGTGGTGGGTCGACCGTTGCAGAGGAGGGCGGGGCGGAGCAGGGCGGTGGCGGTATGGCCAGGGAGGAGGGACTCGCGGGGGACGTGGAGGCCGGCGGTTAGGGTGTAGGATTCGCCTTGGAGGACGATGGATTCGAGGGTGGTGAAACCTGTTCCGTCGTGGACGATCACGTTTTGTTCTCCGGGGGTGGTGGAGAAGGGGAGGAGGATGTGGCCGGTGGCATCGGCGGGGAAACGCTGGCTGCCGAGCAGGGCGTAGGCGGTGGGGACGGGGGCGGATTTTTCGTCGAGGATGGTGATGCGGGTGCTGGCTCCGGTCTGGATCGGGAGAACGGTGAGGCCGCCGTTGCGGATGAGGGCGCGGCTGGATTTTCCGCCGCCGATGAATTCGACGATCCAGACGCCGCGTTTGCCGGTGAGTTCAGGGAATTTAAAGGTGCGGCGGGTGCGCTGGAGGGGCGGGTCGTTGTAGTCGGTGGCGGACTCCTGGTTGGCGATAAGGCCGTCGAGATCGAGGTCGGTATTGACCTGACGATTCGTAGTGCGGTGGACGTGCTCGGTGTTGATCTCGTAAACTTTGATGAGGAGGCGCGGGATGTTTTTGAGGTGGAGGTCGAGGGTGACTTCGTCTTCAGGGAGCCAGGATTCCCGGGAGGAGGGGTCGAACTCGAGGTCGGTGCGGGTGCGGAGTTCCGCCAGAGCGGCTGGCGGGAGCAGGGCGGTAAACTTGTCAGCGGCGGCGGGCGCGGTGGTGAGCTGGGCTTCCGCAAGAAGGGCGTTGAGGAATCCCGCTTCGAGGTAGGGCTGGTAGGGCGCGGGGTCGGGGTTTTTGGCGAGAAGAACCAGCAGGGTGCGGCGGACGAGGGCGGTGTCGTCGGTGATCGGACCGGAGCCGGTGAGGGCCGTGAGGTCGGTGGTGAGATTGGCTTGATAACGGAAGAGGGTTTGGTTTTCCCGGAAGGCGGGATTGAGATAGGGGACCGGGCGCGGGAGCTTCAGGTAGGCAAGGAGCCGGGCGGGATCGGCGGTGTTTTGTTTGAGATCGAAGGCGAGGCGGGCGTGGAGGATGGAGGCCTTGATGGTGTTATGTGCGGGCGGCAGGGTATCGGCGAAGGCTTGGAGTCGCTCCAGCCAGGCGAGGCGGACGGCGGGGTCGCGGTCCGGGTCGAGGCCATCCGGCGGAGTGAGGCGGGCGAGCCAGGTTTCGGTGAAGGTTTGGTTTTCGAGGAGCTTGGGCCGGGCGGTAAGGAGGGTCTGGAGTTGATCAAGGAGGAGGTTTTTATGAATGGGGAATCCGCCAAATCCTGACGACTCCCTGGTGGCGAGGTCGGCGAGGATGAAATCGGTGAGGCCGGGGAGATCGGGCCGGGTCAGCCGCGGGAGGATGGCGCGGCGGGTTTCCGCAGGGAGATCTTTGGTGCGGCCGCGATGGAAGAGGGCGCGGAGGCCGGAATCGGTGAGGGTGGTGAGCTTGGGATCGGCGGCGGTGGCGGCGGCGTAAAAGGCTTCCCAGGTGACGAGGGCGGGGTCGAGCGCGGTGGGGATTTCGGGCGGGGTGCCGGCGGTTTCGCGGGCGTGGTCGAAGGTGAGTTCCATGGATTCCTTCAGCGAGGACAGGGTGGCGTCGGGATTCGTGGCGTAATCGAGCAAATGCTGGCGGCCTTCGAGGAGAGTGCGCTGGTCGTTTTCGTCCGGGAAACGCGTGGCCCATTCCTTGAGGAGCCGGGTGGTTTCGGTGTTGTTTTTGGAATTCTGGGCGTGGAGCGCGGAGTAATAATAAAACTCCGGGGTGCCGGGTATGAGGTCCACTAGAACGGCGGTGCGGTCGGCGGCGAGAGCGAATTTTTCCTCAAAACCAATCGGAGCGGCGGCGGGGGCGGTGGCCGGGAGGAGGGCAGCGGCGAAGGCCAGGCTTAGGAACAGGGTGGGGTGGAGCGGGGACATGGCGGTGATGGTGCAGTGGGTTTCTGGTTTTCAGCGTCCGGTTGGGGGGAGAGGGAAGCACCCGGCAGAGTGCGGCATGCAGACGGGGCATCCTATGGGAAGGAGGCGCAGTCGTCTAGCTTTTTTAGGTAAAGGCATTGTCAAAAACCAAGGCAGGGGGCGACAGGCCGGGACTCAGGGGATGGTTACTTTGAAGCGCATGAAAAATGAACGTTGCCACAGGGCAAATCAGGCCCAATCCGGTGGCGACCGGGGCGGACGGAGCGACCGGGCCTCCGGGGCGCAAATTCCTTTTAAAGCTTTCTTGGCAGATGCTTCGGAAGAGTTTATCATCACGGGAATTGTATGGCCTTTGCCATCGCTTCTGCTTTATGTTCCACCGGACTTTTTTTGCCCCTCCGATCCCATGCCCCGCGCCCGCCGTTCCCAGGAAACCGACGATTTGATCGCGCGGGATGCTCCGGCCAATAGACGCCGGAAGCCGGGAGTCCGTCAGAAGGTGCTGGCCAGCCGGACCACCGCAGCTGTGCTGCGCCCGCCACGGATGATCGGGGCCAAGGTGGTGTTTCAGTGGGTGGCTTGGATTTTCCTGCTGCCCGCCTGCCTGATCACCACGCGCACCCTGGCTTCGGGATTTATGGATTCCATGGGCCACTCCTTTTGGCAAACCCCTGCGTTTTGGTTTTTTGCCCTGGGTTTTATTCTGTGGAGCATCGCCTTCCTCTGGCTGCCCCGGCCGGTGCGCTGGTATGTCTGGGCGCATGAGATGACCCACGCCATTTTTACGATTCTGTGCGGAGGCCGGGTGACGCAATTCCACGTGACGGCGAAAGGCGGGCACATCCTGACGGATAAGAACAACGTGCTGATTGCGCTGTCGCCCTACTTTGTGCCCTTTTACACGATTCTTGTGGTGCCGCTGTGTCTCCTGCTGGGGACGGTTTATGATCTGACGACGCGGCTGGCCCTGCCAGGTGGGTTTGGCTTCCGGCCCTTGTGGGGGGTGTTTTTGCTGATCGGGCTGACCTGGGGTTTCCACGCCACCTTCACCTGCTGGATGATCCGGAAGGACCAGCCGGACCTGCGCATCAATGGCGTGTTTTTTTCCCTGACCCTGATTTATCTGGTGAATGCTTTTGTGCTGGCCTTCCTGCTCACGGCCGCTGCCCCGGAATTGACGGCGGCGGGTTTTCTGCAAACCTGGGGTGAAAATGCCCTCGGGGTGCTGCGGGTCCTGCGGGATGCTATTTTCGGGTTCCGGGCAGTCTTGCGTTGAAAAAAAGCGAAAAGTTGCGGATTGCTGCAAAGCTTCTATGGTAGCCTGGGTCTCCCCTTCCGCCAGGATGACCTGCTTTTGCCCGTTCTGCCATGTTCACCCCGGATTCCCTCTCTGAATTTCCCCAGCCCCACCGCCGGCGGGACTGGTTGCGCCGGGCTGCCGCATCCGCCCTGCTGCTGGGCGTGGGAATACCAGCTTCCAAAGGCATCGCGGCTCCGGCGGTCTTTGAATGGAAGGTGATCACGGAAGAAGGCCGCGACTATGTGCGGCTGGATGAGATCAAAAAATTCTACAGCTTTCCCAACCTGCAACGGGATGGCCGCAATTCCTGGCTGCGTTCCAGGACCATGGTGATGAAATTCTCCAGCGGGGCGGAGGATATTTTTATCAATAACGTCAAATTCTGCCTGAGTTTCCCGATTATTGAAAAAGGGGGCTCCCTCCTCGTCTCCCGGGTGGATCTGGCCAAGCTCCTTGATCCTATCCTCCGTCCCACCTACATCCGCAAGGAAGGCCAGGCCTTCGATACCGTGGTCCTGGATGCCGGTCACGGGGGCCACGACAGCGGGGCGGTGGGACCCTTTGGCGCGGAGAAAGTTTACACTTTGGACACGGTGTTCCGTTTGGAAAAGAAGCTCAAGGCCCTGGGCTATAAAACCGTCCTGACAAGACGGACCGATGAATTCATCGCCCTGGGGGAACGGGCGGCGGTGGCCAACCGCACCCCAAACTGCATTTTTGTCAGCATCCATTTCAATTCGTTTGGCCGCGGAGGCAGCAGTGCCATCGGCTTGGAAACCTTCGCCCTGGCCCCGCAGGGGACACCGACGACTTACGATCAGTTGAAATCCACGGACATGAACAACCGGCGCGGCAATGTGAGGGACTCCGAAAATATCGCCCTCGCGACGGCGGTGCACTCCAACACGCTTTTCCGCCTCCGCAGTGTGGACCGGGGAGTGAAGCGCGCCCGCTACAGCGTGATTTCCGGGATCGAAAAGCCGGGGATCCTCGTGGAAGGCGGATTTGTCAGCAACCATACCGAAGGCGCGAGAATCCACCGCCCGGAATTCCGCGAAACCCTCGCCGAATCCATCTGCGGTGGGATCGGCAATTACCGGAAGGCGGTGATGAAAGTCGCCCCCCGCAGTAAATCCTGAGGTCCAGGGCGGCGAAGCCTGCCGCCGTTTCTGCGGAGACTGCCTGAAACGGCACAGGCTGCCGCGGCGCGCGCGCGCTGAGAAAAATTCCGTGAGCGTTTGACGCCGCCCCCGGTATGGACACCGTCCCTCTCGCCTGTTCTCCTGCCTGACTTTTTAGATCCTTTCTCTCCCTTCCCGTGCGCCTTTCGGACCTCAACCCTGCCCAACGCGAAGCCGTCATCACCACCAAAGGCCCCGTCCTCATCCTCGCCGGAGCCGGCACCGGCAAGACCCGGGTGATCTCTTCCCGGATCTGCCACCTGCTGGATCATGGGGTGCGGCCGGAACAGATTCTGGCAGTGACGTTCACCAACAAGGCCTCCCGGGAAATGGTGGAGCGCGTGGAAAAAATGACCCCCAAAGGCACTGTCAAAAAAATCACCATCTCCACCTTCCACAGCCTTTGTGTCAAAATCCTGCGGCGCGATATTGACAAGATCGGCTATAAACCGAACTTCGCCATCTACACCGGGGGCGAGCAGCTCAGCCTGATCCGGCGCATCATCGTGAAAAAAGCCGGAAAAGGCGAGAAGCTGGATCCGGATGTTGCGATCTCCCTGATCAGCCGGGAACGGAACAAGGGCATCCCCGCCGCCCTCCAGGCAGACGCCCTGATCCATGTGGTGAAGCGCGAATACCTCGCCCAGCTCAAGCTGCTCAATGCCGTCGACTTCGATGACCTCCTCATTCTCGCCGAGCGCATCCTCAGGGAATTCCCCGCTGTCCGGGAGGCCTGGCAGAGCCGCTATGAATATCTGATGGTGGACGAATTCCAGGACACCAACCGCCTTCAGATGGAACTGATCCGGCATCTGACCGGTCCGCATCATAACATCTGTGTGGTCGGTGATGACGACCAGTCCATCTACGGCTGGCGCGGGGCAGAAATCGCCAACATCCTGCAATTCGAGCGTTTCTTCAAAAACCCTGCCATCATCAAGCTGGAGGAAAACTACCGCTCCACGGATGTGATTCTCGGTGCTGCCAATGGCCTGATCAAAAACAACCTGGACCGCCGCGCCAAACAGCTCTGGAGCACCAAAAAAGGCCCGGAACCCGTGCGCCTGATTTCCATGCCTGGCGAAACCGAGGAGGCGGAGTTTGTGGTGGAGGATATGATGGTGACCAAGGACCGGGACAACCTCACATTCGACGATTTCGCGATCCTCTTCCGCACCAATGCCCAGACCCGCGTCTTTGAGGAAAACCTGCGCAAACACAAAATTCCCTACCGGATTATTGGCGGGCGCAGCTTCTTTGACCGGCGCGAAATCAAGGACGTCATGGCCTATCTCGCCGTTCTGGTGAATCCGGACGATGACATCAACCTGCTGCGCATCATCAACACGCCCCCGCGCGGCCTCAGTGATACTATCGTGGAAAACGCCACCCTCGCCAGCCAGGAGCGCAGGGAGAGCGTGTTCAAAACCCTGGTTGGCGATGCCTTCCAGTCCACCCTGTCCAAACGCGCCCAGGGAGCTATCGGGGCGTTCCAGGAATTTGTCAGCAAATGGCAGGGATTCCTCTCCGGAGGTTACCCTACGCTGGCTGAAATGACCCAGGACATGATCCGGGAAATGGATTATCTCCCTTGGCTGAAACGCTCCTGCAAGGATGAGGAGGAAGCCACCCAGCGCGAAAATGGCATCGGGGAACTCATGGAAAGCCTGCGCAGCCGCCCGGTCCGCACCGAGCCGGAGCTGATCGATTTTCTGGGCAGTGTCTGCCTGGATGATGAGCGGGACACCGGCAAGGACGACCTGGAAAAACAGCAGGGCGTGACCCTGATCACCCTGCATGCCAGCAAGGGCCTGGAGTTCCCCCACGTCTATCTGCCAGGGCTGGAGGAAGGCATTCTCCCCCACAAGCGCAGCACCGAGGAAGGCACCCGGGACGAGGAGCGCCGCCTGCTCTACGTCGGCATCACCCGGGCGCGGGAACGCCTCACCCTGACCTGGTGCGCCGCCCGCACCAAGTGGGGGGACCGGCTCCCCAGCCAGGGCAGCAGCTTCATCCGGGAGCTGGACGAAAAATTTGTCCAACGCCATTCCTGGAGTGAACTGCGCAACCGCCCGGTTTCCCTCGCCGAAGCCAAAAACCGCTTCAGCGCCATGCGCGAAATGCTGGGGGGCCAGGCTGTTCCATGATCCTAAAGAGGAAGTTGAGAGATGAAGGTTGGGAGTTGAGAGATCCGTTGGCCATTCAGCTGGAGGAAGCCTGGGGAGGGCTGACGGCAGGGGCGAAGGACTGGGCGAAGGCGGTGAGCAGGCTGGCAAAGGATTGTTCCTGCGCCGGGTCGCGCGGGGCGTCCTCGTAGCGGATGGCGCAGTGATAGTGCAGCAGCGGGGCGAGTGGCGCGGCGGGCAGGCTGGAGCGCAGGAGAAGTTGATAGTGCTCCAGCGGGGTGCTGCCTTCCGGCTTGGGATGGCCGGCGGCGGCGCTGAGACGCAGCAGTTCCCCGTAGTAGGGGGGCGGTTGGTCAGCAGCGGCGCGGGCGGCGGCTTCAGCCAGAGCGGGGTCCGGCCGGGGACGCCGCCAGAAGCGGATGAGGGCCAGGAGAAGCACCACTCCCCCCAGCACCCAGGGAACATAGTTCAGCAGAGGGCCGAGTTTGGTGATCTGCCGGAGCCAGGCGAGGATTTTGGCAAAGAAGGGCGTTTCCACCTTGGGCGCGGGGATTGGCTTGGCGGTGGAATCGTCCCTGGCAGCGTCGCTGAATTGATCCAGGTTTGGCAAGGGCGGCGGCTTGGGGGCGTTTTCCGGGGAGGGTTGGCCGACGTTATCGGAGGGGGTGAAGTCGCAGAGGGTCCAGCCGTAATTTTCCAGGAAAATCTCCGTCCAGGCATGGGCGTGGCGGTCGCGGAAGAGAATGAGGCCGCTTTCAGGATCGATTTCCCGGGAGGCGAATCCGTAGGCGACCCGGGTGGGGAGGCCGGCCTGGCGGAGGAGCAGGGCCCCGGCGCTGGCAAAGAAATCGCAGAAGCCGCGGCGTTCATCCATCAGGAAATTCTGCAACGGACTCAGCCCGCGTTTGTTTTCCATGACCGTGCTGTAGCGCAGGTTTTTGGCGAACCACGCCTGGAGGTCGTTGATTTTCGCAGAGGGAAGGTTTTCGCCCGTGAAGATTTTGTCTGCGAGCTTGGCCAATTCCCCGCCGGTGGGGCCATCGGCGGGTTTCAGGTGGATTTTTTGGTCCGTTTTTCCTGCGTTGAGCAGGGCAGGATTGGGCAAGTTCCGATAGAGTGACGGGGTGGACAGGGCGCGGTAGCGGATGTTGCCGCTGAGGGCCGCCTGTAGGATATCGCCAGGGACCGCGTAGACCCGGGGGAGCTGGATTTCTGTCAGGCCGGGCAGGGTGGGCAGGGTATAACCATCGGTTTCAATCGCGAAAACCTCGTGGGAGATGCCGGGCGGTTGGGTGGGAGCATGCAGGGTGATGCGGCCATCGGTGGTGCCATCCTCCCCGTCCTCGACCCAGAGGCCTCCGGTGACTTCAGCACGCCATTTGTCGTCAGAAAAACGGTTTAAGGTATGGCTGCGGAGATAGGCCGGGCCCTGGGCGAGGAGGGACGCTGGGGTGTCAGGGGCGTCAAGGCGCAGGAGAAAGCGGGGGGCTTCCGTCATTCGCAGATCGGAGCGGGAGGGCAGGCGGTGTTCGCTGGTGATCGCGGACTCATCCATGCCGGTGCGGGAAGCGGGCTGGTCGGCCGGACTGCCGGTTTTTTGGGTAGGCGGCTGATGCGGCGGTTTATTTTTAAACTCCATCGGATCGATCCGCCGGTGGGGGGAGATGCGGCATAACTGGTCTGCTGCCCAGGGCAGTGGCCCGAGATAGAGCAGGACTGCGAGGGCCAGCAGGCCCAGCGGCAGGCTGAGTTGCCCCCATGAGAAACCACCCGCCGGTTTCGCCTGCCGGAGCCGGGGCAGGCGGGACAGGTCCCATGCCGCCAAGGCCGCGAGCAGGACCGTCACTGCGAGGAAGGTGGTGAGGAGCCGCGGCAGGGGGGCCATGCCCCGGGCCAGGAGAAAGATCAGGCCAATCGCGGCATAAAAGGCAATGCTGAAGGTCATCGCATTCCGCCGGGGCTGGCTGGGGGTGGCCCGTGCGGAGTCAGCCCCGCTGAGCGCCTGGGTGGCGGCGAGGAAATGGGGCAGGGCAATAAAACAAAGCATGAGGGGGGTCAAATTGTTTTGATAATGCAGCGGCCCGACGATGGCCAGCACGGCGGCGGTGGCCAGCCGCACGCCTTCGGAGATGGCCTTGGGATGATGGCGCACGAGGGCAAAAGCAATCAGCCCGAGCATGGACCCTGTGAAGAGCAGGCTATCATGGCCGAGGAGCCAGGCGAGCAGGCCTTCCAGCAGAAGAAAGGCAGCGTAGAGGAGGGCGGCTAATTTCATGAGCGGACAGGCAGGGGGCCAGGGCGGGTGAAGCCGGGTTGTCTGATACGCAGATCAGTAATACTGAGGCAGGTGAGGGAAAAGGGAAAGTCCGGCAGGAGTTGCTCCCAGTCCTTTACCGGAATGTCGCTGACGATGAAAACGCGGACTCCGGGTTCCGTCAGGGCGAGGGCCTGGAGCAAGGCGGCGACGTCGCGTTCCGGCGCACGCCGGGTGCCGGCAAGGTATTCCAGCACGGGCTCCAGCGGCTCCCCTGCGGGCACGGACCAGGAGCGCCAGCCCTCGCTGGCCAGGGTGAGGTCCAGTGGGATGGCGCGCTCCCGGCAATGCAGGAGCAGCCCGCAGAGGAGTTCCAGGGCACTCTCAAAGGCATCCGGCCCACTTCCCGGATCCGGCCCGGGCCGGATGCTATGGAAGATGACCTTGTATTTCTCCGGCAGGCGGCGGTCGAATTGCCGGACCATGAGGCGGCCGGCCCGGGCGGTGGCGGGCCAGTGGATCAGCTTCATGCGGTCGCCCGGCTGGAAGCCGCGGATACCATGGAAATCCCCTGACCAATCCCGCCGGGCGCTTTCATCCTCCTCCGCATCCAGCAGGGCGGCATCCTGCGCATCGTAAAGTTGGCGTGGCGGCACCGGACGGGGATAGACGATCATGTCCACCCGGTCGCGCAGTTCCAGCTCCACCTGCCAGAGCCCCAGGGGAAACCGTGACAATAAACGCGCCCGGGCCCCGTGCCGCACTCCCCGCCGCAGCAGCCGGGTCTCAAAAGCCCGCAGGGACTTCCCGCAGGCCGGCACCTGGGCGGCATCCAGGCCACGCTCCGCCGGGCCCGCGATGGAATCCTCCACTTCAATGGCATACCGCGTTTGCCGGCTGTCATTGCAGAGTTCCATGGTGTAGGGAAAGAGATGCCCGGCAAAGGCCGCCGGGGGCAGCTTCCGCGCCACGCGCAGCCCTTTCAGATTTCGCGGGGCGACCAACCGGGCGATCAGCACGAGGCACCAGCCCAGCAAGCCCAACTGCACTGCGATAGGCTCCGGCAGCAGGGCTCCCAGCAGGATCATGACCAGCGAAAGTCCCAGCAGCCCGTAGCCCCGCCCGGTCAGTCGGGCGTTGATGGATCGGGGGGAAGCCTTGGAGAAGGAAGGGAGCATTTGGAACAGAAAAGCGCAGCCCGCGGGACTATCAACCACGCGGCGGCGCTTTTGTTCAATTTCTCCCCGGGGAAAAAGGGGAAGCCTGCACGAATCAGCTGGCAGCGCAGATATCGGTCGTATCTTCAACGGTGCTGGTCACCTCCAGATCACTGAAAATGGCATCTCCCGGGGGATGAAGGCTGGTGCCGGTGAGGGCACTCAGGCTGCCGCGGGTTTCCAGATAGAGGGAAGGATGCAGGAAGCTTTCACCGCCAATCACCATTTTGGGCACGCAGACGCGGCCGATCAATTCCATCTCAATGCGGAAGGGGATCTCCTGGTGGGGCGCGAGGATGCGGCGGGGCAGGTAGCCCAGCACGCCCTGATCGTTCAGCAAATCCATAATCAATCCGGTTTGCAGGTCGATCTTGAAGCCGATGCCGGGGCTGCGCTCGCCTTTGCCCACGGAGGTGGTTTCCACCAGAGCCAGGAAGATTTCCTGACCCCGGTTCCGGTGGGAGAAGCTGCCGCTGAAATGCACTTCCCCACGCTTGGCTGGCAGCAGGATTTCACCAGCACGGCGGATGGCAAACAACATTTGGTCAGCGCTGAAGATCATGGCTCGGAGAGATTTGGAGGGTGGACCGGAACGTGCTTTTTCCAGGAAATAGGATCGGGGAAAACGAAGCAGGCTCACGGGTAAATATTATGGAGATTCTAATTAATTATATTCTAAATTGAAAATATTGCAATTATCAATTTTGCATTTATTTAAAAAATTCTGATGCCCCACTTCGCTGAAATGCCAGTCGGGCACCAGAATTTTTTTACACCTTCCAAAGTTACCCGGGCGCAGTTGGGTGACGGAATCCTCTCAAATTCCAGGTCGACGGCGTGGTATTCCTGACTTAAAGTTTTTAAAAATGAACCGCCAGCTCCATTCCCTTTCCCAATGGGTGACTCCTGTAACCACGGAAGATTTTCCAGCCGTCGTGGTCGGCTCGCCCCTGCCGGTGGTGGTGGATTTCTGGGCTCCATGGTGCGGGCCCTGCCGGATGATGTCGCCCGCCATTGATGCCTTGGCAGGGGTCTACGCCGGGCGCGTGAGTTTTGTCAATGTAAACGTGGATCAGGAAACGGCCCTTGCCGGAGCTTTTGGGGTCGCGGGAATTCCGGCGCTGATGTTTTACCACCAGGGGTCGCCCAAGGAAATGATCAACGGCTTGCGCTCCATTGAGGAAGTGAAGGCTTGGATCGATGAACATTTAAAAAAGGCAGGTATTTAAAAAACATCGAAATCGCTTTCCGGAAAAAGCGTATCATGCTGGTGGTGGAATCCGATCCGGATCGTTTCCCCAAAATCTTTAACTCCGACCCTGTTATGAAAAAATCCCATTTGCTGGCGCTGCTCCTTTTGCCCCTGACCCCGTCCCTCCTGACGGCGGCGGAACAGACCTTCAACTTCAAGGACCCGAAAGGCGTCAACCAGGTCCGTTTTACCTTGGATGCCCCCCTGGAAGCCATCAGCGGCAATGCCAGTGGCGTCAGTGGCAAGCTGACCATCGATCCTGAAAAACCTGGGGCCACCAAGGGAAGCATCGTGATTGAGGCGAAGACCCTCAGCGTGGAAAATGCGACCATGAAGGAGCACATGCTGGGTAAGGACTGGCTGAATGTGGCAGAGCACCCGACCATCACGTTCACCCTGACTGCATTGTCCGACTTCAAAATGGAAGGCGACAAGGCCACCGGGACTGCAAAGGGGAAATTTTCCCTGATGGGGGTGGAAAAGGAGATCTCGGTTCCAGCTTCCGTGACGCTGTTGAAAGGCAAGCTGGGCGACCGCACCGGCGGCAAAATGCAGGGGGATCTGGCGGTGCTGCGCACGGAATTCACCATCAAACGCTCCGATTACGGGGTGAATCCCAAGGCCCCCCCGGACAAGGTGGCGAATGACGTGGTGGTCAGCATGGCCATCGCCGGGGCTTGTCCCAAATAACCCACCCCGACTTTTTTTGAAAATGCTGCGCCATGGTCTGCGGCTGACGGCTGCCGTGCTGTTCCTGGGCACGCTGCTCTGGTGGATCCAGGCAGGCCGGAATCCGGGCTGGACGAAAAATCAGGTCGCCGTGCCGCGCTTTGACGAGGTGACGGAAATCAGCTATGTCGAATACGAGGAGCGCTTTGTCCCCGGAGTGGATCTGCTGGCAGCCAGTTCCGCCATCGCCCTTGTGCTCGGCGTCCTTGGGTTTCTTCCCCGCCGCAAAAAAAGCAGCCAGGGTTTGGCGGGGTGAAGATTTCCCTTTTGCCCCCAGGCATCCCGGTTAGAATAGCGGCATGATTTTCCGCGATCCTGCATGGCTGGCCTTGCTCCCAGTGCTCATCCTTGCTGGTTGGGTGTGGCGGGGCCTGCAATTGCAGCGCCCGCTGCGGGCGGCCCTGCTGGTGCTCACGGTGCTGCTGCTGATGCGGCCGCAGTGGCAGCGCTTTGAGGGAGGCATGGACTTGTGGGTGCTGCTGGACCGCTCCGACAGCACCGGGGCAAAGATCGACCAGGGCCTGCCGGAGTGGCGGCAGCTTCTGGAAAAGGGAAAGCGCGACCGCAATGACCGGCTGCATTTTGTGGACTATGCCAGCGAAGTCGTGCCCCAGGAATCGAATGCCGGCGGGCCCTACACCGGCAGCCGCGCCCTGACCCGCACCAGGCAGGCGGTGGAGCACCTCCTCGCCCTGCGCCGTCCGGAGCGCCCGTCCCGGATCCTCGTGTTTACGGATGGCTTCAGCACGGAACCACTCGCCGGCACCGCCGAAAAACTGGTGAGGGCGGCGGTGCCCCTCGATTTCCGCCTCACCACGGAAGCCCTCGGCAATGACTTCCGTATCCGCCGGCTCCACCTGCCCAGCCGCGCCCAGGTCTCGGAGCCTTTCCTCGTGGAAGTAGAAGTCACTGGGCCTGCCGATGGCGCGGTTCCCCTCACGATTTTCCGCAACGGCCAAAAACTGACCGACGACGAGGTCACCCTCACCTCCGGCCGGGGCACCGCCCGTTTTACGGACCGTATGGCCAGCAGCGGCTCCTTCAAATACGAAGCTGTCATTCAGCCGAAGGACGACACCCACGCCGGAAATAACCGTTATGAATCCTGGGTGGAAATCACCGGCGGCCCCCGCCTTCTGCTCATCACCCGCTATCAGCCGGACCCCTTGGAAGCCGTGCTCAAGGGGCAGGGCTTTGACGTCGAAACCGCCCGCGAGCCCTCCAGGCTGCAGGCCGGGCAACTGTCCGGCTGCCGCGCGGTGATCCTCAATAACGTCCCCGCCTGGGAGGTCCCGGCCGATTTCCTCTCTTCCCTGAATTTCTTTGTCAGTGCCCAGGGCGGCGGCCTGCTCATGGCCGGAGGCAAAAAAAGCTTCGGCTCCGGGGGGTATTTCCGCTCCAGCATTGATGAACTGCTGCCCGTTTCCCTGGAACTCAAAAAAGACCAGAAGAAGCTCGCGGCCGCCATGGTGATCATCATGGACCGCTCCGGCAGCATGGCCGCCCCCGCCGGCGGCGGCACCAAGATGGACCTCGCCAATGAAGGCACCGCCCGCTCCATCGAGCTGCTCGGCTTCCAGGACATGGTGGGCGTTTTTGCCGTGGATAGCGAGGCCCACGAGGTCATCCCGCTCCAACAAATCAGCAGCGAAACCAACCGCGATTCCATGCGCGACAAAGTCCGCCGCGTCCGCAGCGAAGGCGGTGGCATCTTTGTCTACAATGGCCTGAAAGCCGGCTGGGCCGTTCTGAAAGACAGCCCCTACGGCACCCGCCACCTGATTTTATTTGCCGATGCCGCAGACGCGGAGCAGCCGGAGGATTATGTGAATCTGCTGGCGGAAATCACCGCCGATGGAGGCACCGTCAGCGTCATCGCCATGGGCACGGAAGCGGATAGCGATGCCGCTTTTCTCAAAGATGTCGCCAAGCGGGGCAATGGACGGATTTTCTTCACGGACCGTGCCGAGGATCTGCCGAATGTTTTCACCGCCGAAACCGTGGCCGTCGCCCGTAGCGCCTTTGTGAAGGATCCCGTGCCCGCCGTGCCCACCGGGCTCTGGACCGAAATCGCGGGCCGGCCCCTGGAATGGCTGAAGGAAGTCGATGGCTATAACCTCAGCTACCGCAAGGATTGGGCCTCGCAGGGACTGATCTCCGGGGATGAATTCGCCGCACCGCTTACCGCCTGGGGCCAGCGCGGGGCAGGCCGCACCGCTGCCATCAGCTTCCCCCTCGGCGGGGAATTCTCGGATCGAGTCCGGGCTTGGCCGAAATATGGCGATTTCGCCCAAACCTTCACCCGCTGGCTGATGGGCCAACCCCTGCCGCCCGGCCTGGGCTTGCGCTACGAACTGCGCGGCACCGGGCTGGCCCTCGATTTGCTCTACGAGGGATCCCCCTGGACCGAGACCTTCGCCCAAACCGCTCCCCGCATCGTGCTGGCCACCGGAGCCCGCGCCGAGCCCGGCCTGGAACTCACCTGGCAGCGCATGGCCCCGGGCCACTACCGCGCCGCCATCGACTTGGAGGAAGGCAGCGTCATCCGGGGCGGCATTCAGGCCGGCCCTCACGTCATCCCCTTTGGCCCCCTCAGCGTCGGCACCAAGGCAGAATGGACCTTTGATCCCGCCCGTCAGGAGGAACTCCGCCAAACCGCTGCCGCCTCCGGGGGGCGCGAGCTGTTGGATCTGGCCAATGCCTGGCAAAGCCCGCCCATCATCCGCTTCACCGACCTGCGCCCCTGGATTCTGCCCCTGCTGCTCCTGCTCGTGCTGGCCGATGCCCTGGCCACCCGCCTCGGCTGGAGCATCGCGGAACTGCGCTGGCCTGCCTTCCTGAAACGGCCCTTCGCCACCCTCCAGCCCGCCGGCGGCCCCGCCGTGCCCCCAGCGCGCCAGCCCGCCCTCAACCGCCCCCGCCAGGCCCCGGCAGCACTCTCCAATCCCACGGCCCCCGCCAGCTCCCCCGCCCCCGCCCCGCCGGAAACCACCGCTCCCCCCAGCTCCCCGCCGCCCGTCCCCTCGCCCTCGGAATCCGATCCCGCCGCCGAGGAAGCCCGCCGCCGCGCCCGCTTCGCCCGCGCCAAGCGGGGAAGCTAGCCCAGCGGCCCACCTCATCCGTGCCCTCCGGGAAATCCGTGGTTTCCCCCCGTCCCCCCATCAATCCCGTCAAAACCACAAATTTCCCT
>CAMDJM010000005.1 GCA_945900785.1 Akkermansia muciniphila
GTCACTCCGGAAGACGTGCTGCGTCAGATGGATCAGCGTCATCGAAAACGGCAGGCCTCCATCGACTCCGCCTACACCAGGCAAGCTCCTTGGGAGGAGCCACCGGAGGAAATGCGCTGACTGTTATGGTATTTACCAAAGCAGAATTAAATTAAACCAACGTTTATGAGAACAACATTCCTCCGAGGACTACCTTCCTTTATTGTCAGCTGGTGCGCCATCGGCTCCGTCCAGGCAGGTCTGCTGACCAATCCCAGTTTCGAGGATAACTATAATCCGGCAGGGCCACATTACGGCCCGATCAATGGCTGGACTGGCGGCAGCGGGACGAACCGCTCCGACGGACCTTTCCACAATAATGGCACCCCTGTTACCGACGGACAGCAGATGGCGTTTCTTCAAAACAGCAATGCGCTGACCCAGAACGTCAGTGGCCTGAGCGTGGGGCAGGATTATTGGGTCCAGTTTTTCTACGACGCGAGAGCGTGCTGTGGCGGCAGCGTCGATCTGGCGACGAAGTGGGACGGGACGACTCTGGATTCCATCAGCGGGGTCACGCCTTCCCTCGGGGGAGCTGGTTATAAGTTCCGGAATGTTCCATTCACGGCGGCTGCCGAAAGTGGCACCCTCGCCCTCACCACGACTGTCCTGGGGGATGGCACGGGGTTGTTGGATGCTGTCTGCATCGTGCCCCATGCTGCCGGGCAGGTGCCATTGATGAATCCCAGCTTTGAAGCCAGTGGCACCCAGACCGCCCTGGGGCCGGTGGCAGGCTGGACTGGCTCCGGGGCAGGCCTGGCAGGGGTAGACGTGGACGGCGGCACCTACGCCAACAATGGAACCATCCCCGAGCAGGATCATGTCGGCTATATCCAGGGGGAGTTTGTGGCTTCACAGACCCTGCGGGCGCTGGTGCAGGGCGAGACGTATGCCGTGAGTTTCCGCTACAATGCAACGACGGGGGAGGCTCCCGAGTTGCAGGTGAAGGTGGATGGAAACCAAATCTTCAGTCAGGCGGTGACCCCGGTGGGCGGCGTTGCGGCCTACCGCAGTGGCACTGCGAATTTCGTGGCGGGTTCCACCAGCGCGGAGTTGAGCTTCGCCCAGACATCTGCCACAGGGAATCCGACGGTGCTGCTGGATGACATCCGGGTGACTGGCGTCGTGGTGGAACCCCTCCCGGATCTGCAGGTGGGCCCGGCCGTTCTCGAGTTGGGCCCCGGCAACCGCGGCACCGTTTCCATCGCAGTTTCAGCACGCCGGCTGGAACTCGGAGATGCCATCGTGAAGGTCCGGATGACCAATGAAAATGTGGCCC
This sequence comes from Akkermansia muciniphila, assembly GCA_945900785.1. GTDB lineage: Bacteria > Verrucomicrobiota > Verrucomicrobiia > Verrucomicrobiales > V1-33 > CAIZWU01. Next base: position 1,319 of record CAMDJM010000005.1, read on the forward strand.
GTTTTGTGGATGCGGATGTCGATGGGCTCGTGACTCTCACTTTCCCTGCCAATGGTCCGGACACGGTGCTGACCACGGAAGTCGAAGGCGTGGGACGCGGAGCCACGATCATGGCGGTGGTGGAAAACGGGGATCTCCCGGGAGTGAATGGCAGCGTCAGGATCGATGGCGTCACCTCCCATGTGCTCAATGCCAGCTTTGAAAGCACCGGGGCAACCCCCGGTGTGGGTTATGGTCCCATTATGGCTTGGAGCGGGGGGCCTGACGGCCGCGGCTTAAATACCTTGGGCATGCCCTTTTTTGACAACGGAACGGGGCCGGACCGCAACCAGGTGGCCTTCCTCCAGGGATCCCAGGCCCTGAATCAAATGGTGACAGGGCTGACCCCTGGCCAAACCTATCAGGTGCAGGCTTTCTATAACGTCCGGAACTGCTGCGGTGGAACCATGGACTTCAAGATGCGATTCGCTGGCGCAGAACTGCTGGCAGAGAGCGGAGTGTCGGCCGTGGGTGCCGGGCAGCCGTTTCATTTTGCGGCGGCCACCTTCACCGCAGCAGGGACGGATGGCCTCCTGGAATTCACCTCCACGGCTGCGGGCGATGCCACCCTCCTGCTGGACGCCGTCTGCATCGTCCCTGTCAGCCCTGGCGAGATCACCATCAAAAACCCCAGCTTCGAAGCTTCCGGCACGCCGGCGGGAGTGGGCTACCAGGAAGCCCTGGCTGGCTGGAGTGCCACGGGTGGCCACGGGGTCAATGTGGATGGAGCCGGCCCATTCAGCGACAACGGCACCGCCGGTGCCCAGGACCGGGTGGCCTTTATCCAAGGGACCGGAGCTTCCCTTTCACAGGTCATCGAAGGCCTGATCCCCAATGAGGAATACACCCTGACTTTCCTCGTGAATGCCCGCAATGGAGATTCCGCCGGACCCACCCCTTATCAATTACTGATCGATGGCGCGACGGTGTTTGAGGACAATCAGACCGCTACGGGCGGGGCAAATCCCTACACCCGCCGCTCCATCATCTTCAAGCCAAACGACGTGAGCGCCACGGTGCGCGTGGCGGTGCCGGCCACTGAAGATCAATCGCTGCTCCTGGATGACTTCCATCTCTATACCGGAAATGGCCCGGCCGTCGCCCTCTCCATCAATGTTCTCGCCGGAAATGCCGTGGACATCACCTGGCCCCTCAGTGCCCCCGTGAATTTGACACTTCAGTCCAGCCCCTCCCTCACCACCGGCACCTGGGCGAACGTGGAAGCCCTGCCCTTCGTGGAGGGAAATCTGAATCACGTGCAGGACGTGGTGGATGGACCAAAGCGCTTCTACCGCCTCGTGAAACCCTGAGCGCCCGCCTTATCCAGCCGGATCCCATTCCGGCACTTTTGGCCGCTTTTGTCAGGAGACTGCTTTAAGTGGGGTCTCGACGAGGCCTTCGGCAGTCTCCTGCTTGAGGCGGAGCTGGCCGCAGGCCGCATCAATGTCATGGCCTTTTTCGCGGCGGATCGTGGCCGGCACTCCGTTGGCTACCAGGGTGGCACAAAAAGCATCCTGCTGGGCTTCCGAGGGGCGGACCCAAGGCAGGCCTTCGACGGTGTTGTAGGGGATCAGGTTGACCTTGGCCTCCAGGGAACGCACCCGGCGCGCCAGGGCTTTGGCCTGGTCCAGGCCATCGTTAATGCCTTCGATGAGGATGTATTCCATGGTGATCTTGTGTTTACTGCGCTGGCGGAAATAGCGCAGGGCATCGAAAAGTTCCTCCAGGGGATACTTGCTATTTACCGGCATGATTTTGCTGCGCACCTCGTCGGTGGCCCCATGCAGGGAGATGGCCAGGCGGACCTTGAGAGGAAAATCCGCCAGCTTTTTGATCTGGGGGGCCAATCCGCTGGTGGAGACGGTGATGTGCCGGGCACCGATATTAAGGCCCCATTGGCCCTGAAGAATCTGCAGGGCCCGGGTGAGATTGGTGAAATTCGCCAGCGGCTCGCCCATGCCCATGAAGACGATGTTATCGATACGCTCCCCGGCCTCGCGTTCCGCCGCCATCACCTGCTCCACGATTTCATCCGCACGGAGATTCCGCGTGAAGCCGGCGAGGCCGCTGGCGCAGAATTTACAATCATAGGCACAGCCCACCTGGCTGGAGACGCAGAGGGTCAGGCGGTCGCTCTGGTTGCCCATGAATCCCTTGTTAGCCGGGATGAGCACACTCTCAACATAGCGGCCATCGTGCAGCCGGAAGAGGAATTTGCGCGTGGTATCCTTCGCGCCTTGGATTTTGGCGGTGCGCAGGCTGTGGAAAGGATGGGAGGCCGCCAGACTTTCCCGCAGAGACGCGGGCAGATTGGTCATTTCCGCATAGTTAAGAGCACGCTTTTGGAAAACCCATTCCTGGATCTGCTTCGCCCGGTAAGGCTTTTCACCGGCAGCGCTCAGGGCGGCGGCGAGTTCGTCAGGCAGCAGTCCGGTCAGGGCGGTCGCGGCATGGGGAGGTGGGCTGGGAAGAGTGTCAGAAGATTCCGGCATCCTGGACCATAGGCCATCGGAAACGAATTTGAAGGCGGAATTGCGGCAGACCTCCTGGGCTCTGGAAAAATTTCCCCTGCATCAACCGCAGCCCCAAGCGCCCAGCGGTCCTGTCCAGCGGGATCGGATCTCTATCCCCATTCTTTACCCTGGAGCCCCCCGGGTGCATGGGGACGATGAGACAGAGGTTTACCGGGTGCTGTGCGGAGCGGTGGAAGAAGTGCTGGGTGATTGGGGAGTGGAGGCCTCCGGCGGGGTGTATGGGGCGGACGGGGAGCACACGCGCCCCCGCGTGTCCTCCCCGGTGCCCCGCCGGGGAGATTTTCAGCGAGCGGCTTTCCCGGTGATTGTTTTGAGCTGTTGCCCCCCTGCTGACGCCCGATGGCAGGCCAAGAAAGCCTCCCGGTGACAAGCGCCTGGATTTTGCCTGGCAGGAGGTGACTTCAGGTTGTCAATGCGTTCCGGGCTTATATCGTGACAGCAGGCGGTGTGATGCACACAGCGCGTCCTGTTTTTATTTCACATCGAAATTTCCGTTTTATGTCCGAGTCTGCTCCCTCTTCTGACAAAAATCCCCCACTCCCAAAAATATCCGACCGGGCTGCCCTGGAAGCGGCCATCGCTGGTGCGGCCGGGCTTTTGCTGGGCAGGCTCCTTTTGGGACGCGGGGCGGGCCTCCTGGCGGGCGGCACAGCCGTGGCGGCCCGTCTCCTTACGGCTGCTGCACGCCCGACTTCCACCCCACCTGCCGCGCCGGCGGATGGTGGATCGTCAGACGTCGCGGCATCCGGGCCAGAGGTCCCCCTCTGCCCCCCGGCCGAAGCACCGGAAACTGCCCCTGACGGGTCATCTGTCGGGGAAGCACCCGACGATGAAGGATCTCTTGACGCAACGCTCATCGTCGAACCCCCCGGAATCACCAGCCCGGAAGTCCTTCCGGTGGAGTCCTCCCCCCTGGCGGCGGAGTCAACTTCCCCCATCAGTCCAGGAGAACTATTATCTGCGAGTCTCGCGGCCCTGGCTGCGAAATCATCCATGGCCGCCACGGCTGCACCCTCCGCTTTCCTGACGGCCCCCGACCTCCCCAGCGCCCCGCTGGAGCCTGAAGCTTTCAAGACCCCGCGATTTCCCACGCCCACCGCTTGGGCAGCAGCACCACCGCCGGCCCTGCCTCCGGAGGAAAATGACGTGTTTGATCCGAACCCCGGGCCGGGTCCCAATCCCCTTTGGGCAGTCGACCTCCCCTCCGGGCCGGAGGTGCCATGGTTCAGCGATCCCATGGAAATCCCCCAGCATTTTTCCAGCGAAGCAAGCCCAGAGCCGCTTGAAGTTCCAGCGTTTCCCGGAACGGCGGCACCAGCAACCGGGACCGTAGAACCCGACCCAACGCCAGACGGAACTCCGGAGGCAGCATTGACGGGAGAACTGGACCGATCCAACGGGGCTTTTGCGAATCTATTCCAGCCTTTCCAAGCGCCCCCTGACACCTCGCCTGCTGATCCGCCTGCCGCGCCTCTGGCAGAAGTGCCTCCTGATGACAGCCCGCTCCCCGCCTTCCCCAATCCGCCTGCATCCAGCTTTGCGGAATCCAGCCCATTTAATAGTCCCGGCCCTGCGATAGTGGCCTTGGCCCCGGTCCCGAATTTACCCCCCTTTCCCTTCTTGTCCGCCACCGGTCCACACCCGGAAGACATTTGGAAAGCGGCCGCCAAGGAAGCCACGGCCCCCATCGCCGCAGTGGCTGGACCCCCTGCTTCCGGAGTCCAGCCCTCCACGGCGCTCCCGGTCCAAATCGACAGCCCCCCGCCAACACTCACCCCGTTCACCCCCGCCGACAGCCTACCGGACTTTCCCGCCCCTGATTCCACGCCAGGAACGCCCGGTCCAAGCCTCCCTGCGGCTGGCCCGGAGCCTGCAGGCGCTGACCATTCAGAACACGCTCCTCCTACCTTCCCGGCCCGGCCCCGGACAGAACCCATTCCCGCAACATCCGGCCCCTTCCCTGCCCCGGAAGCCAGCCCTTTGCCCGTTGCCGGCACCCTCCCCGCGTCAATGCTACCCGTCCCGGTCAGCCCTTTTGCTTCCCTTCATCCCAGCGGAGCCACCGCTGCTCCGGCAGAAGCCACCGCCGTCATCCGCACCCCCTCTGAAGCCTTTGCCGCCCACAGTGCTCCTGACACCTTGCCGGCGGCTCCGCCCACCCCGGACTCCACCGGAACCCCTTTTCCAAACCCTGCTCCGCTCCCACCAGCCCCTGCCACCAGTTCAGTCCCGCTCACCTTCGGCAAGGCGGGCAGCGTCACGGCTCCAGCCACGGCCCATTCCGGCCAAGCACCCGCCTATGCCATCCCTCCCGGTGCTAGCCAGCCTGCCCGGCAGAAAGCCCCCCCTTCGGGAAAACGCACTCCCTTTGGCCTCATCATCTTCCTCACCCTCGTGCTGGGCCTGGTGCTCTTTTACCGGCATGAGCAAAGCAAAAAAGCGGCTGCCGCCACCGCGCCCGCTTCGCTGCCCCTCCCTGCCTCTTCCACTACGGCACCAGCCGCGTCCACGCCGCTCCCCAAGCCAGCTGCCCCCACGCCTTCGCCCACCGTGATTCCCGCAACGCCCCCTGCTGCTCCGGCCACGCCGCCCACCCCCAACCCAGCCGCTCCCGGGTCCCCAAAAATTGCCGGAGCGCCCCCGGCCACGCCAGCCGCTGAACCTGTGATCCATGGGGAAGCCATCCCAGGGGTCTCCCAGGACTTTGCTCCCGGCAGTCCGGAGGAACAATCCTATCAGACCCTCGAAAAGCTCCTCACCGCCCGCAAACCGGACGAAATCAAGGCCTACGTCCATCAACCCGCCGAAGCCCTGCGCAAAGCCTCCTCCTATTTTCCGGGCGGAGATCTGAACCCCGCTCCGTGGCACCGGATTTTCTACGATTCCTCCACCCAAATCCCCAAATCCGCCTACAAAGCCCGTCTCTTCCGGGTCATCACCGACGCCGTGCCCTTGGGTTTTCCTGTCGCCGTCGAAGAAACCGCCAACGCTCCACGCATCGATTACGACGCCTTCATTCAATGCCGCAACCGCATGCTCGACACCTTTCTCACGACTCCTTCAGCCCCCCCCGACCGCTTCCTCGCCGTCATGAAGCGCGCCCATTATTTTGGCGATCAGCTCACAGACGCTGAACTCCAGGAACTCATCTGTCTGGAAGTCAGTTGCCCCAACCCCGGAGCCAACAAGCAACCCGTTTTCATCCCCAAAAACACCGAGTTTGGCAAAATGGCCCTGCGCCGCTTCACCTGGGACAAGAGTTTCACCCCGATCATCGAACTCGCCCATACCCCGCGCTACATCCAATTGACCGCCATCGTCCAGGACGCCTGGCGCCCGGTGACACCATGACCCTCGACTCTCCCCGTGCCGCCTCCGGGGTCACCTGCCTGCGGATCTGTGCCATGATTCCCTAACTGTATTTCGTTCAGGGCTGCGGCCTGGTGGCAGCAGGCAGACACATCAGGTGAGTCCGCGTGCGGAAGAAAAGCCGGCCGCCCGCGATGGCCGGAGTGGCGTCGGTGGATTCCCCGAGTTGTCCCTCCCCGAGCTTTTTAAACTGATCGCCGGCGGCCACCATGGCGACCTGGCCATTGCGGCCGGTGCAGATGATTTTATCGCCAACCATGACCGGCGAGCTGTAAGCCTTGTCAGTAAACACGCGCTCACTGTAGACCTCCTTGCCATCGGCGGCGTTGACGCAGGTCAGCACCCCGCCATCCCCCAACAGATAGAGCCGGGTGCTGCTGCCGAGGGCGGTGGGCACGTAGGGCAGACCTTTTTTGCTTTGCCAGACCAGCTCCGGCCTGGGATCAGTGATCCGCACCGCCACAGAGGCCTTGCCCGTGCCGCCCTGGCCCATGGTCATGTAGCAAATATCCCCGGCCAGCACCGGCGAGGCCACGGGACGGTCTGTGGGAGTGGCGTTTTCCACTTCCCAGAGCACTTTGCCATCGGCGGCATTCAGACAGGTGAGGGCCTTGGGGTTGCCGGACAGAATAACGGCTTCCCGGCCATCCGCCTGTTTGATCACCAGTGGGGTGGAAAAAGGCGTGCGGACACTTTGGCGGGGATGTTTCCAGACGGGGCTGCCATCCTCCGGCTTGAGGCCAAGGATGGCACTATCCGTGCCTGCATTGTCCTTGGCAATAATCAAAACGCCACCCGCCAGGATGGGGGAAGCACCGCTGCCATGCTCCTCCGCGTAGGGGCCCAGATCCTTGGTCCAAAGCGGCTTCCCGTCGTGGCTGAGCGCCATGGCCTTCATGTTTCCGCCATCAGCCCAGGCAAGGTAAACGCGCCCGGCATCCACACAGGGGGTGCTGCTGGCGAAGCTGTTGAACTGGTGCTTTCCGTAGCTGCTGAACTGGTCCATGACCCGCCACAATTCCCGCCCGGTGACGGCATCGTAGGCCAGCACCGCCCGCTGGCCGGGTTCGGTGGTTTCGCTGGTGAGGAAGAGCCGGGTGCCCCACAACACGGGAGAAGAAACGCCTTCCCCGGGCAGGGTGATTTTCCAGGCAAAATCCTTTTCCGAGAAGTTGTCAGGAAAATTCCCGTCCGGACTGGTGCCCGCCCCGGCGGGGCCGCGGAAGCGGGTCCATTCCTGGGCGGAAACCGCTCCCGTGAATAAAGTGAGGGTCAGGAAAAGGAACCGTTTCATGGATGGGGTGGGAGTGGGGGTCAGGAGGCGAGCGCAGCGGCGGCTTTCCCGAGGGAGGCTGGATCGGATACGGAGTGAACTTCCACTCCCTTGCGGATGCGGCCCAGCATTCCCGCCAGTTGGCCTCCGGGCCCCAGTTCGAGGAAGCAATCATGCCCCTGGGCGAGGAGGTATTCCATACTTTGCGCCCAGCGCACCGAGCCGGTGACCTGCCGTTCCAGGGTGCGCCGGATCTCCCCGGCCCCGGCTACAGGCAGGGCGTCCAGATTGCAGACGACAGGAAAAGCGGGATCTGCCAGGGCGACCCCGGCGAGTTCGGCCCGCAGCTTTTCCTGGGCGGAAATCATGAGCCGTGAATGATAGGCTCCGGCCACCGGCAGTTCCTTGCCACGCAATCCACGCTCCTTGGCCATGGCAGCGGTGCGGAGGATGTTTTCCCTGGCCCCACTGAGCACGATCTGCCCGGGGGTGTTGAAGTTCGCCAGATCCACCCCGCAATCTGCGGCCAACTGGCGCACCGCAGCTTCCTCACCGCCCAGCATGGCGATCATGCTGCCCTGGGTGGCCTGACAGGCCTCCTCCATGAACCGGCCGCGTTGCGCCACCAGCTTCAGGCCATCGGCAAAACCAAAGGTCCCGGCGGCGGCATGGGCGGTGAATTCCCCAAGGGACAAGCCGGCGGCGGCAGCGATTTCCAGATCCGGCAGGACTTCCTGCAGCGCGGCGAGGCAGGCGAGGCCGTGGGCATAAAGCGCCGGCTGACACCGGCTGGTGCGCGTCAGCTCCTCCATGGGCCCCTCAAACATCACGGAAGTCAGGGAAAAACCCAGCACTTCATCCGCCTGTTCGAGCACGCGGCGCGCCACCGCAGAAGCTGCGGCGAGGGCCTGCCCCATCCCAACCGTCTGGGCCCCCTGACCGGAAAACAACAATACGACCTTTTTACTCATAAGCGCCCATCTTAGGACGCGCCCTTTCCCGCCTGCAAGCCCGGAACCTTCCCGTCGCAGGGATCAGGAAGCAGCCCCTGGCTTCATTCCATGCTTTTGACCGTCTTGAGATCGATGATTTCAGGGACCAGCTCACTGACAAACTCCGCCACATTCCGGTCGGTCTCCTCCTCGCTCAACTGGGAAGAGTAATAGAGCTGGTCCGCCTCATCCTTCATGGCGGCCTTCACCAGGTTTGAACTGATGGTGATATAGGCCCAGCGCTGATCGTAGCCTCCCATCAGGCGGTCGCGCATGTCCTTCAAGGTGCGGCCATAGTGGGTGTGCTTCACACTGTCATGTCCCACGAAAAAATAATAGTTCAGGTGGGTGTAGGTCAGGCTTCCGGCTTCCTTGCCGCTGCATTTCAGGCGCGTCAGGACGATGGTCCGGCCGTTTTTCAGTTTCACCGGCAGCTCGGAACTCCCGAGCAAATTCAGCCCTTGGGCAGGCAGGCAGCGCTCGGGACGGTGAAGGCTGCTGTTGAGGTCCTTTCCTGACATGACAATGGAGGCCTGCAGCAGCTCGCGCGAGCCCGCCGGTGCCTCGATCCCGGCAGACCGGTAATAGTTGCGCCGGGCAAATTCGGTATCCTTGGCCAGCGCCTCCCGTTCCTTGCTGGAGGCTTCCATCTTCGGCCCGGCCGCCCAGCCGGACAGAATGAGCAGACTCGGCAAATCCAGTGAAACCGCCGAGGATTGGATCGGCGGTGTCTTCGGCAGCAGGAAAATCAGGCAGAGTCCTCCCAGGACAAGGGTTTGGAGAATGAGAACGCGTTTGAACATGACGTTATGAAATCGGGATGGATTCGCCCACTTTGGTGACTTTCACCTTGGGACGCAGGGCCTTGACGCCGTGGCGCATCACCGTGCTCAGGACCATCAGCAGGGAAAGCGCCGCCCCAAAGGACATGAAGCCGGAGTAGTCATGCCAGGTTTTTTTGGCAAAATCCACATCAATCCGGGCCACGATGAGAATGGAGGTGACCCGCACCGCATTGGCCAGGATGGCAATTGGAATACAGGCGGCAAAAATCACCAGCCGCTCGGACCACTTCCGGTGGGCGATCATGCCATAGACATAGGTCACCAGAGTCAGGGCCACCACGGAGCGGATACCGCTGCAGCCTTCGTCGATTTCCCAATTGCCCCAGTTTCCAGAAGGATCATAGACGCGGTTGCCGGCCAGCGCGGTCTTCATGCCGAGAAAATTGGTCGCGAAGTAGGCCATTTTGGTCGCGATGATCTGAAGTCCGGTGGTCATCTGCTGGAAACCCGGCACGGTAATGACAAACGCCATCATGCTTAGCGGGAAAATCAGATGCCTGGCCCTCCGCCAGCCATAAAAATAGACGACCGCGCCATACCAGAAAAACGGCCAGGCAACCGCATTGATCCGGGGCTGAATCAATCGCCAGCCACCGACAAAAAGCAGCACGCCAAAGACCACGAAGGCCAGACCCAAGGGGGCTGGCTGGATTTTCTCCGCCAAAAAACCGGGTCTCGCCCGCCAGAATAACCAACCCGAAAGGACCACCACCAGCCAGCCGTGTTCGTAATTATTTTCCTTGGTCCAATTCGACTCCAGCCAGGTAAAGGTGGATTGAGTCCCACTCGGCCCGAACTTCCCCATCCAGGCGAAGAAAAACAACAGAATCAGGCTCAACACAATCCAGGAGCCCCGCTCCAGGGTGGGGGAGGGTTCAGTTTGAGGGGAAGAAGTGGCAGCCATTGTGAGCATTTCTACCTGTAAAGCCATCCGGAATCAAGCTCTCACCTGGCGAATTTACCCTGATTTTCCAGCATGGCGGTTCCGTCTGCCGTCGCGGAAAAATATTAAATGAACTTCCCAATCCCATGGCACGGCGGATGCAACATCCTCCTTCCATATGGCAGACCCCAATCTCACCGCCCTCCGCGAGGAACTCACCGCCAAAGGCATCAAATACTGCATTGGAGCCTACGTGGATCTCCACGGCGTCCCCAAAGGCAAGGTCGTCCCCGTCTCCCATTTTGAGCACTTTGCCAGCGGCTCGGAACTCTATACCGGCTACGCCCTGGATGGCCTGGGCCAAAAACCCAATGATGACGAAATCGCCTCCGTCCCGGACCTGAGCCGGGGCGTGGCCCTGCCCTGGCAGCCGGAAGTCATGTGGTATCCGGCGGATTTGACCTTCCATGGCGAGCCCTATCCCGTCAGCACCCGGGTCGCCCTGAAAAACGTCATCGCCCAGGCCAAGGCGATGGGCTACGACTTCAACCTTGGCATCGAATGCGAAGTTTACTTCCTCAAACAGGAAGGAGGCCGCCTTGTGGTGCCCAATCCTGACGACAATCTCGTCAAAAGTTGCTATGACCTGAAGCGATTCTTCGACGCCTATGGCCTGGTGGACCGCATCGCCACCTCCATCAACGATCTTGGCTGGGACCTGTATTCCTTTGACCACGAAGACGGCAATTCGCAGTTCGAGTTCGACTTCAAGTATGCCGACGCCCTGACCATGGCGGACCGCTTCATCTTCTTCCGTCTTCTCGCCAAAAAATACGCCGCCGACGCCGGTCTGCTGGCCACCTTCATGCCGAAACCCTTCGCGGATAAAACCGGCAACGGGGCTCATTTCAACATGTCCCTGGCCGACACCACCAATGGAAAAAATCTCTTCCAGGGCGCGCCCGGCGATGATCCCTGCGGCATTGGCATCAGCCAAACCGGGCTGCATTTCATCGGCGGCATCCTGAAACATGGCCGCGCCCTCTGCGCCGCCTTCGCCCCCACCGTGAACAGCTACAAGCGCCTCATCAAAAAAGGGGCCATGGGTTATTACTCCTGGGCACCGGTCTTCAACTCCTTCGGCACCAACAACCGCACCAACTCCGTGCGCGTGCCCATGGGGGGGGGCCGCTGCGAGTCCCGCAACGCCGATTCCGCCTGCAATCCCTACCTCGCCGGCGCCCTCGTCCTCGCAGCCGGTCTGGAAGGCATCCGGGAAAAGATCGACCCCGGTGCCCCCCAATCGGAAAATCTCTACGAATTCAGCGACGCCCAACTCGCCGCCCGCGGCATCCAGTGCCTGCCCCGCACCCTGGCAGAAGCCGTCGATGCCTTCGAAGCCGATCCCTTCGTGGAAGCCACCCTGGGCAAGGAACTGCGTGATGAATTCATCACCCTGAAACGCGCCGAATGGGAGGAATACCACCTGACCATCAGCCAATGGGAAATCCAAAAATATGCCAGCCTTTATTAGCCTGCCACATTTCCAACTGCTCCCACTCATGCTGACACCGGCACTCCAGGCCTTTTCAAATCCCGAATCCCGAATCCCTAATCTCACAGATCTCAAATCTCAAATCTCAAATCTTAAATCTTAAATTCCCATGCCCACCTGGTTCAGCCAACTCCCCCAGCCGCCGGATGCCCATCCGCTGCGGCTGGCGGATCTGGCGTGGCCAGAGATCGCGGCCCTTCCGCCGGAGGAAAGCGTGGCCCTCATCCCCATCGGAGCCATTGAACAACACGGCCCGCATCTCCCTATCGATACCGACCTGCGTATCGCGGAAGGCGTTTGCCTGCTGGCTTCCGCCCTCACCGGAGCGCCGGTGCTGCCCGGCTGGGCCTACGGCGTTTCCAGCGGCCATACTGAAAAATGGCCGGGCACTTTTTCCCTGCGCCACCAGACCTTTACAGATGGACTGTGCGACCTCGCCTGCTGGCTGCAGGCCACCGGCTGGAAGCGCGTTCTCTTCATCAATGGCCACTGCGGCAATGACGCTTGCCTGCGGGTGGCGATCGACCGCATCCGCACCAGCACCTCCCTCCTCGCCGCTGTGCGGAATACATGGCAACTCTCCCCGGAAATCGCCGCTGCCTTTTCATCTGATGCCGCCGACTGGCACGCCAATTGCGCTGAGACCTCCATCATGCTCGTCCTCGCCCCCCACACTGTCCACTCCGGGCGGCTCACCGCCGCCGATGATGCCGACCGCACCGGCGGCCTGGTCTTCCCCCACCGCGTCGCCCACACCAGCACCCACGGCGTCACCGGCCAGCCCTCTGCGGCCGTCCCGGCCCAGGGGGTGGAACTTCTCCAAAAAATGGGCCAAGCCCTCGCCGGCGTGATCCGTCAGGCCCGTGCCGAAACCCCGCCCCTCCCCTGGACCGCCCCTCACCCTTTCCCCTGCTGCTAACCCAACACCAACCACAACAACCACCCACTCCACCTCATGAAATCCGGATTCCTCCTCACCACCCTGGCCCTCGCCTGCTCCGCCCTCACCTCCCTCGCCCAGCCGCTCAAAGTCGCCTACTCCGACTGGCCTGGCTTCACCGTGATTGAAATCGCCAAACAAAAAGGCTGGTTCAAGGAAGCCGGCGTGGAGGTCGAACTCGTCTGGTTCGACTACCTGCCTTCCCTCGACGCTTTCTCCGCTGGCAAGGTGGATGGCGTCACCGCCGTCGCCGCCGACATGCTCGTCACCGGAGCCAACGGAGCCAAAAGCAAATTCATCGCCATGCTCGACTACAGCAACGGGGGCGACATGATCATCGGCAAGCCTGGCATCAATTCCCTCAAAGACCTCAAAGGGAAAAAGGTCGGCCTCGAAGTCACCCTCGTCGAGCACCTCCTCCTGCTCCACGGCCTGAAATCGGTCGGCATGAAAGCCAGCGACGTCACCCTCGTCAACACCGCCACCAATGACACGCCCCAAACTCTCGGCAGCGGCGATGTTGCCGCCATCGGCGCATGGTATCCCGTCTCCAGCCAAGCGCTGAAAGCCGTCGCCAACAGCAAAGCCATCTACACCAGTGCCAACGCCCCCGGCCTCATCTACGACGTCCTCGCCGTCAATCCCACCAGCCTCGCCAAGCGCAAGGCGGACTGGGCCAAATATGTCAGCGTCTATTACAAATGCGTCGACTACATCCTGGATCCCAAAACCCAGGATGACGCCGTCGCCATCCTTTCTGCCAAGGTCGGAGCCAAGCCCGCCGATTACAAGGCCGCCATCCCCGGCACCCACTTCCTCACTCTCGCCGAGGCCAAAAAAGTCCTGAAAAAGGGCGAAGGCCTCAGTTCCATCTATGGCTCCCTCGCCATCTCCAACAAATTCAGCCTCGACAACGGCGTCTACAAGGAATCCCAAAAGGCCGAATCCTACGTCGCCCCCTCCATCATCACTGGCGGCAAGTAAGTCAACTCCGGTGTCCCTCCAGCCAGGCGATCAGATGGAAAAAATCGGCCTCTGGGATCACCTCTCCAAAAGCGCCCGGCATCAGTGATAGTCCGGTCTCCTCATTGGATTGGATTTCTCCTTTCGCCAGGCGGTGCTCCTGCCCTGCCGCATCCACTACGATCAGGGACTGACCGGCTTCCCCACGCTCCAGGCCCGCCAGCACCGCACCATCGCGCATTGTGATCACATGCAGCCGGAAATGGGAATCCACATTCCGGCCGGGGTCCAGCACGTCCTCCATCAGCCGTGCCACCCCGCGGTTGCCGATGCCGTCCAACTGCGGCCCGGTCAAAGCGCCCTTCCCTTCCATCGCGTGGCAAATGGCACAGTGCGCCGCAAAAACCGCCCCGCCCCGGATTTTGTCAGGATCCGACACCGCATAATGCTTCAAGCGCGCGGCGATCAGGGCATCCGCCGCCGCCCGTTGTTCAGGAGTCACAGCGGATGGAGGGGCGGGGGGTGGTGGAGGCAAAAACGCCGCCAAGCGATCCCGCAACGCTGGACGCGCCGCATACTTCAACAACCCCGCCAATTTCGTCAGCCGGCCCGGGCCCGCCGCTTCCGTTTCCCATGCGGAGGCCGATACCACAGGCGGCTCAATTCCCGCGACTCCCAGCCAGGCATAAGCCGCTCCAGCGTCCCCATCCACCACCTCCAGCCGGACTTTTGTCCGGCCAGTTGGCTCAAATCCCACCCCACCCGTTTCGCTGCATCCTGACGCGGCGGAGCCATCCGCCTCAATTCAGTCCCCCCCCGGCACTTCCATCAATCGCACCATGTTTCTCCCACCCGCAGGTTGGTCAGGAGGCCCATCATGGCCGCAAAGCAGAAACGACAAGTGTGCCGGTGCCGCAAATTCCCGCGACAGCAGCGTGCCCGTGCCCTGCTCCGCGCCGGTCGCAAGGCTGGACAAAACCCGCACCTCACCCGCGCCCTCTTCCATCCTCCGTTCCAGCCCCCAGGGCGATGCCGCCGCCGGAGTTCCAGGCAAATTCCGCCATGCCGGTTCCGCCCCCTGCTTTCCGCCTGCCAACAGGGCATCGGCCAGCCCGCTGCCCCATGCCAACAAGTCCGCGCCTGGCAATTCCCCCCGCTGCTGCAGTCCCTCCACGATGGCCGGCAGCAAATCCGCCTGCCGCCCGGGGTCCGCGGCATACCGGCTTCTCACAAATGCCATCAATTCCCCCGCCGGCAGGTCCCTGGCCAATTGCGTCAAAGTCCCTGACACATCTTCCATCCCCCCGGCATCCTCCTGCAGGCACCGGAAAACATAGCGCGCTGCCTCCGGCGAACCGGCCGACCGGGCCATGGTGAGCACCTCTGCCTTCACCACCGGAGCCATCACCGCCGTTTCCAGCAGCCTGACCGATCCCGGAAGCCTCAAATGCTCCCGGATCACGATCTTCAGCAAATGCCGCAGCGCCCCATCCTCCTCCGCCGTCCCGGCCAGCACCTGCAGCAGCCGGGGCAGCCACTCCACCCCCACGGGCCGCCGCAACGCCTCCACCGCCACCCGCCTCTCCTGCGCATCAGACGAATTTAAAAACCGTTTCACTGTCTCCAACTGCTCCCCTGTCAGGGACCCCGCCCTCGCCGCAAAGCGCAAAGCCGCCACCGCTCCCAGACCCGGATCCGGCATCCTGACCCCTTCTTTTTTCACCACCCGCCAAATCCGCCCCCGCTCCCTGTCCCGGCCCGGATGTGTCAGGGGCACCTCGTAGTGCCCGATGATCCGGTTATAAAAATCCGCCACGTAGAGCGCCCCCTCCGGTCCCATTTGCAGGTCCACCGGACGGAACCACGGGTCCTTGCTCGTTATAAAATCCGGTTCCTCATGAGCCACCGGCGTGCTTCCCGCAAAGGACAGGCGGTCCAGATTCACCCGGCCCGTCACCACATTTCCGATCAGGGTCCGGTCATCCCATTGCGGCCCCCAAATCCCCCTGTCCAAATATACCACCCCACAAATCCCCGTGCTTCCATGGGTGTGTTCGATCATCACCGGCCCGAAACCCAGCCCATCGTGCGGTTTCCCAAAGCCCGGATAAACCGCGCCCGGGATTAACTGATAGATCGGTGCACTGTGGCAGTCTGCACTGTAGAGGTGTCCCCAGCGGTCCCATGCCAGGCCAAACGGATTCACCTGTCCGGCGGTGAAAAGCTCAATGCGGCTGCCGTCCGGTTTGAAGCGGTAGACATTCCCCGAATTCAATAGCAACTCCGTCCCCGCATCCCCTGGCTTCGCTCCCTGGAGATGCTCCGGCTTCACTTTGAAATGGCTGGTGTTGCTGAATCCATGCGTCCCATACACCCAGCCATCCGGCCCCAGCCGGAAGCTGCTGCAGTTCCCATGCACATCCTTCTCCCAGCCCAGCGGCCCGAACAGCACGGTGCGCTGATCACAAACGTCATCCCCGTCCGTATCCCCGAAATACCAGATATTCGGAATACTCCACGCGATGCACCCCTTGCCCCACGGCAGCACGCCAGTGGGGATATGCAATCCACCGGCAAAGACCGTCTTTTTGTCAGCACGTCCATCCCCATCCGTGTCCTCCAGAATAAAAATTCCATCCCGGCTGCCGCTGACCCGGCTGCCCTCCGCATCCGCCCAACGCTCCCGCGCTGCGGCATAGGGATATTCATAACTGCTCGTCACCCATAACCGTCCGCGGGCATCAAACGCCAGATTCACCGGTTTGTTGACCTGCGGCTCGGCAGCGAACAACTGCACCTCAAACCCATCAGGAACCGTTAGGGAGGCCCGTTCCTCTTCCGGAGTCAGGGGGGCCGACTCCCGCACCAGTGAGGTATCCAAGGCCCACCCCGGCTGCATCAGACCCCAGGAAAGCAAAATCAGGCGGCGCATCATAGCAAAAACAGCCGGCAACCCGCCAGCTTTTTCACAACGCAGCCCCCGTCCCTCTCCTATCGTCCAGCCCCCCTGAAAAAAGAAACGCAAAATAACTTGCCCCCGGCCCAAGCGAAGGTTAATTAGTCACCGGATTTCAACCGCCGGACCAAACCGTCCGCGAAGAGATGCCTCGGACGCCGGGTTAGCTTGTTTCCAGACCTCCCGGCTGGAGAAGCATCGGAAATTCCCCACCGGAAGGCGCAGATTCCCTGCCCAGCCGTATCCATTCCCGCAGCACCTTCGGCTAGGCCCCGGCCCGCCCCGCAACGCCGCAGCCCAGCCCAGGAATCCAGCATTCCACCCCCACTGAATTTTTTTAATTACCCCTCTCCTGTTCCCAGAAACTGAACCGCCACCGCACTCCCAACCCCTATTTTTTCATTTCTAAATTTTGCAATTTCCCACATGGCAGGTCACAACAAATGGTCCAAAGTTAAGCGCCTCAAAGCCGTCGTTGACGCCAAAAAAGGCAAAGTCTTCAGCAAATTCGCCCGCGAGATTGTGATTGCGGTCAAGACCGGCGGAAAAGATCCCGATGCCAACCCCCGCCTCCGCACCGCCCTCCTCGGAGCCCGCAGCGTCAATATGCCCAACGACAACATCGACCGCGCCATCAAAAAAGGCTCCGGCGAACTGGAAGGCGCCACCCTGGAGGAAATCACCTACGAAGCCTACGCCCCCGGCGGCGTGGCCATGCTCATCGAATGCGTCACCGATAACAAAAACCGCGCCTCCGCTGACGTCCGGATCACCTGCAACAAAAACGGCGGCACCATGGGCAGTGCCGGCAGCGTCGCCCACCTTTTTCAACGCATTGGCTCCATCAAAGTCCCCGCCGCTGCCCTCTCCGCCGATGACATGACGGATCTCGCCATCGAAGCCGGAGCCGATGACGTTGTCTCCGACGGGGAAGAACACACCCTCATCACCACCGTCGGCCAACTCTACGCCGTAGCCGGATTCCTCAGGGAGCGCAGCATCCCCACCAGCTCCATCAAATTGGACTATCAACCCTCCACCACCATCACCCTCACGGATCCCGCCACCGCCCGTCAGGTATTGGAACTCTATGACCTTCTGGATGAACTGGACGATACCCAGAACGTCTTCGCCAATTTCGAAATCTCCGACGAGCTGATGGATCAGCTCGATACCTAACTCCATATAACCTTTCCCCCTGCACCAGGGCGGCCTTTCCGCCGCCTCCGGTTGCCCCGCCCCCAACGGCATGAAAAAAACCACCTCTCCTTCTCCTGACATTCCCATGGCAGACGCTCCCACCGCCGCGAAGAAAGCCGCGCGTAAATCGCCGGCCAAAAAAGCCGCCGCCACCCCCGTCATCCCTGACGAAACTGCCGCCGCTCCGCCTGCCAAAAAAACGGCGGCGAAAAAAGCTCCCGCCTCCCCTGCCTCCACTGCTCCCTTGCTGGAAACCATGGAAGAGCCCAGGCCCACCGCGAAAAAAGCGGCCGCCAGGAAAACAGCCGCCAAAAAGCCAGTTGCCTCGACCACCGTCCCTGACCCCGCGCCGCAACCTGAACCCAGCCCTGCCAAGCCTGCTGCCAGGAAAACAGCCGCCAAAAAAGCACCCGGCTCCACGGCCGAGCCCCGTTCAGCCGCTGTTCCCCCCGCCCCAACCCCTGCGGTAGAACCATTTTTCGTGCTGGAAGACACCCCCGCCCCCAAAGCCCGTGCCCCACGTAAAACGGCTGCCAAAAAGGCCGCCGCGCCAGCGGATGCCACGCCTGCGGATCCCACCGGGGCAGCCAGTCCAGCCCCTCAGGATGACCCCGTGCTGGAGGCCCCACCCAGCATCAGCAACGGCAGCGACTACCATCCTGACCAAAACCGCTTCCAATCCCCGCCTCCCCGCGATGCCAGTGCCCCCCGTGACCTGCGGGACAGCCGGGAACCCCGTCCCCCCTACCGCCGCGATCCCAATGCCCACGATCCAGCCGGCTATGTCCCACCGTCCGGTCCCCGCCCTTCCCAATATCCCCCCCGCGAACCGCGTCCCTATCCACCGCGTGAATCTGCTGAAGGCCAAGCCCCACCAGATCACCCGCGCCAGAGTCCCCCGGACCAGCGTCAGGCCCCTGCGCCCCAAAACATGGAACTGGGCCCGGATGGCCAACCCCGGCGCCTGACCAAATGGGAACGATGGAAACAGAGGAAGGAAAAGTTCAAACAACAAAAACAACAGCGCTACCTTGAGCGCACCGGCCGCCTCCCGGCCCTTGGCCCCGGATCCAACGGTGAGCCTGGCGTCCCCGAAACGGAAGCCCGCGAACCCCGGCCCGACCCCCGGAGCGAAGGCCGCCCCTGGGAACCCCGCCCTCCCCGGCCCGAAATTCCCCTCGGCCCGCCCGAACCCTGCGCCGGCCTCCTCGAAATGACGGATAAAGGATTCGCCTTCCTCCGCCCCAAAGACCGCGGCTACGTCCCCTCGCCCACGGATCCCTTCATCTCCGCCGACCTCGTCCGCCAGCACGGCCTGCGAGAAGGCGTCTGGGTGGATGCCATCATGCAGCGCGGCGGCCGCGGCCCCCAGGTGATGGAACTCAAAAAGGTCAACGGACTGGAGCCCAGCGCCTATCGCACCCTACCCCTCTTCGAGGAACTCACCGCGATCAACCCCAACAAACGCTACATCCTCGAAACCGAAGCCAAGCGCCACACCACCCGCCTCATCGACTTTATCTCCCCGATCGGCCGCGGCCAGCGCGGCCTCATCGTCGCCCCTCCCCGCGCTGGCAAAACCACCTTCCTCCAACACATTGCCGAAGCCGTGCTGGAAAACTACAAGGACGTCAAAGTCATCGTCCTCCTCGTGGACGAACGCCCCGAGGAAGTTACCGAAATCGCCCGCGCCCTGCCTGGAGCCGAAATCATGGCCAGCAGCAACGACCGGGACCCGCGCAACCACATCCGCATGGCCAACCTCGCCATCGAGCGTGCCAAACGCCTCGTGGAAGCCGGCCAGCACGTCTTCATGCTCCTCGACAGCATCACCCGCCTCGCCCGCGGGTTTAACAACTCCATGCGCGGAGGAAGTGGTGGCAAGGCCATGTCCGGCGGCCTCGACAGCCGCGCCCTCGAAGCCCCCCGCCGCCTCTTCGCTGCCGCCCGCAACACCCGCGAAGCCGGCTCCCTCACCATCATGGCTACCGCCCTTGTGGAAACGAATAACAAAGGCGACGACCTCATCTTCCAGGAATTCAAAGGCACCGGCAACATGGAACTCGTCCTCGACCGCAAGATCTCCCAGGCCTATGTCTATCCCGCCGTCGATATCTTCAAAAGCGGCACCCGCCGGGAAGAACTCCTCCTCCCCGCCCACCAGTTGGAAAAAGTGCACCTCATCCGCCGCGGTCTCTCCGGCCACCGCCCCCAGGAAGCCGTCGAGCGCCTCCTTCAGGTCATGGGCAAATACAATAACAATAACCAGATGCTGATCGAAATCAAAGCCCGGGGCGAATAATCAACAAAGGGCAGCCCGGAGACCCCGAACCCTGGTGACCATCCCAGGCCGCCGCCGGTCGGCCCTCTCAAGCCATGTGCCGCTCCCGCATGGCTGACAAGGTCCATTCGTATTCCCTGACCAATTGATCCACCACGGTGCCTGCCTGCAGTTCCCGGGGCATCACCTCCCAAGTGTAGGTCTCCATCTCCAAATGGGAACAGCGCGATGGCTTTTCTGCCAACCAGTCCAGCGCGGCCAGCAAATGATCGCGGGTATCGCCGAACGGTTCTTCCACGTCTGCATGCAGCGGCACATGGAAATGCACCCGCCACTCCTCATCCTCCGGCACCCCGTGCGCGGCGGCATGGTCCAGCGCGTCCGGCAGATCACGGAAGCGGTGCAGGGATCCATCGGGACGGCGCGCGATGGTTTGATGGAAATAGGTATCTTCATGGAATTCCTTCAGGCGCTTCACCATGCGCATGACCTCCGTCACCCGCAGCGCACTGCTCAGGTGCAGCTTGCTCAGGCGGATACCCCGTTCCTCCAGGAGACCTAACCCCGGAGCCCCGTCCTCAAATTCCACCGCCAGGTGACAGGTATCATAGTTCACCCCCAGGCAGCGCCGGATCTCTTCCCCACCGCCCAGTTTTTCAAAAAACTGCAGCGTTTCCGCCGTGTTCTCGATATACCCAAGCGGCTCCGGCTCCAGCCCCAGATGCAGATCGATCCCTGTGCGGTCGCTCAAGCGCGCAATCCAGCTGGCGGTGCTTTTCAGATTCGTGAGAATGTCCTCCTCCTGCCTGACATCCACGATCAATTCCTTATGCGACCCCGGCACCGTGCTCACGCTGCCACTGCCCCCTGGCGGCACCAGATCCGCCAGAATCGT
Organism: Akkermansia muciniphila; assembly: GCA_945900785.1. GTDB lineage: Bacteria > Verrucomicrobiota > Verrucomicrobiia > Verrucomicrobiales > V1-33 > CAIZWU01. Next base: position 22,044 of record CAMDJM010000005.1, read on the forward strand.
GAACAAGGCTTGGGTATACTCCACGCGGTCCGCCTTCGACCAATCCGGCTGGAACACCTGCTCCTTCACCCTCGTGCCGTGAAATTGACCATACGGGAACCCATTGATGGTAAACACATAGCACCCGTGCTTGTCCATCCAGCGCTTGAAATCAAGCCGCGTCTGGTGGTCCAGCAAAGCCTTCGCCGCCTCCGCCCCCAGCCGCAGGCCGATCGCATAGGGCCCATCCGGGCAAACCTGAGCCTTCACCGCCAGAGTATGCTGCTCCAGCGCCCGCAAGGTCTCCGGCCAGGTCTCACCCCGGTGGATGTTGGTGCAATAGGCGAGATGGAGTCCGTGGGAGAGGTGCATGGGAGGGGTTTGAAAAGAGGTCACGAAGGACGGGGGATTCCGTTAAAGCGGAAATCGTCAGCCCTGTTTCCCGTAATCCTACGATTATTGCTTAATTGCCAGCCATCTCGGCCAGAACATGATCCAGCGGTCGGGCAGCTTCATGGCCGCTACTGGCTTTTTCCTCACGAAGCAGGCGCAGATCATCGTAGTCCTTCAAGGCCTCCTGGATCAGGAGAAATTCTTCATACGGAATGACGGCAAATTCCTTTTTGCCTGCTCTCTCGATGATTTGGGGGTGAATGCTCATTGGGATTTTCAACGGTAGGCCTGACGGCGATGGATGATACGATAAACGACAATCTCATTCCCCGCCACTTCAAACAAGGCCCGCCAATCGCCTGCCCTCATCCGGTATTCCGGCTGGTGATTGGTGAGTTTTTTCACATCTCCTTCAAGATTATTCTCCAAGCGGCGCAGGCGCTCGACGACCCGCGCTGCATTCTGCGGAGGAAGCGCTTTCAGATCCTTCCCGGCCTTGGGTTTTAGAAAAATGATGTATTTCACAGCAATCTGTTCAAGGAAGTGGACCTATCATCCCCAAACTCATCACCTCGCATCGTCGCCGCCAGCATCAGGCCCCCATATGGCCCATGGGACCCATAGGGCCTATTTTTGATATGAAGTCAGGCCACCGTGAGTTCCGCAACATCAAACACCTCCCGGGCATCCGCCACGGCACCGGTGACGGCGGCGGCGGCGACCATCAGGGGGCTCATCAGGATGGTGCGGCCGGTGGGGCTGCCCTGGCGGCCTTTGAAGTTGCGGTTCGACGAGGAGGCGCAGAGTTGGTCGCCGATTAGTTTGTCAGGATTCATGGCCAGACACATGGAACAGCCCGCGCCGCGCCATTCGAAACCAGCTTCGGTGAAGATTTTGTCGAGACCTTCCTGACGGCAAAGGACATCCACAATCTGGCTGCCCGGCACCGCAATGGCAGTGACTCCGGCGGCGACTTTGTGACCCTGGATGTATTTCGCCACTTCGCGGAAATCGCTCAGGCGGCCATTGGTGCAGGAGCCGATGAAGGCGACATCGATTTTCGTGCCCTTGATCGGCGCACCGGCGGGGAGCTTCATGTATTCGAGAGCTTCCACGATGGAAATGCGCTCCGCCTCGGAAGGCGCAGCGGCGGGGTCGGGCATGTGGCCGTCAATGCTGAAGCCCTGATCCGGACTGATGCCCCAGGTGACGCTCGGGGCAATGTCAGCGGCATCGATATTGACCACATCATCAAAGACAGCATCAGCATCGGAAGCAAAGCTGGCCCAGGTGGCGACAGCAGCATCCCATGCCCCGCCGGATGGGCTGTAAGGGCGTCCCTTGAGGTATTCGAAGGTTTTTTCGTCAGGATTCACATATCCACAGCGGGCACCGCCTTCGATGGACATGTTGCAGACCGTCATGCGTTCTTCCATGGACATCCGGTCGAAAACTTCGCCGGCATACTCGTAGGCATATCCAATCCCGCCCTTGGCCCCCAACTGCGCGATGATGTGCAGGATCACGTCCTTGGCATAAACGCCGGGACGCAGGCGGCCGGTCACATTGATCAGCCGCACCTTGGGCTTGCTCATTGTCATCGTCTGCGTGGCTAGCACATCACGCACCTGGGTAGTGCCGATCCCGAAAGCAATAGCGCCAAAAGCCCCGTGGGTGGCGGTATGGCTATCCCCACAGGCGATGGTCGTGCCCGGTTGGGTGATGCCCTGCTCTGGCCCCACCACGTGCACGATGCCCTGCTTGCCACTGCTCAAATCGAAATAAGTGATCCCAAATTCCTCCGCATTCACCCGCAGCATGCGGATCATCTCAGCGGCAAGATCGTCTTCAAAAGGCTCCGTCTGCACCAAGGTAGGCACGATGTGATCCACCGTGGCAAAGGTGCGGTGGGGGAATTTCACCTTCAGGCCCAGATCGCGCAGCATGCCAAAGGCCTGCGGGCTGGTGACCTCATGGATGAGGTGGGTGCCGATCAGGAGTTGCGTCTGACCATTGTCCATGGTGCGCACGGTGTGTGCGTCCCAAACTTTTTCGAATAGCGTCTTGCCCATATAAATTGCTGCGGGGAGGGGTGGAAGTGAACCGTCAGGGTAGCACCAAGCTGAGCGGCGGCAAACGCTCTTTCAGCCCCGGAAACATCCTCCCACTGGCATTTCGTGAGGAGAGGAAAATTTCCATCGCGCGCCTTGCCCGTTGCGGTAGGGTGCGGTTTCGCCATGCACCCGCCCCGTTTGCTCTTTGCTCCAAAATCCTGCCGCTGGGCCTGCCTGAAAACCATCGCGCTGCTGCTGGTGGTGGGATTGAATTGGACCCTGGCCAGGGAAGTGCAGCACCACGGCGTGGTCTTTAAGGCTTGGGTGCGGGATACTTTTTTTGAAGGCTACCGCCCCTCCAGCTACTCGCAAAAATGGGACATCCCCGCCTCTGCCAACCGCGCCCAAGGCGGCATACCGGTGAATCCAAAAGCGATCAAATACCGGGGAGCCATCGACCTGGGAGATGCCATCCGGCAGATCAAAATCGACGAACCCTTTATCCTGCTGGCGGGGTTTTGGCAGCAGGAGGGCAAGCAAAAACGCTTTGTGAATCTGACCGCGCCCCGCATCGAGCCTGCCACCTGGAAAAAACTCTGGGGTCCAGTCACCCTGGCCGATGTGCAGCGCCTGGATACCGTGATCAAAGACCCCGCCAAAACGCCGGACGAAGCCCGCGCCGCCGCCCGGGCCATCAAAAACGCCCCGCCTTTTTCCCAATCCATCATCGTCTTCAATCCCAAGATCGACCGCCACAGCCAGCGCCGCCTCCAGTGCAGCCTGCGCTTTGAGGACTTCTTCCGTCTCCTCGCCCCCGCCGCAGATCCCAACCCGCAGGATACCCCATCCCTGTGGGGCAAGAAATTTCCCCAGACCATCGCCTCCAAACCCCGCAGCTTTCCCAAGTGATGGGCCGCAGGGGAGGAAAACTCAGCGCTCCGCCGCCGCAGAGCCCTGCAGCACCCCGGGCGGTTTTTTGCTCACGGTAATGAAAGGAGCCCGAAGGTAAAGTGGCTCCGTTTCCACTACAGCAAGGCGTTGCACCGCTTCCACCGTCAGGGCACCCGCGCGGCAGGCCAGCACATCCGCCCGGGGCTGCACGGGGCGGGCCTGACAAAACGGCGGACTGGCGGCATCCACCGTGAAAAGATGGCCCGGCCACTGTGCTGTCCGGGCGCTGATCAGGGCCTCGTCTCCAACCACGGGGGGCAGCGTCAGTTGCCCACTCTCCACCTCCGCATACCACCAGGAGCCCCGCCGGGCGTCGCCAACGAGAGCATACCGTTCCAAGGCATAAGCCTCACCCAGGGCGCACAAGGAAGCCAGGCCGACCATGGGAATCCCATGCGCCAGACTAATCCCCAAGGCAGCGGAAATCCCCACCCGGATGCCGGAATAACTTCCCGGACCGGTGCCCACCACGATGAGATCCGGCGGGCCCGCCTTCAGCACCTGACGCAGTGGTTCGAAAATAACCGCATTGTGGGAACGGCCGCTGTTGAACTGGATCACCTCCACAGGTTTGCCATCCTCATAGCGGGCCACACTGCCCAACGGAGTGGAAGTCTCGATCGCCAGGATGGTTTCCATGATGTCCTCCTCTGGCCTGTCGCCCGGGAAAAATGCATGCTGTCAGCAAAATCCGGACGGACTTACTTTTCGCCCTTTGCCCGGGGCTCGGCGCTCACGCGGTCCATGGCCCCGGAGCTGGTGACAAAGGGACCGCCAGCCAGCGGAGCCGTTTCAGAAAAGGCCACATCCGGCATGTCGGAGGGCAGCCCGCCCATCGGGAAATCCTTGCGCAGCGGATGATACGGATAGCCATCCCACATCAGAATGCGGCGCAGGTCCGGATGCCCCGTAAACTTGATGCCCATCATGTCGTAAATCTCCCGCTCATGCCAATCGGCCGTAGGCCAGAGCTGCGATACCGTGGGCACATTCAGGTCATCCTCGGAGACGCTGACCTTGATCCGCAGATGGTTTTTGGTGGTAAGGGAATACAACTCATACACCACCACGTAGCGCGGATCCTCGCCCATGTTATCCACACTGCTGACATCGATCAGCAGGTCGAAGGCGAGTTCCCCCTGACAATAGGTCATCACGGGAATCAGGGAGGCCATCGTCAGCATCAGGCTGGATTCCCCACGGAATTCCGTGATGGAAAGGACGGCTCCGGGAAACTTTTCCTGGAGGGCGAGGGCGGTCTCGGCGGCGGTCATGGGAGAGCGGATTTAAGATGGGACAATATCAGCTATTGGGAAAGGGCATCCACCAGTTCCTTCTTCTGGGCGAGGAAGGACTGCTCGCCCTGGATCTTCCGCTGCAGGCGCATGAAGCCCTCGATCAGAGCCTCCGGGCGCGGGGGACAACCGGAAATGTAAACATCCACCGGGATCAAATGGTCGATGCCCTGCAGCACCGCATAACTGCGATACATGCCGCCGCTGCTGGCGCAGGCACCCATGGCGATGCACCACTTCGGCTCCGGCATCTGGTCCCAGATGCGTTTCACCGCCAAGGCCATCTTGTAGGTCACGGTGCCGGCCACGATCATCACGTCCGCCTGGCGGGGGGAAAAACGCATCACTTCCGCCCCAAAGCGGGCAATATCAAAACGGCTGGAAGCGGTCGCCATCAGTTCAATCGCACAGCACGCCAAACCCATCGGCATCGGCCAGAGAGAGTTCTTGCGCATCCAGTTCATCGCCGCATCGAGTTGGGTAAAGACGATATTTCCTTCGATCTTCGAATCGTAAGCGGCGTGGGTAAGCTCGGTGGACATGTCTGGGATTTGGGGGTGGCGCGGGACAATGGAAACTATCCCCCACCCCCCACGCCGCAAGGGTATTGTGAAATTTTTCACAAGCTGGGAACCGGCTCCCTGCCCGCCGGGCAAAGGAGGCCCCGGCCAGGATTCCTCAGCCGCCCCGGTGCCAGTCTGCTCCAGGCCAAAACGGATGGCTCGGGCCTCCGCCAAGGGATGCAGCGCCAACCGGACTCCGTGTTCCGCAGCGAATGCCTGGAGGACAGCGATCAGATCTCTTCTGACAAAGGATCAGCTGCCCTTCACATCGTAGGCGTAAACAAACTCCTGATCCCGCAGATACAGCATGCCGTTCACAATCACGGGATGCACCCAGATTTTGCCCTGGGGCTTCCGCTGGGTAGTTTGCGGAGTCAGCGTGAAGCGCCCTTCCTCCTTCCAGCCTTCCTTGGAAGCCTTCACCAGCGCTACCACGCCAGACTTTTCTTCCACACAGATGAGATGCCCGGCGGCATAGCCCACGGCGCCCTTGTCCAGGACGTCGCTCTTCCAGACTTTTTCCCCTGTCAGGAAATCCTGGCAAGTCCATCCGCCCTTGTCGGAATGACCGTAGAGCTTCCCGTCCACCAGAATCACGCCACCGTGGTGATTCACCATCACATTATTTTCGTAAACCACTTCGGGCTGCTTGCCGCCGAGCTTGAACATGCGGCAACCTGTGCCGTAGCCAGCGGTGACATAAAGATGGCCATCCTGATAGATCGGGGTGGGGATCACCGCCACCCTGCCGGAAAAGTCCGAGCGCCAGAGCAGCTCACCATTGTCAGGATTCACCGCAAACACCGTTTTTGTGAGCAACTGGATCACCTGCCGCTGTCCCTCGTGGGTGATGAGGATCGGTGATGAATATTGCGCTTCTTCCTTGATGCCCGTGCTGCGCCAGAGCACCTTGCCCGTCATCTTGTCCAGTGCCGCCATCGTGCCTTGGTCGCCACCCGGCGTGCAGATCACCTTATTGCCGTCAATCAGCACGGACTCCGTATAGCCCCAGCCCTGCAATTTTCCGCCGAGTTCCGCGACCAGATCCACCTTCCAGAGGATGGAGCCATCCTTGCGGGAAAGGCAGCCCAAAATGCCACTGCCGGACAAGGCGTAAATCTGGTCCCCATCCACCGTCGGCGTGCAGCGCGGACCATTTCCCCAGTTATTTTCGTAAATCCGGCCATCCAGCTTGGCGGCCCATTTTCTGGCACCCGTCAAAGCCTCCACACAAATCACCTGTTCCCCGCCGTCCGCTGCTCCCATGGTGAACAATTGATCGTCCGCCACCGAAAACCCGGAATACCCCAAGCCGGCTTCCTTGGAGACCCATTTCTGAACCGGACCCGCAGCGGGCCAGGGGTTCAGGATCGATTTGTCAGGAGAATGATCATCCCGCTTTTCCCCGCGCCATTGCGGCCAGTTTTCAGCACAGAGCAGGGATTGACCAAAGGCAAGAATCAGCAGGGGGAGGAAGGGTTTTATTTTCATAAGATGACAGGACCAGAAGGACACCCGGCGGCCCGCCATTTCAACCTGAAAAAGGCGATGATGTTTTAGCAAAAGACCGGCAGAACCACCCTTCCCGGGGCTTGCCCGCCTCCCGGCTGCAAGCTGGAGTCCAGCCAGCGATTGGATGGCAAGGCTGCGATGCCACCGCGATCCCTCATATCCGACAAGAACTACTCGCGTTGGCTGCCTGTTTCCGGCTGGAGCCAATACAGCACGGCCATGCGGGCGGCGATGCCGTTTTCCACCTGGAGATTGATCAGCGTGCGCTCGTAGGTCATCACGCCATCCACCAATTCCACCCCGCGGTTCACCGGGCCGGGATGCATGATATAAATGCCTTTCCCCCGGATGTAGTTCAGCCGCTCGTCCGTGACACCGTAAAGGCGGTGATATTCATGCAGGCTGGGGAAGAATTGCTCCTTTTGCCGCTCCGTCTGGATGCGGAGCAGGTAGATGACCTCCGGTTGCCAGTCGAACACTTCATCAAAGGTGCGGAAGCTTTGCATGTCAGGATGCCGGTCCTCGGGAATGAGAGGGCCCGGGCCAAATACCCCCACCTGGGCTCCCAGCTTCCGCAGGATCATGCTGGTGCTGCGGGCGACGCGGCTGTGTTGAATATCACCGATGATCGCAATCCGACGGCCCGTCAGGGGCCCCAGCACTTCCTTTATGGTAAAGGCATCCAGCAACCCCTGAGTCGGGTGGGCATGGTGCCCGTCCCCGGCATTGATCACACTGGCCCGGGTATGTTTCGCGATCAGATTCGGCACGCCGGCGGCCCCGTGGCGGACGATGATGTAATCCACCTGCATCGCCTGCAGGGTATCGATGGTATCGATGATGCTCTCGCCCTTGACCACGGAGGAGGTGGAGACCGTGAAATTGGTCACATCCGCACTGAGACGTTTCGCGGCGATCTCAAAGGAGGAACGGGTGCGGGTGCTGGGCTCGTAAAAAAGCGTCAGGACATGACGCCCCCGCAGTGGCGGCATTTTCTTGACTGATTGCCGGATGAGGTTTTTAAAAGGCCCGGCGGTTTCGAGGAGGTAGTTGATTTCCTCCACGCTGAGCGATTCGATATCAAGAAGGTCTTTGCGTCCGTTCATGGGGCTTGGTGCTTGTTATCAACCAGAAAAAGTCCGTCATGTCCATCCTGTTCCCGGAGGCGGACGCGAAGATAGGATTCCCTGCCGATGGTCTGCCGCAGGCCGCAGTAATCCGGCTGGATGGGCACCTCGCGGCAGCCGCGGTCCACCAGCACTGCCAGCTCGATCTTGGACGGGCGGCCGTATTCAAACAGAGCATCAATGGCCGCCCGGATCGTCCGGCCGGTGAATAGCACATCATCCACCAGAATCACCAGGGTGCCGTCCAGATCGTGGGGCAGCTTGGTCTTTCCAAAGTCCGGGGAAAAGGTAGCCTTCTGCGGGTCATCCCGGTGCAGGGTGATGTCCAGCATGCCCGTTTCCACCCCCGGCCGTTCGTCTTCCAGCACCTTCGCGAGGCGCTGGGCCAGCGGCACGCCGCGCCGGTGAATGCCCACGAGGATGAACTTCTCCTTCGGATGACGTTCCAGAATTTCATACGCCAGGCGGTGAATCCTGGTATCGATCTCGCGGGGGCTGAGCAGTTGTTGTCCGGGGGATTCCATAACGTCAGGTTCAGGTAAAGTGAAGGGTGGCAATATCTGAGCGCCGCTGGCTGCCGGGGAAGCTCACTTTGGCCGCTTCGGCATAAACCTTGTCCCGAGCGGCCTCGCGGGTGGAGGCTTGGGCGACAATGGCCAGGACCCGTCCGCCATTGGATTCATAGTCCCCCCGGGCATTGCGCCGGGTGCCGCAATGGTAAACCCTGACTCCCTCCACCTCCTCCAAACCGGAGATCACATCGCCGCTGCGGCTGGATTCCGGATAGCCGGCACTGGCCAGGATGAGACAGACACTCCAGCCCGGCCGGGGCTCCAGCAGACCCGGCGTCAGTTTTCCGACAGCCGCTGCCGCGATGTATTCCGCCAGATCGCCGCCAAACAGCGGCATCACCGCCTCACATTCCGGATCCCCAAAGCGGCAATTGTATTCAATCACCTTGGGCCCCTGCGGCGTCAGCATCAGGCCGAAATAAAGGAAACCCCGGTAGGGCAGCCCATCCCGGAGCAGCCCGGCGACGGTCGGCTGGATAATGGTGCGCTCCACTGCCGCCATCACTTCGGCGGAAACCAACGCCGGGGCCGCGACCGCACCCATGCCGCCGGTGTTCGGACCTTCATCCCCATCCCGCACCCGCTTGTAATCGCGGGCAGGGGTGAAGATTTGGTAGTCCCCATCCACGATGGAACAGAAGACCGACAATTCAGGTCCTGTCAGGCATTCCTCCACCACCATGCGTCCCGGGCCGAATTGCCGCTGCACCAGCACCGCCTCCAGAAAGGATTCCGCCTCCGCCATGGTTTGGCAAACCGCCACGCCCTTCCCTGCGGCCAGGCCGTCGAATTTCAACACCACGGGCATCGCCGTCACCGCCGCACGGGCTTCCTCAATCGTATCCACCGCCCGATAACCGGCCGTCGGAATGCCATGCCTCACGAGAAATTGTTTGGCGAATTCCTTGCTCGCCTCCAGTTGGGCTGACTCCCTGGGGGGGCCCCAGCAGGGAATTCCAGCGGCCTCACAAAGATTCGCCAGGCCCTGGTCAGTCACCAGCAGACTTTCCTCGCCAGCGATGCAGAGATCGATGCCCTCTTCCAGCATAAAGCCAATCAGGCTGGGCAAATCACGTGCCGTGGTGCGTTGGGCGGTTTCAAAAATAGCATCGCTGCCCGGCCAGCAAAACAACTGAGGGCGTGAGGGTGACTCCGCGAGAGCGGTGAGCAGGGCATGTTCCCGGCCTCCTTTTCCAGTAACCAATAGCTTCATATCAAAAATGGGCCCTGACTGCAGCTGCCGGAACAGACAGCGGCCCCAGGCGCATTTCCCCATCCGCCGGATGCCCCCCGGTGCAAGGGAACTTTGGCCCCTGTTTCGCCGTAGCTTTCCCCGGGGAAGCATGGTTGATCTCCGCCTTCCCGCATGTCCCCGCCGCCGTCCGATCCCCGCAAAACCCAAGCCCTCAAAGCCTCCGCCTCTTCCGTTCTTCCGAGGAAATCGCCCCGGACCCAACTGCGGCGCCTCATACGACGCCTTGCGGGCAAACCCGCCCGTCAGCAGCTCATGCCGCTGCTGATCAAGGTCTACGCCGGATTCAGCACCCTTGATGGCGAAGCCTCGGAAGAGGATATCGAAAGCAGCCTCGGCTTCATGCGGCACGACTATCCGGAAGCGATGTATTCCGAGCTGCGGGAACTTTACAGCGGTGCCCTGCGCCAGCCCCAGGACCTCGGGAGCATGGCCGCCGATCTCGCCGGCCAGCTCTCCCACGAGGAAAAAGTGCTCTTGGCCGTGCAGCTCTATGTGCTGATCACCCGCTCCCACTCGCCGGAAACGGAGCTGCAGGCCTTTCAATCCTTCATGACCAGCATGGGGGCCGCCAGCGTGGCCCAGGGCGTGCTGGGACAGCTCACCGAAAAAGACGCCATGGAAACCGGCACCGCTGCCCCCGCTGGAGCCGTCCTGGAATCCCTCGAACTCGGCCGCACCACTCCGGCGGATCTCGTCCTGGATGACCTCTCGCCAGGCTACCGCGTCACGGTCTTCCGCTTTCAAAATCTGCTCCTGCTCAAAAACTCCGGCGAGCGCCCCGTCATCGCCCGCGGACGGCAGTTGGCGCGCGGTGGATTCCTCCGCCTCTACGAAGGACAGCGCGTGGTCATGGGCGATCTGGTGCTCGACTATCAGGATCTCGTCTTTTATCTGAATGCCCGCAAAGGGGTCTCCTCCACCCAGCTCTATCTCGGCCTCAGCGCCAGCGGCAGCCCCTTCGTGGAGCGGGAGCGCAGCAAGCTCTCCGCCATCCTCCTCCAATTCGGCCTCCAGGTCACCGCCACCGCGCTCAAATCCTCCGGCATCCGCGTGGGCGGGCGCACCCTCGGCCGGGATGAAATCCGCGTCGTTCCCCTGACCGAGCGCCTCCGTTTTCCTGACACCTCGGAAATCACCTTCGCCGACCTGCGCCGCCGGGCCCGCGAGATGGGCGGGCGCTTCGACCTCAACTCCGGGCGCACCGACTACCTGGTCTCCAACAATCCCAGCCTGCTCAAAAAAGGCGACATCATCCTTTCCCCCAGCCTGCGCAGCGAAATCCTCCTGCGGCTCCGCTGTGATTATGAAGGCAAAAGCGGCTTTGTGGAAGTCCTGAAAGCCTCCCGCACCATCCAGGTGGGGCGCACCACCCTGAAGGAACGCGATGGCATGATGCTGGAGGACGGAGCCGTCATCAGCCTCGGGGAGGGACAATACCTGCGCTGCCGCTTCAGCGACCGCATCATTGAGGAGGAGCGCAACATCATCCGCGAGCTGGAACTGGCCGATATCACCCACCGCTTCGGCAAAAACACCCCCGCCGTGGAGGGTGTCTCCCTGACCGTGAGACGCGGCGAAATGATTTGCGTGATGGGCCCCAGCGGCAGCGGAAAAAGCAGCCTGCTGCGCATCCTCGCCGGCCACCTGAAACCCCGGGAAGGCGAAGTCAGGATGAACGGCCTGCCCCTTTACGATAACCTTTCCACGCTCTGCCCCTTTATCAGCTATATCCCGCACGAGGACGCCTTCGATCCGCTGCTCACGGTGGAGGAAAACCTCAGCGCCGCCGCCGCCATCCGCTCGCCCCACCTCCAGTCCAGCGACATCTCCCGCCGCGTCAGCGCCAAGCTGATCGAGCTGGGCCTGCAGGAACGGCGCAGCCGGCTGGCCGGCACCCCGGAGCAAAAACACCTCTCCAGCGGCGAGCGCAAGCGTCTCAACATCGGCATGGACATGATCACGCCCGCCGACGTTTTCCTCTTCGACGAGCCCACCTCCGGGCTCTCCTCCAAGGACTCCGAGCATATTCTGGAAATCATCCGCGGCCTCGCCCATAACAAAATCGTCTTTGTCAGCATCCACCAGCCCAGCGCCCGGCTCTTCCAACTCTTCCACCGCGCCATTCTCCTGGATAATGGCGGAAAACTCGTCTACTTCGGCACCCCCGCCGGCATGCAGGATTATTTCCGGGATGCCTGGCAGGATCAACTCGCCCGGCCCGAGGGGGCCGAAGCCCAGCCCCTGCCGGACTTCAACCAGCCGGAGTTCATTTTCGACGTGCTGGAAACCCCACTCCGCGATCTCAGCGGGGACATCCTCTACGAGGAAGACGCCCGCGGCCACTCCGCCCCGGCGCGGCGTTTTGCCCCTGACTTCTGGCGTGACCGCTATCAAACCCACCTCGTGCTCAGCGAGGCCAACGCGGTCACCCTCCAGCCTGGTGACAGCGGCACCCATACCCGGCCCGTGCTGCCGCCGGAGATCGACCGCACCGGAGCCCGCAATGGCGGGGCCCGGCTCCAGGTCATGATCCAGCGCGCCTTTCTCAGCAAATTCCGCAACCGGGGCAACCTCGTCACCACCCTCCTCGAAGCCCCGCTGCTCGCCACCCTCATCGCCACGGTGTTGCGTTATTCCGAGGATGGCAACTACACCTTTGCCTCCGCCTTTCACGTCCCCACCTATCTTTTCCTTTCCCTGGTGGTGGCCATGTTCCTCGGCCTCACCAACAGCGCGGACGAAATTATCCGCGACCGCATTCTCCTCCAGCGGGAACGGAACTATAACAAAAATGTCCTTGGGTATCTCGCCGGCAAGGTTGTCAGCCTCGGAGCCTTCGCTCTGATCCAATGCTTCATCTACCTCCTGATCGGCAATTCCATTCTGGAGATCCGGGAAATGTTCACCCCCTACCTCGCCTGGATGTTCGCCACCAGCCTCTGCGGCGTCACCATTGGCCTCACCATCAGCAGTGTGGTGCGCGATGCCAAGACCGCCCTCAATATCATCCCGCTCATTCTCATTCCCCAGATCATCCTCGGCGGGGCGCTCATCAAATACGAGGAGATGAACCGGAACCTCGACTTCGCCTACAGCATCCGCCGCTGGATCTCGCCGGACCCGGAAACCGGCGACAAGCCCAGCAATCTGAAGGTGCCCCTCATTTGCGAATTCATGCCGCTGCGCTGGACTTACGAATCGCTGGTCCTTGCCCAGGCCAACCACAATCCCCTTGCCAGCGCCCAGGAGGAACTGAACCAGCGCATCCGCAATCTCACCTCCATCCAGACCCTCAGCCCCGGCCAGGAAGAGGAACTCACCCATGCCAAGGAAGCCCTCGTCAAGGTCTCCGGCCTGGAGGAACGCAATGCCGACGCCCTCTACCGGCGCATCACCAACATCATGAAAGCCGTGGCCGCCGGCACTTATGATCCGGCCTCCCACGATGCCAGGGAGAAGGACCGCCTCGTCTCCGCCGAGTCCGTCTTTGAAAACCAGAAGATCCGCGATCTTGTCAGCAAAGCGGAAATGGAGCGCCGCGATTTCCGGCGCAAAACCCAGCCCAACGTCTTTTTCGGCAATGAAAAACGCTACACCCTGCGCCTCTTTGGCTTCACCCTGATCGACCTCAAGACCGATACCCTCAGCCTCAACGGCACCATGATCGTGCTCTGGATCCTCTTCCCGCTCATGATTCTCTGGCTGGTCCTGCGCCGCCAGCTGCGCCGCGTCTGATCCGGCCCTTCCTCCCTTCACCCTCCACCTTCCACTTCCCTATCCCTTGCCTGCGCCTTCCTATCCATGGTCCTTTCCTATCATCACCGGAGCCAGCAGCGGATTCGGTGCCGAATTTGCCCGGCACCTGGCCCCTTCCGCCAAAGCCATCGCCCTCACTGCCCGGCGGGCGGATGCGCTGGAAACCCTGGCCACGTCCCTCCGCTCCGCCCATCCTGGCCTGATCGTCCATTGCCTGCCCTGTGATCTCGCCGATGAAGGCGCGCGGGCCCGCCTGCCGGAGCGTTGCCAGACTCTTGGTTTTACCCCCGACCTGCTCATCAACAACGCCGGTCTCGGCGACTATGGCACCTTTCATGAAGCCGCCTGGAGCAAGCTCGCCCAGCTCCTCGCCGTCAACATCACCGCCCTGACCCACCTCACCTCCCTTTTCCTCCCCCTCCTGCGCCAGCATGCCTCCTCCGGCATTCTCAATGTCAGCTCCCTCGCAGGAGAAATGCCTATCCCTGACTTCGCCGTCTACGCCGCCAGCAAAGCCTATGTTACCCGCCTCACCGAAGCCCTCAGGATCGAATTCCGCCCCTTCGGCATCCAGGTTACCGCCCTCTGTCCCGGCCCGTCCCCCACCTCATTCGGGCAAACCGCCCAGCGGCGTGGCGAACGTTTGCCCACCGCAGAATTCGCCAGGAAATCCCCTGCCGAAGTCGTCCGCGCCGGGCTCAAGGCCCTCGCCGCCGGGCGTCCTGACGCCTTTCCGGGTGCCATCGTCTGGCTCACCTCCCGCCTGCTTCGGCTCTTGCCTGCGCCCGTGCTCCGGCTCATCCTCTCCCGCCGTCCCCGTCAGGCCCGGCCTCTCCCTTTATGACCCTTCTCCTCACCGCCCCCGCCTTCCCCAGCATCTCCGATTACTACGCCGTCTTTGGAGGCGTCAGCATTATCCTTGGTATGCTGGGATTCGTCCGCGCCAAAAGCCGGGCTTCCTTCATCGCCGGCACGATTTCCGGTCTGGCCCTGCTCGGGGCCGCCTTCGTCATCGCCAAGCACTACAGCACGGATCCCAGTTCCAAAACCGGCTATGTCCTTGGCCTCGTCTTTTCTGCCCTCCTCCTGGGCCGGTTCCTGCCCGGATTCATCAAATCCAAAAAATTCTATCCTGCCGGCATCCTCGCCCTCCTCAGCCTTGGCGGCGTTATCGCCGGCATCCTCGGCCTCCTCGGCAAAGCCTTATAACCGTTCACCTGCCGCCCCCATTCCCCATCCCCTATCATGACCGTCCTCAAAGTTAAATACGCCCTCTGGGCCGCCGATTGGCAACGCTGCCTCCACTTCTACCGCGACCTCTTCGGCGGCACTATCACCATGGAAATGGAAGTCTGGAGTGAAATCGTCATCGCCGGAGCCACCCTCGGCATCCACGGCGGCGGCGAAGGAAAACGCACCTGGACCGGCCTCACTTTTCAGGTCGATGACCTCCGCGAAGGCATCGCCCAACTCACCGCCCACGGCGGCTCCCTCGCCTGCCCGCCCAACGACACCCCGGAAGACCCCCTGCATTTGGCCATGTGCATCGACCCCGAAGGCAACGAATTCATGATGACCCAGCGGCGGCACTGAGCTGACAAGGATTTCCTCAACCAGCATGACTGACAGGGGGATGTTCAAGCGCCTTCCCTCCCTCATGGCAAAAATGTTTAAAAAGTTCAGGCCTTTCCTTTCCACTTGCACCACCCCCCCAGTGGTGCTCCTTTCCCGCCCCCCGCGAGCCATCCTTCAGCTTGCCGTCGGTCTCTGTGGCTGAAAACACCCCCGTTTTCAACCGGCTCGCCAGAGGTAACCCGGTAAAAACCAACTAAAACATGTCCGTCAGACTCGCCCGCTTCGAAATGCCCAATCGTCTTACCAAAGACGAATCCACCGCCACCGACACCTACGGGAAATTTATCGCCGAACCCTTTGAAGGCGGCTACGGCTACACCATCGGCAACGGCCTGCGCCGCGTTCTCATGTCCTCCCTCGAAGGAGCCGCCGTCACTTCGATCAAAATCAAAGGAGCCCAGCACGAGTTCTGCAGCCTTCCCGGCATTGTGGAAGATGTCACCGACATCGTCCTCAACCTGAAGAAGATCAAGTTTTCCCACTCCGACCTGAAGGAACCCAAGCTGCTCACCATCCAGGTGGACCGCGATGGCATCGTCACCGCCGGAGACATCCGCGAAGACGCCCAATATTCCGTCATTAACAAGGACCAGCACATCTGCACGCTCGACCGCAAGGTCAAGTTCGAAGCCGAAATGGAAGTCCGCGTGGGCCGTGGTTTTTCCTCCGGAGATGAAAACAAGCGCGCGGAAATGCCCATCGGGGTGATCCCCATCGATAGCATTTTCTCCCCCGTCACCCGTGTCCGTTATGCGGTGGAAAACACCCGCGTCGGCCAGAAGACGGACTACGATAAACTCATCATCGAAATCTGGACCGATGGCCGCATCACGCCCCACGATGCCCTCACCCAGGCCAGCTCCATCCTGCGCAAGCACCTCGACGTCTTCGTCGCCTACGACGACAGCCAGATCGAATTCGAAGCCGCTCCGGAAGCCCAGTCCGAGGAAAACAGCGAACTCCGCAAGCTGCTCAACATGAGCGTCAACGAAATCGAACTCAGCGTCCGCGCCGCCAACTGCCTCAACAACGCCAACATCACCAGCGTGGGCCAGCTCGCCCTCAAGTCCGAGGCGGAAATGCTCAAATACCGCAATTTTGGCAAAAAATCCCTCAACGAAATCAAGGACAAGCTTCTGGAGCTGGGCCTTGGACTCGGCATGAAATTCGAAGGCAATCTCATGGAACCCTTCATGGGGGGCCGCGGGGCCGCCTTCAGTTATTACAAGGACGAGGACGACGCCAAAGGCGGCCTGACCGATCTCATCAACCAAAACATGGACGAAGACGACGAATAAGACGCCTTCCCTTCCTTTCTCCACCCCACTTCAAATCCAATAACTAAAAGTCATGAGACACGGCCGTAAAACCATCAAACTCCAGCGTCGTCAGGATCACCGCGACTCGCTGCTCTCCAACCTCGTCTGCTCCCTCATCGAGCACAAACAGATCAAGACCACCGTCGCCAAAGCCAAAGCCATCCGTCCCTTTGCGGACCGCATGGTCACTCTGGGCAAACGCGGCGACCTGCATGCCCGGCGCACCGCCATCCGCTATCTCCACAGCAAGGATTCCGTCAAGGAACTCTTCAACACTGTGGCCCCGGCTGCCAGCCACCGCCAGGGCGGCTACACCCGCATCATCAAACTCGGCCAACGCCCCACCGATTCCGCTCCGATGGCCTTCATCGAGTGGGTGGACTGCGTTACCGTGGAACCTGCCAAGGTGCCCAGCACTCCGGACACCGTGACACTCTCTGCGGAACCGGCCGCCGCCAAGCCGACCAAAACCGCCCAAGCCAAGGAAAAAGCGGTCGAAGCCGAACCGGCCGCTGAATAATTCCCCTTTGTTTCCTTCTCCGTGACGCAGGCTTCCAGCCTGTGCACGCAGGCTTCCAGCCTGTGCGGCCAGTAGGCTTCCAGCCCGCTGGGTTCCAAAGGCAACAAAATAACCACATCCAGCCTACACCTTGGCAAATCCTCCCGGAAGCGGCCACGAAAGTGGCCGCTTTTTTTGTTGCACCACTGGCCGCGGTTGGTAAGCTCAGCCCCGCCCACCGGAACCCCCAGACCCGTTCCCCGAATGCTTCCCTCCCAGCATCCCTCCCTCATTCTAACGGCCTTGGGCCTGATTTTTGGGAGCCTTGTGTCCCTGAATGCAACCACCGTAGAGACCAAGACCAAGTCCAAGGCAAATCCTCCGGCAAAATCACCCGCCAAGCCCAAAGAGGAAAAATCCACCCCAACCGCAGCCAAAGGAGCCCAAGGGGCGGTGGGACCGATTGCTCCCCTGCCCCGCGTTTACGCGCCGACCCGTCCCCGCGACGTGGCCCCTAGATTCCCTTGGAAACGCAATATCACCACCACCATCTTCTGGATTGGTGAGGCCCCGGATGGCCGCAACACCACTCCCAACCACAAAAGCTCATGGGACACGGAATGGCAGGAGAATTATGGGGGCTTTGATGATCCAAACCGCGAGAACCGCACCTACGACTTCCATCCGAAAGGCTTCGTCCCCAATCTGAATCCGTTTTACGTCGCCCTCCCCTTCAATGACCAAACGAACCCTGAGGTCGCAGCGGTGAAGATCCCATGGTATAAAACCAACCGCAATCCCATCAGCAAAAGCGCCTGCCACGGGACTTGGATCGCCATTAAATTTGGCAACAAAACCTGTTTTGCCCAATGGGAAGACTGCGGCCCCTTCGTGACGGACGATCACAACTACGTCTTCGGCACCGCCCCACCCAAAAACCCGGAAAATGGCGGAGCCGGCCTGGACGTGTCCCCCGCCGTGCGCGATTTTCTGGGCATCAGCAGCGGAGCCCAATGCGATTGGCGCTTCTGCTCCGCCAAGGAAGTGCCGGATGGCCCATGGACCCGCTTCGGCGCCGGCAAAAAGCTCGCCGCCGGTGGAGAACAGGACATCGAAGCGATCCGCGCCAAATACGCCGAACTCGTCCGCCAACGTGAAGAATGGCTGAAGCGCAACCCCGGCCGTTAGTCCCGCAGCCGGATCATTGCAGCTTGCAGCGCAGGCGAAACCGCCGCATGAACGCCGCACCATGGGACGAGTCAACCAATCCAAAGGCAGGGAAACCACCCCGGAACGCCAGGCCACCCGCCGCCTCATGAGCGAACGCGGGATCGATCCCAGCTATGGCATGGGGCAAAACTTCATGACAGACCCCGCCGTCGCCTCATGGATCGTTGATCAACTCGACATCCAGCCGCAGGACACTGTTATTGAAATCGGCCCCGGCATGGGTGCCCTCACCGAACACCTCGTCACCCGCGGGGCCCGGCTCCTCATCCTCATCGAGAAAGATGACAAACTGGTCGATTTTATCAGAAGCAAGTTCGGGCATCTCCCCCAGCTCGAAATCATCCACGGCGATGCCATCCGCTTCGACACCCGCCCCTACTACGCGGAGCAACCCCTGAAAATTCTCGGTGCCCTGCCCTACTCCTGCGGCACGGAAATCATCCGCAACTTCATGTCGCACCCCAGCCCCGCCTGCCGTGCGGTTTTTACCCTCCAAAAGGAAGTCTGCCTGAAGCTGAGCGCCAAACCCAACGACCACCTCTACGGCCTCCTCACCGTCCGCAGCCAGGCCTGGTGGGACATCGCCTACCTGCGGGAACTCCCGCCCGGCATTTTTGTGCCCCGTCCCGCCGTCGACAGTGGCGTCATCGCCATGACCCCGCGGCCCCGCCCCGGCCTCCCCGTTTTTGAAGAGCGCCTCTTCGACCGGCTCCTGACCCACGGCTTCTCCCAACGCCGCAAAATGCTGCGCAATCTCCTGCCAAAACATCCCGGGCACCCCTGGGAAACGCTCGCCGCCCGCATCGGCTGCAATCCCCTCGCCCGTGCCCAGGAACTCAGCCTCCGGGAATGGATCCTTCTCACCAACGAATACGACCCCAGCCCGCACCCTCACCACGCCCAGAGCGGCGACGAAGTCTTTGATGTGGTCGATGAAAACGACCAGGTGATCCGCCAGGAACGGCGCTGCATGGTCCACGCCGAAAATCTCCTCCACCGCGCCATCCACCTCTTTGTCTTCAATGACGCCGGCGATCTCTTCCTCCAGTTGCGCAGCCACCTCAAAGACAAGATGCCCGAACGCTGGGACAGCAGCGCCGCCGGCCATGTCGATGCCGGCGAGGACTACCTCACCGCCGCCGTCCGCGAAGTCGCGGAAGAACTCGGCATCAAAACCACCCCCGACCGGCTCACGCTCGAATTCACCCTGCCCGGCGGCCCCGGCACGGGTTATGAATTCGTGCACCTTTATTCCCTGACATGGAGCAATCCCCTCCAGTGGCCCCCCGGCGAGATCGAAACCGGCCAATGGTTTCCCCCCGCCATCATCGACCAGTGGACCCGCCAACGCCCCGGAGATTTTGCCGATGGCTTTCTCGAGTGCTGGCAACGCTACCGCCCCTGACAAATCCCCCAGGCGAAGTTCAACCTTCCCCGGCCAGCAAGTATTTCCCGGTCACCCGGGAAAAGACTTGTCCTTTCCCGGAACCCACCGCATTATCCTGAGCCAGTGCGTCCCTCCAGCCACATCGTAAAAATTTAGTATTATCCATGATATTTGTGCACTGCAATATCACCCGAAAAAGGTCGAATCAACGCGAAACCGCCCGGTTACTCCGCTATTTTTACCGTATTTCCTCATTAGAAAATATCACTTTACAGCCCCAGATTTGGGGCTGAATCCATGTTCGCCCAAGTTAATCTACCAATCTCAATGAAACCAACGATCAAGCGCCGACTGCTATGGGCATTCACGTTTCCTATAGTGGCAGTTGCCGCTCTTTGGGCTTACGGGTCAGTTCCTATCACCGCATCGTGGGCCGAGTTTGGCTACTACGGTAAGTTTAATCAGGTTCAAAGGATCATTCGCGCAATTCCGGGTTTGACTATTGTCGACCATACGCAGCACCACGACGTCATTATGGAGGATTTTAGCTTCACTGTAGCTAACCCAGACGGAGCTATCATTCGGATTGATTTTTGGGAGAACAGGCCTGAGATGCGGCTCACCAAAGATGATGATATCAGACTTTATATTGAGATGGTGATTGCCGGCCGTATTCGAGTGATTAGTTCGAGCGACGCTTCATTCCATAGACTGTCCTCGCCCTGCCCTACCCACCATGAGCGAATGACCATGGTTATCATCGGGCGAAGCCCCGATGATAACGGTTGTTGAACGATTCGCGGTTGGCCTTTGGGCATCGTCCGGTTCAGGACCGGTTTGTGGCCGGGGCGTCAGTGGGCAAAGCTTCCCGGCGCTTCTCCTCACTGAATTCCGGTTTTTGCTTCCATCGGGTCAGGCTGGACGGGATGAAGGGGGCTTTGATCGCCGTCGCGACTCCGGGAGCGGGCTCTGTTGGTGCCTGGAAGCAGAGGCTGGGCTTGGATTTCCAGAGCCATAGCGCAAAATCCACGGCTTCGGGGCATGATCCGCCAGAGCCGGGCCTGACGGATTTTGATGGCGTCAGGATTGGCTGGGCGGAATTTAGATTTGCCGGTGACTGCTTCATGCGGGAATGGCGATGGCGCAGGAGCTTCCCGGTGGCAGCGGGAGCTGGGGCGGGGGCCGGGCGCGGGTGCGCAGGGCGTGGAAAAAATCATGACGTGACCGCAGCAGGGACAGAGGATTTCCGCCTTGTCGGGGAGAGACAGCAACACGTCGCCGGCCCGCAGGAGCTGGCGCACCCGGGCCGGGGTGGCTGCAAGTGCCGGGGAGAACAGCCGTCCCGGCATCCTGCCGGGTGCCGGAGCCATGGGAATTCAAGGCACCGGTCCATGGTAACCTTGCAGTGGGTTCCTGCCATGGCACCGGCACCGGGTGGGACACCCGGCGGGACAGGCGGGACGCCTGTTCTCCCCCTCATGCCGCCGCACGCGGGTGAACCCACGCGGCAAATGGAAGGGGAGCACACGCGCCCCGCGTGTCATCTTCCGCGCCGCGCGGAAGCCTTGTCACCTTTCCGCGAAGCGGCTAATTGATCCCATCGCAGCCACGGTTGGCGCTATGGCAGAACGTCGGGAATCCATCTGCGCCGCATCGTGACGGATGCGGTGGAGCCTGGAGCGATCTTGAAGTGCACCCGGGGCGCGCCGCCGGGATATGCTGGAACTGAAATGCGGCTGAGCCGGGGGGATTTCAAGTGGAGGGCGGGGGCGCCCTCCACGACACGCGGGAGTGAAGGTGTGTCGCGCGTGAGCCGGAAGCACGCCAATAAGCCCCGCTAACGGGGGACGCAGCAGCTTGGCGTGCCGCAGGATTCCCTGGCCTCCTGCCGTCCGCCCTGGCTCAGTCCTTGGCGGGCTTGCTCTTTTTGGCGGGTTTTTCTGCGGTCACAGGTGTGGGGGTCGGGGCTGCGGCAGGGGTGGTGGTGGAACTGCTGTCGGCCGTCGATGCTGTGGAGGCCGCTCCGTCCTGTTTGGCTCCAGCCTTGTAGTTCTCGCTCCGGTAGTCGGTGATATAGAATCCGGATCCTTTGAAGACCAGGCCGGCCCCGGTGCCGATGAGGCGGCGCACTTTGCCTTTGCAGCCTTTTTCCGGACATTTGGTCAGACGCTTGTCATTCATGGACTGAAAGACCTCGAATGGTTTTTCGCAGGTTTCGCAGACGTAATCGTAGTGGGGCATGACAGGGCGGGGCAGGAGGGGAGAGGGGAGTGGAACAATGGATCAACCAAAAGTGAATCCTGCGGCGGGCCGGGACGAAGCCAGCCGCAGGAAAGCAATGGCCGGACTACTGAAGCTCAGCCAGCTTGGCTTTGATGGCCGCAAAGTCGACTGGTTCTCCGGGGTTGTCGTGCACTTCCGTGTATTGGATGACGCCGGCGCGGTCGACGATGAAGGCGGAACGCTTCGAAACGCCAGCCTGCCCGAGATTTTTTTCAGCGAGGAAGCTATCGTAGGCGATGTCATAGGCCTTGGTAACGCTGTGGTCGTAGTCGCTTAGCAGGGGAAGCCTGATGCCTTCCTTCTCCGCCCAGGCGGCCTGGGCAAAGGGATTGTCGCCACTGATGGCGAGAACGGTGGCATTCAGGCTGGTGAAGCTATTGAGGCTGCCGGTGACTTCACACAGCTCGGTGGTGCAGCCGCCGGTGAAGGCCATGGGCACGAAGAGGAGGAGGGTATTCGTTTTCCCGGCCTGAGCGCTGAGGGTGACGTATTCCGGGCCATGGGCGCCGAGGGTGGTGAGCTTGAAGTCAGGAGCGGAGGTGCCGGGTTGGAGAGCCATAATAAGTTAGGGAAGTTGAGTGGGTTGAGTTTACGCGGTAAAACAGGATTTCTTCCGCCAGGGCTGATTTATTGAGGCGGCGCGATGGAACCCTTCCGGGATAAACGCAGGCGGCTGGCGGGTCAAGCGGCATGGGCCGGGGAGCGCGGCCTGTGCGTTGGACTTTCCGGGCAAAAGGCCGTGCTTTTTGCTCGAAATCAGGCCAAAGCATGGCACTAAAGCTCCTCATGAACGCTTTTCAACTATTACTGGCCGCTGCGGCGGGGTTTTGCCTGGTGTCCTGCGCGGTCCCCTCATCCCCGGGCGGCCGCAGTGCTGGCCGGAGCGAATATGGCCATCGCCCTGGGCCTCAGGGATTCCACACCGTGATCCTGGATGCCGGGCATGGCGGCAGGGACACTGGGGCCACCAGCCCGTGGACACGCCAGTATGAGAAAGACGCCGCGATGGATACGGTGCGCAGGATCCGTCAGGAGCTGGGCAGCGGCTTTCAGGTGATCCTGATGCGCGATGGCGACTATTTTATTGAATTGGACGACCGGGTGAGCCGGGCCAATGCCCACCCCGGGGCCATCCTGGTCAGCATGCACTATAATTATGGCGGCACGAAAACCCGTGGGCCCGAAACCTTTTACTGGCGCATGGACAGCTACAGCCTGGCCAAGCGCATCCAGCGGGAATTGTCAGCGGCGGTGCCCTCCCAAAATGGGAACCGGGGGCTGGTGCGCCGCCGGATCCGCCTGACACGCAATCCGGAGATCCCCTGCGTGCTGGTGGAAGGCGGTTACCTGAGCCAGGTCTCGGAAAGCCGGCTGATCGCCGATGCCGGCTACCGGCAGCGCCTCGCCAAAGCCATCGCCAAAGGCATCCGCGACCAGGCCGCCTATGGTGACGCCGGGATGGGCCCCCTGCCTCCACCGATCAATGCTCCCATGAGCCGGCCCGCTGATGCCCGGGAATAAGGCCCCGGCCCTGACATTAACTAAAAAACCGGGATGAATTTGAACGGAAGGGAGCAAAGGGCAGGCAGGAGGAGGATTTGGCTCTGGAGCCTACTTCAGGTTATCAGGAAGGCTGGCATCCTTGAGCTTAATGTCGGTTTTCGCACCGCCATCGATCCACCACTTCAGGATCGCCACTTCCTTTTCAGTGAGCTGTTCCTTGTTGGAGGGGGGCATGTGCTCGTCTTCTTCCTTGGGGAGGGCGGCGCGTTGGATGATCAGGCTTTCCCCTGATTTTCCGGCCACTACGGTCGCTTTGCCGCTGTCGCCGTTTTTCATGAGATCGGCAAAGGTGTGCATCTTCAGCTTTCCCTTGGATTTTTCCTCCCCGTGGCATCCGGTGCACTTGGCCGCGAAAATGGGGTGGATCAGGGTTTCATAGATCGGCTTTTCAGGATCGGCGGCAGCGGCCACGACAGGAGCCGCCGGGGTGGCAGGCGTGTTTTGAGCGACGACGGCGACGGCGGTTTTCACTTCCTGATCCCAGCCCAGATTGATCACGATGGAGGGGAGTTTCGCATGCAGGGCCTCTGCAGCGGGCTTGGTGGCCCCGGTCTGCCACACGTAGAGGTGCTTCAGATTGGGGAGTTTTTCCAACTTGGCGAGCCCGGCGTCGGTGATCTTGGTGTTGAAGAGATTCAGGTATTCCAGCTTGGAAAGGCCGAGCAGGGAATCGATCCCGGCATCACTCACTGCGGTGTTCGGCAGGTGGAGCTTTTTCAGATTGCTCATCCCCGCCAAGCTGGCCAGGCCAGCGTCGGTGACCTTGCTGCGGCTCAGGTTCAACTCCGCCAGGCGGCCCGCGAGGGGGACAAACTTGGCCAACTCGGCATCCCCGAATTTATCCGCCACATTCACGCAATTGAAGCTGAGCGCCGGATCATTCTGAGCCAGCGGGAGAATCGCCACGCCCAATTCTTTTTCCAAAGCCTGAACCGGTGCCATGTCCGGCGCAGGGGCTGCCTCGGGAGTGGCAGCGGATGCAGGTGCCGCTGCGGGTGCAGGAGCCGCAGCGGGTGCAGGTGCCGCTGCGGGTGCGGGTGCCGCTGCGGGTGCAGGTGCCGCCGCTGGTGCAGGTGCCGCTGCGGGACCTGCCGCGCCGGCTTCGCCTTGTGCACCGCTGGTCACCATCGGGCCCTTTACCAGGGCTTCCATCTTTTCGCGGATTCCTGCGGGAATGGCTGGGTCGCCCAGCTTCATCTCCTGACTGGCCCCGGCATCCACCCACCATTGCAGAACCGCCAGTTCCTCCGGGCTCACCTGCGGCTTATTTTCCGGTGGCATGTGGTCCTCATCGCTGACGGGCAGGAGCAGGCGCGCGATGGACTCGCTGCCGGCGGCCTTACCGGGCACGATGGCGGGTTTTTCACTATCGCCGGCCTTCACCATCTCCGGCAGGCTATCGAGCCGCAGG
This sequence comes from Akkermansia muciniphila, assembly GCA_945900785.1. Taxonomy (GTDB): domain Bacteria; phylum Verrucomicrobiota; class Verrucomicrobiia; order Verrucomicrobiales; family V1-33; genus CAIZWU01. The sequence continues at coordinate 46,828 of CAMDJM010000005.1, forward strand.
CTGCCTTTTTGTTTTTCAGCCCCGTGACAACTGACACAACGGGACTCCAGGAGCGGGGCAATCACTGCCGCGTAAACCGTTTGCTCTGCAGCCGCTGCAGCCGCTGCCCCCGTGGCCACCCCAGCCGCCGGCTGGTTCATCAATTTTTTGACCCCTTTCAGAATATCTCCGTGGGACATGGTGCCGCCAAAATGGCCTGCCACCATAAGGGCAGCAGCAGTGGTCAACAGGGGTGCTCGGTAAAGGGAAGTAGGCATAAGTAGGTTTTTTTGCTGATGGTGGAGCTTGGCAATGAGGGTAATAAACGTAAGAACCGGCACAGAAATTCCAGCCCAAAAGTGCCATTTTAAAGTTTCCGGATCATATCCCCCGGAGAGGGACAAAAAGTAGCCGGCAAATACCGCCTTGATCCCAAAAATAAAACCCAGCCACAACAACAGGGTCACTGCGGCATCATGGCGCCGCGTGCGTCCGCCACACCACTCCGCCGCCACCGCCCCCAGCAGCAGGCCGATGGGCAGATGCAGCAGCAGCGGATGAAACAGCCCAGCCGCCGCCAAGCCCCAGGGCAAACTGGAGCCCTGCGGGAATTTAATCACGCAAACGGTGAAAGCCAGGCAGGAAATCACAAAAATCGCCGTCGCAGCAAATTTTTGAAGGGAGGGGGAAAGCAGTCGGGACAGCATGGAACTATTGGTTAAACGGGTCATTGTGAGAATCTTTCAAGGTGTCCGGTAGTCAAATGACGTTCTCCTCATCCCCGTGACCTCCAGCCAAGCTCCGATCAGGCCGCCAAAACCGATGCCGCTGCGGATTTCCGCACCAGCCGGGCAGCCGGTTATTTCCCCAGAGTCTCTTTTTTCCCGAGGTGTTTCGCCCCTGTTCCCAAAACCCACTCCTCGAGGGCTGCGTTGATCCGGGCCAGCCACTCCCTGATCCGTGTCTTTCCTGACAGCTCCCAGGAAATCCCCGGTCCCTGAAATCCTGTCGCTGTCATCCCCCGCCGGTCTGCCAGCCAGATCGCCCGGGGCAGATGAAAATCATCCGACACAATCACGCAGCGGGTCACCCCGAAAGTTTCTTTGGCCCGGATCACAGAATCGAGGGTGCGCAGCCCCGCACAATCAAGGGTGATCACCTGACCGGGCACCCCGCGTGCCACCAGACCATCCCTCATATCCCGGGGCTCATTGTAATCCGCCTCCCGGTTATCCCCGCTCACCAGGATCTGCTTCACCCGGCCTGCCTTCCACAGCGCCGCCGCCGCATCCATCCGCATCTTCCAGTGGAGATTGATCGAACCCGAGGCCAGATTCCGGCTGGTCCCCAGCACCAGGGCCACGGGGGCCTCCGGCACCTGCGCCGCCACCTGCGTCACCCGTCCGCTGCTGCGCCGCACGATCCAGAGATTGAACCCCACCAACACCAGCACCCCAGCCAGCAGACTGAGTCCAAGCCAGCGGAAGAGTCGTTTGATAAGCCGTTGCATCAGGTGGGGGAAAACGCGTCTCTTTCCATCCCCCAACCTGGCGGCCCTGTCAATTCCACTATGAAAACCATCTTCCGCGTCCTGCCCTGGCTGCGACGCTACCCTGCCCTCGCTGCCGGCCAGTTCGCCTGTGCCATCCTGGGCGTCCTCATGGTCCTCGTGCCTCCCAATGCGGTAAAGACCATCATCGACGAGGTGATCGACAAGGGCCATGCGGAGAAACTGCTGCCCTGGGTGCTCTACGCCGCCGCCGCGTGGTTTGGCCGGGACTTCCTCACCACCGCCCGCATCATCCTCAATAACACCCTGGAACAACACGTCATCTATGACATCCGCAGCGATCTCTACCGCCGCCTGCAGTTGCTGCCCCTGCCATGGTTTGACAGCAAACCCACCGGCGACCTCATGACCACCGTGGCGGAAGACGTCACCGCCATGGAGCGCGTCCTCATCGACGGCGTGGAGCAGGGGCTCATCGCCATCCTGCAACTCGCCGTGGTAGGCGGCTGGATGTTTTATAACAATATCACCCTTGCCTTCATCGGCATGATTCCCCTGCCCTTCCTCGCTGCCGGGGCCTGGTGGTATACCTCCACCGCCCGGGGCCGCTACAAGGATGTCAGGAACGCCACCAGCGAGATGAATTCGATGCTCCATGATAACATCAGCGGCATCCGCCAGATCAAGGCCTACGGCATGGAAGAGCCGGAGCACGGGCGCTTCAACAGCTTCAGCCACCGCCTGCGCACCGCCACCCTCCGCGTCATGCGCGCATGGTCGTTTTACAATCCCAGCATGAACTTCATCGGTGCCCTCGGCACGGTGCTGGTGCTTTATTTTGGCGGCCAGGCCGTGCTGTCCAAGGCCATGACCCCGGGGCAATTCACGGGGTTCCTCTTCCTCATGCCCTTTTTCTACGAACCCATCGGCCGCCTCCACTCCCTCAATCAAATCCTCCAGGCCGGCCGCGCCGCCGCCGACCGCGTCTTTGACATTCTGGAAGCCCCCACCGAGTTGAATGCCGACACCGGCGAAACCCTCCACCTGACCAAAGGCCACGTCCAGTTCAACGATGTCCGCTTCACCTACTCCGGCAAATCGGCCACCCTCGCCGGCGTCACCCTCGAGGCCAAACCCGGCCAAGCCATCGCTCTCGTAGGCCCCACCGGTGCCGGGAAGTCCACCATCATCAACCTTCTCACCCGCTTCTACGAATTTGATAGCGGATCCATCACCATCGACGGCCAATCCATCAAAAACCTCAACAAACAAAGCCTCCGCAGCACCATCGGCTACGTCACCCAGGAGAGCTTCATGTTCAACGGCACCGTCCGCGAAAACCTCCTCATCGCCAAACGTGACGCCACAGATGCCGAACTCTGGAGCGTCCTCGAATCCGCCAACGCCACCCCCTTCGTCCAGCGCCTCCCTGAGCAGCTCGCCACCCAGGTCGGCGAGCGCGGCGTGCGCCTCAGCGTTGGTGAAAAACAGCGCATCTCCATCGCCCGCGCCCTTCTCAAAAACCCGCCTATCCTATTGCTCGACGAAGCCACCGCCAGCGTCGACACCGAGACCGAGCGCCTCATCCAGCAAGCTCTCGAGCGCCTCATGGTCAACCGCACCACCTTCGTTATCGCCCACCGCCTCAGCACCGTCCGCCACGCCGACCGCATCTACGTCCTCAACCTCGGCCAGATTTGTGAACAAGGCACCCACAGGGAACTCCTCCAGCAAAACGGCCTCTACGCCGGCCTCTGCCGCACCTCCCTCATCGCCACAGAAGCCGAAGCCGTAGTCTAACCACCGTCGGCACCGGGAACCCATTTCAATTGGCGGGAGCGGCGTGCCTTCACACTCCCGTCTGTCCCCGCATCCAAACCCCAACTTTCCCATTTTAATCCCCCACAGCATCCGTTAAAGCCAAGCCATACGCTTCCTGCACCCTGTTTCCTGGTAACCGATAACTGATCACCGCCAACTCCCCACGCCCAATGACGATCTCCCCTTCCGACTACGAAAAGCCCGGCACCTTCTACCTCGGCCGGGAATATGATATCAGCACCAAAACCACCGAGGAAAAACTCGTCCTCTACGACTCCAAGGACCTCGTCACCCACGGCGTCGTCCTCGGCATGACGGGCAGCGGGAAGACCGGCCTCTGCTTCGCCCTCCTGGAGGAGGCTGCCATGGATAACATCCCGGCCATCATCATCGACCCCAAAGGCGACCTCTCCAATTTTCTCCTCACCTTCCCCGAACTCACCGGCGACTCCTTCCGCCCCTGGATCAACGAGGAAGACGCCGCCAAAAAAGGGAAAACCCCTGACGAATTCGCCGCCGGCCAAGCCGCCATGTGGGAGAACGGCCTCGGCGAATGGGGCCAATCCGCCGCCCGCATCAGGACCCTGCGCGAGACCGTCGATATCAACATCTTTACCCCCGGCAGCAACGCCGGCATTCCCGTTAGCATCCTCGCCTCCCTCGGCGCTCCGGACTTCGAAATCATCGACGACAACGAACTCTTTTCCGAGCGCATCGAGACCACCACCAGCTCCATTCTGGGCCTCATCGGCATCACCGCCGATCCCATCAACAGCCGCGACCACATCCTCCTCTCCAACATCTTCAACCACAGTTGGCGGGCCGGGGAAAACCTGGACCTTGAGAAGATCATCAACTACGTCCAGACCCCGCCCTTCGCCAAAGTCGGAGCCCTCGACCTCGAAGCCTTCTATCCGGAAAAGAAGCGCTCCGAACTCGCCATGGGTATCAATAACTTGCTCGCCAGCCCCGGATTCAGCACGTGGCTCACCGGGGAAGCCCTCGACATCAAGCGCATGCTCCACACCCCGGAGGGCAAGCCCCGCGTCAGCATCTTCAGCATCGCCCACCTCAACGACAGCGAGCGCATGTTCTTCGTCTCCCTCATTCTCAATCAAATGGTAGGATGGATGCGCAGCCAGAGCGGCACCACCAGCCTCCGCGCCTTGTTATACATGGACGAAATCTACGGCTACCTCCCCCCCATCGCCAATCCCCCTTCCAAAAAACCCCTCATGATTCTCCTCAAGCAATCCCGCGCCTTTGGCCTCGGACTGCTCCTCGCCACCCAAAACCCCGTCGATCTCGACTACAAAGCCCTTTCCAACATCGGCACCTGGTTCCTCGGCCGCCTCCAGACCGAGAGGGACAAAGCCCGCGTCCTCGACGGACTCGAAGGCGCCGCCTCCTCCCAGGGCAGCAAGTTCGACCGCAGCAGCCTGGAGAAAATGCTCTCCTCCCTCGGCAACCGCATCTTCCTCATGAACAACGTCCACGAGGACTCCCCCTGCGTTTTCCAGGTCCGTTGGGTCATGTCCTACCTCCGCGGCCCCCTCACCCGCACCCAGATCAAAAAACTCATGGACCCCAAGCGGGCCGCCTTCACCGGCACGCCTGTCTCAAATCCTCAATCCCAAATCTCAAATCCCGCACCAGCAGCGTCTTCTCCATCAACCATCCACCAACCCCCATCAACCCCTGCCACCTCTCCCGCCAGCGGCCGTCCCGGACTCCCTTCGACCGTCAACGAATTTTTCTATCCCGTCACCAGCCCCAGCGCCCAGGCCATGCCCATGGTCTACCTCCCCGCCATCCTGCGCTCCGCTGAAATGACCTTCTCCGACGCCCCCAAAGACGTCTTCGTCATGCGGCGGCTCAGCCTCCTCAGCAAACTCAGCGAAGACATGATCACCCTCGACGCCGCCAACGCCATCCGCAGCCGTCTCGACGCCTCCGTCCTCAGCCGCGAACCCGTCCCGGGCCCCGTCACCTACGCCGCCGTCCCCCCCTTCGCCCTCAAAGCCAGCACCTACACCGCCGCCCGCGACCAGGCCGTCGACTGGCTCTTCGCCAACGAAACCATCGGCCTCTCCTACTGCGAAAAGTATAACATCTATAGCAAACCTGGCGAACCCGAAGTCGACTTCCGCCTCCGCCTCCAGCACCGCGCCAAGGAAGAGCGCGACCGCGAACTCGAAGACCTCCGCCAAAAGTATCAGGGCGACTATCAAAAACTCGGAGCCGCCGCCGCCAAAGCCCAGGCCACCATGGAACGCGAAGCCGCCCAGGCCCGCAGCGCCAAAATCACCACCGTCGTCAACATCGGCCAAACCATCCTCGGTGCCCTCTTTGGCCGCAAAGCCCTCAGCCGCACCACCATCAGCAAAACCAGCACCGCCGCCCGCAGCGCCGGGCGCGCCTTCGAACAGCACGGCGACGTCAGCCGCGCCGGGGCCAAACTCGAAGACATCGAAGGCGAAATGGTCGCCCTCAAAAACCGCATGGACCACGAAATGGAAGCCATCCGCCTCGCCGCCGATCCTGACCACCTCCAGTTCACCAATGCCCCCATCCGCGCCCTCAAAAAGAACATCGCCATCAACGCCTTCGGCCTCGCCTGGCTCCCCTACTATCAAACCGGCACCGGCTCCCTCGAACCCGCCTGGGACGAATCCTGAAAACAGGCCCGGCTCCCACCGCGTAATTTGCAGGAATGTGCAACACCTACACCTTGCGGAGGGACTTCGTGAAGACCCGCTGGAAGGGTGGCAAATGGAATCCCGGCAAGCTCCAATTCAGCCAACTGGAGCATGGCGAAACATGGATCATCCGTCCTACCCGCCCAGCCCCGGTCTTCCTTCAGGACGAAACCTGCCGCCTGATGCGATGGGGATTTGTGCGGCCCTGGGCCAAGGCCATCAACAATGCCCGGTTGGAAAAAGCCCATTCCCCCATGTGGCAGGAGGCTTTTGAAAAACGCCGCTGCCTGATCCCGATGAGCGGCTGGTATGAATTCACCGGCCCCACCGGCAACATGACTGCCCACCTGCTGGACGGAGCCGGGGATGAGCTATTGCTGGCGGCTGGCCTATGGGAACAGAGCCCGGAGTGGGGTGAGTGCTATACCATGCTCATGACGGAATCCGAAGGCGTGATGAAGGAAATCCATACCCGCATGCCCATCATCCTTTCCCTGGAAGACGGGGAACAGTTCCTGGCCGGAAACGCAGGCAGCCGCGTCCAGCCTTCCAGGATCGCCGTGCGCTCAAAAATCGTCCCCAGCCCGCTCAAAAAATCCCGGTCAGGCTATGTCCAGGAGGACCTCTTTTAGGCAACCCCTCAACTGATCAACAGCAATCGCGGGGGATCGCCCGGCAGGGTGTCCGGAGCCCGGTGGATGCAGGGCGGCACCGGGCTGCCAGGATACTGCACCGCGATGCGCCAGAGGTTCCCCTGGCCAAAACCAAACGGCTGGGCACCATCCACCGGAGCATAGTGCAGATCATAACAGCATTCCTCAAGGTAGATGAGGAACGCCCTGTCATCCTGGCCACCAAACTCCTCCAGCAGGGCCGCCCGGGTTTCTGGCAGGTCCACCCGGCGGCAAGCCTGGTCATGGCGCAGACCTTCGCTGGAAGGGCCAAAGTAAGTGCAAAGCCAGGTATCCGCCCGGGCGGTGGCGCTATCAGCATGAAAGGAATAGACATCTGTGCGGACTGCTCCGGGCTCTTCCTCCCTGGGATAGCTGGCGATGCAATCAAGGATAGGATCCAGACCATGATCGCGGAGCAGCTGCTGGTCTTCCAGCAAAACCTCCACGGCTGCCTTGCCCTGTTCACTGAGCGGCAGCGCCCGGAGGGTGGCTTCATCCAAGGTATCAATGCCATCCCGCACCTGCAGGTGCTGGACGACCTCCGCAAAATCCCCCGGCAAATCCCGCTGCCAGCACAGGGCATTGACCCCATCGGCAAATTCCGTCCCGATCAATTCCTCAAAGCTCCGCACCACTTTGATGCGGGGATAATCAGGAGGGACAATATTCGGGGCCATTCCTGATCTTAAAGTGATCCAGTGTGGAGTTGAACGGGGAATTTTTGGAAAACCCAGCGTGCTGCGACATCTCCGTGAGTTTCCGGATTAGGGCCGTGTTGCGCGCTTCCTCCTCCGCAAGCTCCTTCATTGAGGCGGACGACAAGCTGCCAGTCCCAGTTTTTGAGAAAAGCGGCTCGGCTTTGTAGCGGTGATTGTTCGCCAGCACCTCCTCCAGCAGGTCCTCCGCCGTCACCTGTTCCAGTAGATCCAGTCGCAGTTTCGTGGCGCATAAAATGGCATGTTGAGTAGTGCGTGGCAAGCCGTCAAGTTCCAAGGCTGCATTTCTCTACTTGGTAAGTAAAATGACGGGGCACGGATGGCAGGAGGATGACATCACCCCGGGTGGATGAGGGAATGGCTGCGGCATTTCCTTCTGGATAAATGCGGCCCATCCCCTACGTATTCCCCATCCAAACATGAAAAACATCCTGTCCGTTACTCTGCCTGTCACCCTCACCTGCTTCGCTGCCGTTACCTTTCTGGCCACCGGCCAGGATTCCTCCCCTGCCCCGAAGCCCCTGAAAGCCCTCCTCGTCATCGGAGGCTGCTGCCATGACTATGCCAAGCAAAAGGAGATCCTCAAGGCTGGCCTTGAGGAGCGCGTCAATCTCACCGTGGACATCTGCTACTCTGCGGATAAGGGCACCAAAGCAACCTTCACCTGCTACGACAAGCCCAACTGGGCGGAAGGCTATGACGTCATCATCCACGACGAATGTTCTGCGGACATTAAGGACCTGGCGGTGGTGAACCGCATTCTGGATGCCCACCGCAATGGCACCCCAGGAGTGAATCTGCACTGCGCCATGCACTCCTACCGGACGGCGGCGGACGTGGGCAAACCTGCTGAGGCCGGCACCAACGATGCCCTTTGGTTTGACTATCTGGGCCTGCAATCCAGCAGCCATGGCAGGCAGGCCCCCATCTCCATCACTTACGCCAGCCTCCCGGCTCTCACCGGCCTGACCAACTGGACCACGATCAACGAGGAACTCTACAACAACGTCAAGGTCCACGGGGACAGCATTATCGTCGCCAAGGGCAAACAGGACAACCAGGAAACCGTCGTCGCCTGGGCTCACGAATACGGCGCTAAAAAAACCAAGGTCTTTTCCACCACCATTGGCCACAACAACGAAACCGTGGCCGACCCGAAATACCTTGACCTCGTCGCCCGCGGTCTCCTCTGGACCACCGGCCGCCTGACTGAAAACGGCCAGCCCAGCCCCGGCTATGGTCCGGCAAAGGCCCCGGTCAAATAAGCGCAAGCCACCGCGCTTCGAGGTCCCGAAAAGCAGCCTGGCCCCTCCGCCAGGCTGCTTTTTTTGTATCACTGCGGAAAACCCATCCATGCGCGCACGGTCCGGGCACTTCCGGGGGCAGGTTTTCCCCCAGGCCCAGAGCGCATGCCTCCCGGATTGCCTGAGTGGAACGCAATTGCATCCTTTTCCCCATCGCTTAAAGCATCGCATTCCGCACCCGTTTCCTCCCCTAAATGACCCGAGCCATCCTCACCGCCTCCGCCGCCCTCGCCTGCTGCTCCTCCGTCATGGCTGATGACTTTTCCTTCGAAACCGTCCGCTCCCTTGCTAAAGACCGCGCGGCGGTTCCCTTCGTGGCTCCGGCGGATGACCTCGCGGATTTCTGGAAAAACCTGACTTATGACCAGCACCGCGACATCCGCTTCAAAATGAACGAAGGCCTTTGGGCCATCGGCAAAAAACCCTTCTCCATCGACTTCTTCCACCCTGGCTGGACCGCGAAAAAATCGGTCAAAATCTACGAAGTCAACGGAGCCGAAGCCAAACCCCTGTTCTTTGACCGCAGCCTGTTCGACTACGGCAAACAACAAATTCCCAACGGCATCCCTGCCCCTCCTGGCTACGCCGGCTGGCGGGCCCGCACCCACCTGAACTCCGCAGACTACATGGACGAATTTCTCGTCTTTCTCGGGGCCAGTTATTTCCGCAGCATCCCCGCCAAAGCCCCCTACGGTCTCTCGGCCCGCGCCATCTCCCTCAACAGCGGCCTGCCCGGGGTGGAGGAGGAATTCCCTGACTTCCAATCCTTCTGGCTCAACACCCCGCAGCCGGAGGACAAATCCCTCACCACCTGGGCGCTCCTGGATGGCCCTGGCGTCTCCGGGGCCTATCAATTCATCGTGACCCCCGGCACAGAAACCGTGATGGAAATCGAAGCTGAAATCACCCTGCGCCAGCCCGTCCAGCAGCTCGGCCTGGCCCCGTTTTCCAGCATGTTCTGGTTCGGCGAACTGACCCATCCGCGGGCCTACGACTTCCGTCCGGAGGTGCATGACAGCGATGGTCTGCTGATGGAATTGAGCACGGGGGCGAAACACTTCCGGCCCCTTGACCACACCCCGGACCAATTCCGGCACTGCGTTTTCACCCTCGAAAAGCCCCAAGCGTGGTCTCTCGTCCAGCGCGACCGCTCCTTCACGTCCTATCAGGACGTTGAAGCCCACTATCACGACCGGCCCAGCGTCCGTGTCGAACCCCTCGAAGGCTTTGACAAGGGCCAGCTCCACCTGATCGAAATGCCCACCAACGATGAGACCAACGACAATGTCATCCTCGTCTTCGAACCCGATCCCAAACCGGAAATTGGCAAGCCCTTCCATTATAAATACCGCCTGATCTGGCAGCGCGATCCCGCCCCCTCCGGTCTCTTCGCCGTCAAGGACACCCGCTACGGTCACCCCGTCCAAAAGCCCGGCCAGCTTCTCTTCACCATCGACTTCGCCAAACCCCTCGTCCCCGAAAAAAAGGTGGGCGACCCGAAATGGGACGATATCACCGGTTTCATGCCCGTCGTCACCACCAATAATCCCGCTGTCAAAATCCTCCACGCTGACATTACAGACCTCAGCATGGCCAACGTCGACAGCCTGCCCTTGGAAATGGGCCGCAGCCCCGGGGTCCACATGCCCCAGGTGCTCCGCGCCTTCTTCGTGCTTGAACCCCCGGCTGACCTCCGCGACATCGACCTTACCTGCGAACTGCAAAACGCCGCAGGCAAAGCCATCAGCGAACGCTGGCTCTACCTCTGGAAAAAACCCTGAAGCCCGCTCCACCGCCCACCGCCCACTGCCACGAGTCCCCGGATTTTTTCCCGATGCCTGAGCCCCAGCTACCCACCGCCGCCCCGGCGTCCCTGCCTCATCTGGTCAGCTTGTGCGGCACCTGGCTCAAGCCGGAGATGCAAAGCCTCTATCGGCAGGTGATCCATCTGAGGCGCTATCAGAATACTGTTCTCACTGAGCAGATTCAGAATGCCGGGCGGTTTCCCTTTGAACCGGTGCTGCTGATGGAGCGCCAGCCCCGGCCCCGGCCCAAGGGCAACTTCATCCTCCGGTTTTGGTATAAACACATCGTCAAGCATTGGCCGCCGCCCCGCGCTATCACCCGCTGTGCGGAATTCTTCCCTTACAATCTCCCCGGCCTGCTCCGCAGTTGCCGGACCGATCTCGTTCACGTCTACTACGGCCACAAAGCCGTCAAATATCTCGACATGATCAAAGCCTGGGGCGGCCCCTTCCTCGTTTCCTTTCACGGCGTGGATGTGGTCAAATTTACCAGCGACCCCGCCTACGTGGAAAACCTCCAACGCGTTTTTACGGAAGCCCGCCTCATCCTCGCGCGCAGCCAATCCCTCCTTGATGGCCTGAAAGCCCTCGGCTGCCCGCCGGAAAAACTGCGGCTGAACTACACCCCCATCCCCCTCGACGCTTTTCCCGCCAGCGTCCGAACCGAGCCCCCCAACGGCTCCTGGCGCATCGTCCAGGCCTGCCGCCTCATTCCCAAAAAAGGCCTCTTCACCACCTTGGAAGCCCTCCGCCTCGTCGTCCCCCACTATCCCAAGCTCAAATTCCTGCTCTGCGGCACGGGGCCTATCCGGAATGACTTCCTCAAAAAACGCGACGCCCTTGGCCTCACGGATAACATCGAAGTCCCCGGTTGGATGGACCAGCCCCGCCTCCTCAGCCAATACCAGCGCGCCCACCTTTTCCTACACCCCAGCGAACTCACGGACACCTCCGACCAGGAAGGCATTCCCAATTCCATGCTCGAAGCCATGGCTTCCGGACTTCCGGTGATCGCCACCCATCACGGCGGCATCCCCGAAGCCGTGACTCATGGACTCGATGGCCTCCTTGTCCCCGAGCGCTCCCCGCAGCAACTTGCCGAAGCTATCCTGACTCTCCTGGGCGACCCTGCGCTCCTCACGCGACTCTCCACGGCGGCCCCGCAAACCGTCCGCGCCCGCTTTGGCCTGGAAGCCAGCATCAGCCGGCTGGAAGACTGCTACGACGAAGCCCTCACCGGAAAATCCCGCGAAACAGGAAACTGAGGTCCGGCGTTTCCGCCCCTTGGGCATGATCGTGATCGCGGACTGCGGGCAAGGCCCGCAGTGCTGGGGATTCCTCAACGTCATTCCCTGAAGCCTGCGGAACCCCGGGCATCCCTCCCGCAACCTTGATGAACAGGATCAGGACAAATCCGCCTGCACAACCGACCGGCGCTCCCGGTTCCCCAGCAGGCGGGCCTGTTTGACGACCGCCTCAACCCCTTCCTCGAAGCGGTAGCTCGCACAATTCGGGCAAGTGTGCGTCTTCATGAGAACGATGGAATCGCAGCCTTGGCAAATCTTGTAATTTGACGGGTTTTTAATGATCTTGTCCGCCTGTTTGGCGCGGTCAGGGGGGGAATCAGCAAGAGTTGACATTTCGGTGACAGTATCGCCGCAGGAGCCGGAAATTCAACTTTTTTCCCATGGGACCATAAACTTCCGCAGGATTGAGCGGCCGGCAGGGGATGGCTTTCGCATTATGGCTGCTGCTGGTTTTCTGGATGATGGGATCCGAAGCCGGAAACCTCCTGGTTTTTAACTGATTCTGGAAACCCATGCGGGGATAGCACCGCCTGCCGATTTCATGCCCCTCCGCTTCAAGCCCAGCGGCGCAAGGCCGCACGCAGCATGCCCGCCCCGCCAGCAGCAAAGAGCAGCGGCCACCACAGGGTGTAGTATGCGGCCTTGGTGGAATGCTCCAGCACCGCATCGGACGGGTTCGCCGGATTGACCAGCGCCGGCACCTCCGTTCCAGGCGCATAACGGGCGGCGGTCGCCTCGGCCTTTTCCCGGTGAGGGCTGGGCCCTTCGATCCGGCGCACTTTGCTGCCATGATACACCTGACCTTCAAACTTATAACGATACTCCACTTCCGCCTGCCATTTCTCCGGGTCATTCTCGCTGAATTTCGACGTATTCACCCCGGAAACCAGCACGGTTGCGGGCACCGGCGTCCACTGCCGGGTGATCATCGCCCGCTCCCCCGCCTGCCAGAGCCACCAGGTAAAGGCCAGGCCCAGAGCAATCAAAAACACGCCCACCGATCCCAAAAACCACCGGGCGGGCACAGAAGTAGGGGTCGCAGCAATCATTGGAACAGACACTCCCGCACAAGCCGGGAGCACAAGAAAGGGGATTTCCCGAGCTACGCGGCAAAGGCGGCAAAGGCCTTCTGAAACAAGGCACTTTGGACTTTTCGCGGAATATCCCCATCCGGCGGCACGTAGGATTCTGCGATGCGCCCCCCCGCTGCTGGCTTCCTTCCTCTCCTGTCTCTGACCCTGCTGCTCCTCACCGTCCTGCGGCTGCCCGCTGCGGCCGGGGCCGAGGCCACGTGGAAGGAGCAGGTTTGGCCCATCATTCAGACCTATTGCATTGATTGCCACGATGCTGAATCCCAAAAAGGCGGCATCGATCTGGCCTCCCTGCAGACCTTGCCCCAGGCCCGTGCCGCCCTGCGCCTCTGGTGGCGGGCGCGGGATCAATTGGAATCCGGCCAGATGCCGCCGCCCAAAAAAGACCAGCCTGACGCCGCCCAAAAACAAATTCTACTTGCCTGGATCGCGGACAACGAAAACTTCCTGCGCAGCGGCAAAGTCCTGGATCCCGGCGAGCGCCGCCTGCGCCGCCTCAACCGCACCGAATACGCCACCGCCCTGCACGACCTGCTGGGCGTGCCGCCAGAGCTGATCAGGGATACCTTTGCCGAGGAAGGGGCCGGTGGGGAAGGCTTTGATAACGTCGGCGACACCCTCTTCATCCCGCCCGTGATGGCAGAGCAATACCTCGCCGCCGCCGAAACCGCCCTCATAGAGGTCTTCGCCAAGCCGGAACTGAAAGCCCGCCTCCTCTTCAGCCCCCCTGCGCCGGAGCGCGATCCTGCCACCGCCACGCGCCTGACCCTTGCCAGAATGCTCCGCCCGGCCTTCCGCCATACCCTCCCGGAGGAAACGCTCGCCCCATATCTGAATCTCGCCGCCCAGCGCCAGGCCCGCGGCGGCACTTGGGAAGACGGGGTGCGCCTCGCCGTCAAAGCGGCCCTCTGTTCACCGGATTTTCTCCTCCTCACAGAATCCAATCAATCCGCGCCCCTCTGGCCCGTCACCGGCCCGGAGCTGGCCACCCGGCTGAGCCTCTTTCTCTGGTCCTCCGTGCCGGATGCGCCCTTGCTGGACGCCGCTGAAGCCGGGCAACTCCAGGACCCCGCAGGCTTGGAAACCCAGGTCCGCCGCATGCTGGCCGATCCCCGCGCCCTCGCGCTCGCCCGCAATTTCGCCGGCCAGTGGCTGCAATTTGAAAAGGTGCTCGGCGCCGATCCCGACCGCTCGCGCTATCAGTTCAGCGGCGAAACCCGCCAGCTCCTTTACGGGGAAGCCCTGCGCTTTTCCGACCACCTCCTGCGCGGTGGGGGCTCCCTCCTTGACATCCTTTCCAGCGATTACGCCTGGCTGAATGAAACCCTCGCAATCCACTACGGCATCCCCAATGTCACCGGCCCGGATTTCCGTCAGGTGCCTCTCACCAACGGCATCCGGGGCGGCGCCCTGGGCCTGGGCGCGGTGCTCACTACCACATCCCTGCCCCGGCGCACCAGCCCCGTGCTGCGGGGAAAATGGATCCTGGAACAACTGCTGGGCACCCCGCCGCCCGCACCCCCGCCCAACGTCGGCACCATCCTGGAAGACGACCGGAAAATCACCCACCCCACCATCCGTCAGGAACTCGAAGCCCACCTCCGCCGCGATGACTGCCGCGCCTGCCACGCCCGCATGGACCCGCTGGGATTTGCCTTGGAAAACTTCGATCCCGTAGGCCGCTGGCGCGAAAAACTCAACGACCAGGTCCTCGACACCAGTGGCACCCTGCCGGATGGCCGCCACTTCACCGGCCCGGCGGAACTGAAGCAAATTCTCCTGTCAGAAAAGGACCGCTTTGCCCGTAATCTGGCGGTAAAACTGCTGTCCTACGCCCTCGGCCGCAGCATCGAAGCCGGTGACCTGCCTACCCTCTCCAAACTGGAATCCAGCCTGCACACCACCCATTTCCAGGCCTTTCCCCTCATCCTCGAAATCTGCCGCAGCCTGCCCTTCACCCACCGCCGCCTCACCCCCGTCCCCATTCCGTCGGAATGAGGCTTAACTGAAATCTTTCCTTAGCCCAATAAACCTCCAGGAACAAAAGCACCGCATTGCCCTGCATTCGCTTTTTTCATTAGGCTTGCCAGCCATGTTTTTATTCATCCAACCAATTCACCAACAGGTCAAAGCCAACCGTGCCGGGTGGACTCTCCATGGCTTTTTCGGCTTTCCGGTGAAAACCACCGGCAGCAATTCAACCGGGCGACCATCCCGAATAACATTAACTTCCTCAAGAATCGAATCGATATCTGGATCAGCAGCCCAATGGTCCTACGCCGCCAAACAAGTCCTGAATCGCTGGATCGAAGATTTCTTCGCCTGGTCCCCTTAACGATATGAAAGCTCCCTCCACCACCCGCCGCACCATCCTCCGGGGCATCGGTACCAGCATCACCCTGCCCTTTTTGGAATCCCTCGCCCCAAGGGCCCGCGCCGCCACCGGGCCCGCCACGCCGCCCACACGCATGGCCTTCCTCTTCATGCCGAACGGCGTGCACCCGGACCGCTGGACCCCGGAAGGCACCGGCCAGGATTGGAAAGCCAGTCCGCTCCTTGCCCCTCTGGAAAACCACCGGCAGGATCTCACTATCCTCTCCCATCTCCAGAACGCCCTCGCCGACGGCGGCGATGGCCACTACGCCAAATCCGCTTCATGGCTGACCGGCTTCCGTGTCAGGAAAACCACGGGCCGCGACGTGGATGTTGGCGGCCCATCGCTGGATCAGGCCTATGCCGCCCAGGTCGGTCACCTCACCCGCCTCCCCTCCCTGGAACTCGGCATCGAGCCCGTGCGCAAGGGCGTGGACCTCCAGGTGAACTTCACGCAACTTTACGGCGGCCACATTTCCTGGCGGGACCGCCACGTTCCCCTCCCCGCCGAAATCAATCCCCGCACCGCCTTCGACCGCCTCTTCCGCGAGCGAGGGGAAAACGACCGCCAGACCGCCGAAGACACCCGCAGCGTGCTCGACCTCACCCTCACCCAGGCCAAAACCCTGCGCGGCAAAGTCAGTCAGGAAGACCAACGCCGGCTGGACGAATACCTGGAAACGATCCGCGCCCTGGAAACCCGCATCCAAGCCGATATCGCCCGCGTCGCCAGTGGCGAAAACCTCGATCCCTCCCTGAAACCGGAATTGGATCGCCTCCGCAACCGTATCACCGCCTTTGAAGCCGCCAAAGACCCTGGTGGCCAAACCCGCCTCGACCACACCGAGCACGCCCGGCTCATGCTCGACCTCATCGCCATGGCCTTCTGGGCAGACAACACCCGCGCCGCCACTTTCATGTTCGGGGTGGATGTCAGCAGCAAAAACTTCAGTTTCCTCCCCGGCGTCAGCGAGAGCCACCACGAAAGCTCCCACCACAGCGACAAAGCGGAAAAGCTGGAACAATACGCCCGCATCAATCTCTGGCACGTGGAGCAATACGCCTATCTCCTCGACCGCCTGAAATCCATGAAGGAAGGTGAGGGCAGTGTCCTCGATCATAGCATGATTCTCTTCGGCAGCAGCCTGCGGAATGGCAACGCCCACCAATGGAAAAACCTCCCCCTCGTCCTCGCCGGCCGGGGCGGAAACCTCAAACCCGCCGGACATCTCATCCAGCCGG
Organism: Akkermansia muciniphila; assembly: GCA_945900785.1. Lineage (GTDB taxonomy): Bacteria > Verrucomicrobiota > Verrucomicrobiia > Verrucomicrobiales > V1-33 > CAIZWU01. The sequence continues at coordinate 63,349 of CAMDJM010000005.1, forward strand.
AAAATACCCCGCTCTGCAATCTCTATCTGAACCTCCTCCAACGCAGCGGCCTGCCCCTGGAACGCTTTGGCGACAGCACCGCTGGCCTGTCCGGACTGGGTTAATCTCCATTACCAGCCCGCATTGCATGCCTGCGCGAAAACAAATGATTGACGCCTGACAGCCTGTTAACCCAGGATGAATTTCCTCTGCCCCCGCTCACCTGGTGCGGGAGGTGCTTTGCCCCAGAGCTGCCCCTTCCCATGATGAAATCCGCTCCCGCTCCCTTCCTCCCCGATTGCCGCCGCCTCGCGGTTCTGATTTTCCTGACGGCCCCGTGCCTGCCTGCGGAGGCCGCTCCGGTGATCTCCGAAGTCATGACTTCGAACAGCGGCACCAGCACCGATGAGGATGGCGATTCCCCGGATTGGGTGGAACTCTACAATCCCGATGCCACCCCGGTGAATTTGGAAGGCTGGTATCTGACCGACAATGCCGCGCGGCCGACCAAGTGGGCTTTCCCTTCGGGCGTGATTTTAGGGCCAGGCCAGTTCCTCGTGGTCTGGGCTTCGGGGAAAAACCGCACGGCAAATCCAGCCCATTTACATACGAATTTCTCCATCAGCGCCAACGGAGAATACCTCGCCCTGATTTCCCCGGACCTCACGCTGAAGCCCAGCGTTTTTTCCCCTACCCTGCCTCCCCTGGAGCCGGATGAAGTCTACGGCCTGACTTTTTCCACCACCCGCCTGCTCGGCAGTGGCACTCCATCCCAAATCCTGGTGCCGGCGGACGGTGCCCTCAGCACCACCTGGACCCAACCTGATTTTACCCCAGGGGACGGCTGGACCACCGGCCCGCTCCATGCCGGCTTTGGCATCCCCACCCCCGGATTTTTCATTGAGGAGCGGCTGTCCAAAAACACCGTCACCTCCATCGCCACCGCAGAGTCCGTTCTGGCAGGAACCAATGCCCAGGATCTCCTGACCGCCGTGGTGCCCTTCGTCAATTTTTCCGGGGATACCGGCACGGACGGCCGCTTTGATGACGGTGTGGCCCCCCTGCACGGCGGGGACCAGTCGAACTTCGTGATCCGCGCGTCCGCCACGATCGTGATCCCCACCGCAGGGCAATGGACGTTTCATGTGAACTCCGACGAGGGATTCCGGCTCCGGATCAATGGGGCCATCGTCACCTCCGAAGCCGGCCTGCGGGTGGCATCGGACACCCTGGTGTCCCGCACCCTGACTGCGGGCAACCAAACCGTGGTCCTGACGTATTTTGAAAATCTGGGCGCGGATGAACTGGAGTTGTCCGCCGCCAAGGGCACCCACACCAGCTTTTCCAGCTTCTTCAAGCTGATCGGGGATACCGCCCATGGCGGCTTGGCGGCGCTCACGCCGGCTGGCAGCGGGCAGTCGCTGGTCACCACGGATCTGGCTTCCCGCATGCTGCCGGTGAATCCCTCGGTGTATGTCAGGGTGCCCTTTACCCTGGCGGACCCGGCCGCCCCCGGCAGTCTGAACCTGACCATGCGGTATAACGACGGCTTCATCGCCTGGCTGAATGGCAGCGAGGTGGGACGCCGCAACGCCCCGGAACTGCCCGCATGGAATGCCACCGCCACAGCAGCGCGGGCCGTCCTGCCTTCCCTGGAACCGGAGATCCTGAATCTGACGGCCTCCCGCTCCCTGCTGAAAGCCGGGGATAACCTCCTGACGTTTCAGGGATTGAATGCGGCGGCCAATGACCCTTCCTTCCTCCTCGCCCCGGAGCTGGGCCTCTCCCAGCCGGATCCAAGCGGTCCGCGTTTTTTCCGGAAGGCCACCCCAGGCACCGCCAACCCGTCCACCGGCTACCTGGGCCATGCCGGGGATACCAGCTTTTCCCATAAACGCGGGTTCTACACCGCGCCCTTTTCCCTTGCCATCACCACCAGCAGCCCGGGCACCTCCATCCGTTATACCACCGATGGCAGCTTCCCCACCCCGGCCAACAGCACGGTTTATACCGCCCCGGTGCTGATCAGCAAAACCACCGTGGTGCGGGCCATGGCCTTCCGGGAAGGCTACGAGTCCTCCAATGTGGACACCCAGACCTATCTTTTCCTCGACGATGTCATCCTGCAGGGTGGACCCAGTTCCCCCTACCACACCAGGCCCGGCCCCACCTGGCCGCTCCATGGCAGCGTGGCCGGGCAGGTCATCGATTACGGCATGGACCGCACCATCATCAACTCCACCAACGCCAACATCGGCGGTGCCGCCAGGGTCAAGGAAGCCCTCGCCGCCATTCCCAGCATGTGCATCACCACGGATGTCAGGAATCTCTTCGACGCCACCACCGGCATTTACACTCATCCCGGCAGCCACGGATCCAGTTGGGAACGCGCTGGAGCCCTCGAAATGCTGGGCGATCCCAACACCCCGGAGCGCGGCTTCCATTCCACCTGCGGCCTGCGCATCCGCGGGGGCTTCAGCCGCAGCACGGACAATCCCAAGCATTCCTTCCGTATTTTCTTCCGTTCGGAATATGGCCCCTCCAAGCTGGACTATCCAATCTTTGGGGCCGCCGGGGCCCATGAATTCGACGCCTTTGATATCCAGTGCTCACAAAATTACTCCTGGTCCTTCGGAGGGGATGCGGCCTACAATGCCCTGCGCGAAATCTGGAGCCGTGACGCCCAACTGGACCTCGGCTGGCAAAGCACCCGCGGGCGCTATGTCCATCTTTACCTGAACGGCATTTACTGGGGCCTCTACCAAATCCAGGAACGCGCCGAAGCCGCCTTCGGATCCACCTACATCGGCGGCAACAAGGACGACTACGATGTCATCAAGCACACCGGCAGTCCCGGGGGTTATACCACGGAAGCCACGGATGGTTATTTTGTCTCCCTGCCCGACGGCTCGCCCTCCGCCTGGAAGCAGCTCTGGACCGCCGCCCGCGCCGCCTACTGGATCAATAACAACAAAAATCCCGCCTCCCCCGGCGTCACCCTCAATTCCTCCCCGCAGGACAAACTGACTGCCTTCTACGGCCTGATGGGCCTCCAGGCCGATGGACGCACCCCCACGGGCAAGGCCGCCCTGCTGGATGTGGACAATCTGATCGACTACATCATGATCGTCTTCTTTGCCAAAAATGCGGACTCCCCCCTAACAGGCGGCGGCAGCAATCCGAATAACTTTTACTGCATGCGGGACCGGATGGGCCCCTTTGGATTCATCAGTGTGGAGCACGATGCGGAGCACTCCCTGGACGCCGGCGGAGCCAGCGACCGCTGGGGGCCTTTTGAAAGCCCCACCACCGGCAACTGGAATAACATCAACTACAGCAACCCGCAATACCTCCACCAGGACCTCGCCGCCTCTGCGGAATACCGGCAACGTTTCGGCGACCGCCTCTACCGCGCCTGCTTCAACAATGGGCCGCTAACTCTGGCCAAAAACCATGCCCGCTTCGACCGCCGGGCCAGCCAGATCGAGACCGCCGTCTATGCGGAATCCGCCCGGTGGGGCGATGCCAAAACCACGCCAGCCCTGGGCGCCGGCAGTTGGCGGGCGGCGCGGACCGGCACCCGCAGCTTTTTCAACACCCGCACCACCCAATTCATCACCGAAGCCCGCTCGCGGGGCTTTTACCCGTCTATCGAGCCCCCTTCCTTCAACCAGCGCGGCGGAGCCGTCCCCCCTGGGTTCAACGTCGTCCTCGCAAATCCCAATACCCCGAACAGCCAGATCTTTTACACCCTGGACGGCTCCGACCCCCGGCCCATCGGCGGCGGCCTGATCAATACCGTGATCATCCCGGAAACCTCCACCGTCTCCTGGCTGGTGCCTTCCGGGGCCAATGGCGGCAGCCGCCTTTCCATCCCAGCCTGGACCGGCATCCTGCCGCCCCTCCGGGAAGCCACCTGGGAAACCGGGCCCATGGGTTTCGGCTTCAACCCGGCCGGCCGCACCGCCGCCACTAACTTCACCCCCTTCATCCGGACCGGCCTCGCCAGCGCCATGCAGAGCACCCCCGGCGCGGAGCTGGGCAGCCTTTATGTCAGAATGCCCTTCACCCTGACCCAGGAACAGATCCAATCCTTCCTGACCTTCCGCCTCCGCGTGCGTTATGACGATGGCCTCGTGGTCTATCTGAATGGCCAGGAAGTCGCCCGCAAAATCTTCCCCGCCGGCTCCATTCCCGCCTGGAACAGCCCCGCTGGAGGCAGCCATGCCGATGCTCTCGCCATCGTAGCCGAGGAAATCCCCATCGCCAGTTTCAAAACCCTGCTGCGCGAGGGCCCCAACGTGCTGGCCTTCCACACCATCAATCAAAGTCCGGTCAATACCGACTTCCTCTTCAGTGCCTATGTGGAAACCGATGTTGCTGGCCCTGGATTTGGACAGCGTTATGCCGGCCCCATCCCCATCCCCGCCGGCACCACCATCCGCACCCGGGTGCTCAATGGCAACGTCTGGTCCGCCCTCAATGAAGCCACCTTCTACACCGGCACCGTGCCTGCCAGCGCGGAAAATCTGGTGGTTTCGGAATTTTCCTATCAACCGGATGGAGCCCGCAGCGCCCTGGAATCCGCCTGGTCCTCCAGCGATTTCGAATTCATCGAGCTGTTGAACATCAGCAGCAATAACGTCGATCTCTTCAATGTCACCCTCGCCAATGCGGCCAGCCTGGTGCTCGGCACCGTGCCGCAGCAGGTGGTCCTGCCCCCCGGCGGGCGGGTCATCGTGGCCTCCAACCCCGCCGCCTTCACTCAGCGCTATCCAGTCAACGCCCGCGTCCTCGGCCCCTTCGTGGGCAGTCTGGATAACGGGGGGGAGTCCATCCGCCTCTCCGCCGCCGACGGCACCGCCATTAAAGAGTTCACCTACAGCAGCAGCGATCCCTGGCCCGAAGGCGCGGCAGGCGAAGGATTCACCCTGGTCCTGATCAACCCCGCCGCCAATCCCAACCACAACCAGGCCCCCAACTGGCGTTCCAGCACCACCCTTAACGGTCAGCCCGGCCAGCCCAAAGGAACCACTGCCTACACCGATTGGAAAACGGCCTGGCCGGAGTCCGCCGAAGACTTCGATGGCGATGGCGATGGCCTCCTTCCCCTGGCCGAATACGCCCTCGCCACCTCTCCCATCGTCCCCAGTCCCGCGGCCCTCCCCAAAGCCGAAATCCGTGAACTGGCCGTCGGTCAGCTCCGGGCTCCCTACCTCACCCTCAGCTTCATCCGGAACCTCGCTGCCGATGATATCAAATACGACATCGAAAGCGCCCCGGACCCCGCCGCCCCCTGGAGTGCCGGAGCCGGCGTGCTCGTCAGCGAATCCAACAACGGCGACGGCACCGCCACCATGATCTACCGCTCCCCCACCCCCGTCACCGCCGGCCAACGCCTCTTCCTCCGCCTCAAACTGACTTTGCGCTAATCGGTATTTCCTCATCCAGCAGGTTCTCCAGGGACGCGGTCAGGTATTCCATCGCGTAGCGTGTGGTAATTGGCGTCAGCACCTTCGTCCCATCTGCACCAGCCTTCTTTTTCCCGCCCCATCAGGGCTCCAGCATCATGCGGGCGGTCTAACCCATGGCGTTGCCCGGCTGTGTTGTGGCCGCCCCGTTGGGGCTTTGGAGGCACCGGAGGGCGGGTTTTCGAACCCGCCATGGGCACGAGGCTCAGTCATCCTGACCTGCGGGGAAAGGGGACCTATTTCAAGGACCAAGTGTCCAACGTCACCCCGGCCACCACCACCACGCCGGACTTGTAAGAACGCATCGTGGCCACGCAAAAATCGCCCACCACGGGTGTCACCACGGATCTGACCCTGAATGATCCCGTGCAATACCTGCCGCTTGCCGCCGAGCCACTGAGCCTAAAAAGGATGCTAACGGGCCACGGATGGCACGGATACAACTGATAATCACGGATATACGCAGAAGGGGAGATTCACCCGAAAGGTGAATCGTTCAGTTCCCATAAATCAGTGATTATCAGTATCATCAGTGCCATCCGTGGCACGTCATTTTCCCAAGTAGGCTGAGCTATGATGATGATGGCAACCTCATGAGCGATGGGCGCTGGACGTTGACTTCGGCTCACCGAGGACAGTGCGGACCGCTTGGTCAAAATGGTCAGCCTGCCGTTCTACCAACCGGCCACCACCCTGCCTGCCACTTTGTCAGACAGACGCAGCAACACGTTGGAGACCCGCAGGAGTTGGCACACCCGGGACGGGGAGGCTGCACGTGCCGGGGAGAACAGCCGTCCCGGCTGTCCCGCCCGGCATCCTGCCGGGTGCCGGAGCCTTGGAAATTCATTGCATCGGCCCATCGGGGCAGGATGGATGGGCCATTTCATTCTTCCCGGATGGCGTTCAAAGTCCCGCACTTCAAGGATAGAGTTCCGCCAATTTCCGCAACAGGTCTTCCAATTTTTGATAGTATTCTGCTTCCGGCAGGGCGGATTTTTGAAGGCGGAGGGCGCTGATTTTGGCTTCCCATTCATCACGCCGCCCAAGTTGAGCCGGGGTCATGGTTTGGGTGGCCGTGTCAGGCGTCAGGAAAGTGCGTTGGGCGTAGGACCCATCGACGGGCGTGTTGTCCTTGGCCTTGGAAGTGGCGCGCAGGCCGCGGAACCACTCCGAAGGGGTGCCTTTGCCGTCGCCATTGTCATCGATCAGCGCGTGCTCGGTGAGGAGGCGTCCATCGGCTTGGTAGAACCCGGCAGTGAGACTGGAGGCACGGAGAAACCACTCCAGCACGGAAACGCTGCCGTCCTGGTCATAGTCGGCAGCGGGATCTGTCAGGGTGAGGGCGAGGTTATCGCCGAAGCGGGCGTAATTCCGCTCATTGCCGCTGCGGGTGGCGGTAACGATCGTGCGGTTAGGCCCGGCCAGCAGCGGGATGAAGGGAGCGCTGCTGGAACTGGTATTGATGACGGTGAGCGGGCGTTTGAACGGGCGCAGCCACGTGGCGAGATCGGTGGCGGCGAGGTCGGGACCCTCAAGATTGAAGCGTGCTTCCTTGCCGTCCCACGTGCCGTGGCCGATCAGGATGATCCAAAGCGGGGCGGGTCCTTCCTTCGGGATATCTGTCAGGATTTTTTCAAGACGGGACCGGTCGTTTTCACCTGGTTTTGCCTCAGGCGAAACGGTGGGCAGAGTCAGGATTTCCGCGCCAGCCTGGCCCGCAGCCTTTTGCCAAGAGTCCGTTTGGTGCTGGAATTTTGTGCCGTAGTCCGCCTCCCCGGCAGCTCCCTCCACGAGGATGAGGGTCGTCCGCACGACAGAATTCTCCCCGGCAACGGAAGTGGCGGCCAGCAAGGTGGAGCAAAGGAGGAAAATCTTCATGGTAGTCCCTGGGTGCGGCGCAATCCCCATTCCGCGATGAGGCAGCCGAGTGCAGTGAGAAAAAGCCACGGAGTGTGCCAGAGGGGCTCCTGCTGCGATTCCATGAGCGGGGCCTTTTCCCGTGGCAGCCGGGCAGCCAGGGCATCCAGGCCGGCGGGATCGGTCAGAGCACCACCCGTCCTGCGGGCGAGGGTTTCCAGCAACGCGGTGTCCGGGGTGAGGGAACGGAGTTCCTGCGCGGCAAGGTCGGTGGCCCATCCGGCAGAGGCCCGTCCTTCTTCCGCTCCGGCGGCATTGATGGCACGGGCGGTGACTTGATAGCCCCCGGTTTCACGGGGCAGGTAATTGGCGATGTAGAGCCCTGGCTCCGTGGGGGATGGTTCGGCCTGAAGGGTGAGGGAAGCCGGCGCGGGTGACGCTCCACTGTCGAATTTCACGGGTTTCACCTCAAGGGTAACCGTGGCGTTTTCCACGGGCTGGAATTTGTTGTCGCGGACTCTCACCTGCAACTCCACCACGCCGCTGGCATCCCCGGCTTTGGGTTCTGTGGTCAAGGCTACCCGGCCGGGCACATCGGCAACCAGCCAGCGCAGGAGCTGCCGCCAGGATTTTTCCAGATCCAGCCGCGCTTCCGGGCTGGTCATGCCCCACTTCCAGAGATCTCCAATCGTCAGGGCCGCGCTGCGTCCCCGGCCAAAACGCTGCACCACCAGCGCCGGGGCTTTTTCCCCGGATTTGTCAGTGGCGGTGGCGATCACTTCGGCTCCGGCCTTCACACCCCGCACCCGGTTCATCACCTGAAGCGGCGGCATCCCTGACAATCTCAACTTCTCCCCCGCTTCATCCGCCCTCAGCCGGGCCCAGGGTTGGAGCCAGCCCTCGCGGTCGAGATCAAATTTGAAGGGCTCGCGCGCTGGTGTTTCTGACGGGCGATCCAGACTCACCGGAAGCATTTCACCAATCGGGGTGCGGGCATAGGCCCCTTCGGAGAAACACTCCATCCCCCCCAGCATAAGAAAGCCGCCGCCGCGTTCGGAAACAAAGCGTTGCAGCAGGGCGGCCTGCGTTTGGGTGAAAAAGGCGCTCTCAAGGTCGTCGATGATCACGGCATGATAACCAAATAAATCCTCCGGGATGGCAGGGAAGCCGGAGCGCAATTCCACGTCGTCTTTGGTATTCAGCCGCACCAGCACAGGTTGATCATAACTGGCCACTTCGCCCTTGGCCTGATCTTCCGTGCCGCGGAATAACGGATTGCTGGTTTCCCCGGCGCGGCCTAGAAACGAAAATTTCGGCTCGCGGCGGGCGACCCGGATCAGTCCGGTCAATTGCACCTGGGAATCGCTATCCAGGGCACGGTTGAGGAATTTGTATTCCCAGTTCGGCCGGCCGGAGACATAAAGAATGCGATAGGGGCCGCTGTTCCGGTCCACCACCACCACCCGCTGGTTATTGGCGAGGGTCGCTTCGCGGGTGGTGTTTCCGGTTTCAGCGCTGTCGCGGATGGAAAATTGGTGGAAAGAGACGCCGGGCGGAGCGGTTTTGATTTGAAAGCGGAAGGGCAGGACGGCGCTCCCGGGCGGGACTTCACGGCTTTGTTCCTCGATTACTTTGCCGCTGCTGTCCATCATCCGGGCGGAAAGGCTGCTTCCGCTGAAGCCGGTGGTGCCGACCTCGGCATCGACGGTGACAGGCGCGTCCTCGAAAGCGGTCTGCGTCACCGAAACCTTGCGCACTGACAAATCATGGGCTGGCCCTTTTCCGCCGATCACCACCGGATAAACCGGAGGCAGAGCGCCAGCATCAGCCGGCAGGCTGGTGAGGTCGGTGGCCAGGCCATCCGTCAATAGCACAATTCCCGCGAGGGGCCGGCCCCGGAAGCGTTCACTGATCAATTGCAGTGAGGTGCCCAGTGTCGAAGCCCGGCCATCAAAAGTAAGTCCGGCAAATGATTCCACCTGTTGCAGCCGCTGGTCGAAGGTGTAACGGCGGAGATCGAAGGAATCAGCGAGAGCGGTCTGCCATGGGGAAAGCGCAGGGTCCAGGATCGCCTTCAGTGCCGCCGAACGTGGCCCGGTGGCTCCCTCATCGGTGACCTGCAGGCTGCTGCTGTTGTCGGCGAGGATCACCATCAGATTGGCTCCCGGGCGGGCCCGCTGCCGGGTCCATTGCGGTTCCAGAACACACATGGCGAGCAGCGTCAGCGCGGCAATCTTCAAGCCGGCGCATAACCAACGCCGGCGCAGCCGCGCGGAGCGGTAACTCCAGAGCACCGCGACCGCCGCCATGGCCAAGCCCGCCAGCACCGGCCATCGCCAGCTCTCCCCTGAAAAAGTGATCGTGGCCGAAACTATCATTTATGGTTCCTTCCCCAGTTGCTCATAATACCGGCGCACCAATTCGGAATACCGGCCGGGCACGGGATCGCGGTCGATCGGCACGAGGGCTTCCGTGGAAGCGCGCCGGGCCACTTCCTCGCGGACCTGTTTCCGCACCTGGACGAGTGGGGTCAGGATTTCTGATTTCACCACGGCCCAATCCGGTTTTTTCAAATCACGCTTTGCCTCCACCCGCAGCTGCCGCGCGCGCTCGCGGGCGTTGGCCAGGCTATTGCGCAGGTCCGGGAATTCGACCATTTCCTCGACATCACGCAACCGGTCAGACCATGGCGCATAACCATCGCCGGCAATGGGTGAGGAGGACCCGCCGCGGCCGCTGGCGGTTTGCGTGGCACTGCTGTTTTGTGGAGTGGAGCGGCCAGGCCCGCCCGGGCCGCTGCCGCCGGAAGGGTTTTGGGCGGCTTGGCGCGTTGGAGAGCCCTGGCCCTGGCCTTGCGCTTCACCTTCACCTTCACCTTCACCTTCACCTTCACCTTCACCTTCACCTTCACCTTCACCTTCACCTTGGCCTTGGCCTTGGCCTTCACCTTTGGCTTGGGTATTCCCTTCGCCTTCGGTGCTGGCGGTAGCTGAAGCAGGTTTTTGGCTATCGTCTTTTGGCTGGCCTTCGCCTTGGCCTTGGCCTTGGCTTTGGCTTTGAGGATCTCCTGAGGCTTCGGATTTGGATTCGCCCGGGCTGGTGGCTTTTCCCTGGTTGGAGGGGTTCGCCGGGTCGGCTGGCCCCGTCGTGCTCCCGGATAATTCCTTTTCCAATTCATCAGTTAAGGAAGCGAGTTCGCGCTCGGCCCGCTTGAGGGCTTCCGTGTCGTCGCCCAGGACGCTTTCCGTGGCCCGCTCGATGCCGGATTTGAGATTATCGATGCCGGCTTGTGCCAGGGTGGAGCTGGTTTTGGCTTCCTCCAGAAGATCCTGCTCCAAAAGACCGGAGGTTAGTTGCTGGGTCTTGGCGGTGTCCGGACTTTGCTGGAGTTCGGAAAGTTCGTCCATGAACTTCCGGGTCATGCGGCCTTCGTCGATCAGTTGCTGTTGGGTCTTCCTGATGGAAGCGGCGTCCTCCTGGGTGAACGTCCGCATCGTATCGTAGAGCTGACGCGAGACCAGCGGCTCTGCGCTTTCGGCTTCTTCAGAGAGCGTTTTTGCCTTTTTGGTCAGGCTTTCGGTGCGTTGTTTTTGTCCGGCGAGTTGTTTTTGCGCCGCCTCCCGCTCCGGGGTGTCGCTGAGGGATTTTTGTTGGGGGTTTTCCAAATCGGCCAATTTTTCCGTGAGTTGCTGTTGTTGGCTGGCCAGCTCGCGGGCTTCAGCGCGCATGTCGCGGAGATCCTGGGAAAAGGCGGTGCTGCTCTTCTTCCGCAAGTCCTCGCGCATCTCCTGAAGCTGCCGCTCGGCGCGGGTGCCGGAGGCGAGGGCTTTGGGAACATTTCCCTCTGCGGTGGCTTTGGCGGCTTCCTGCACATTTTGGCGGGCTTCTTCCAGAGCCTTTTTCTCCTGGGCCAGGGTTTCCTCGTTCTCCGGCTTTTCCATGCGTTGGCTCAGCTCATCCACCTCGGCCAGCATCTGGCGCTGTTCTTCTTCCAGTCTTTTCAGTTCGCGCTTCAGTTCCCCGCGCTGCGCATCGGATTCCGCCGCCTGCAGGGCAGTTTGCAGTTCCTTCAATTTTTCATTCACTTCCTCCTGACGTTTCGCCAGCTCCTGCAACCGGCTCAGGACCTGACGTTGCTCGCGTTGTGCAGCGTCCTGCGGGGATTCTGCCTCGCTCCTGGTTTCATACCGGTTTTCCTCCTTGGTCAGGTCCAACTGGTCCAATTCTTCCTGACGTTTTTGCTCCGCGGCAGAGGGCGGGCCTCCTTTGCTTTTACTTTTCGAAATCCGGTGTTCCCGCGCCGCGAGGGCGAGCAGGGCCTGATAGGCGGATTGTTCTGCGGCGAGGGCGGGGTTGAGCGGGGCAGGTTGATCGACCACCGCCTGGAGGGCCGCGCCGGCTTTGGTCATGGCTGTTTTGGCGCTCTCCCAAGCGCTGATCAATCGGGGATCGGTGGCTTCGGTGGCAGCCCCGGTGGCTTGTTCCAGAGCATCCGCCTGGGATTCCCGGACTACTTTGATATCGGCCGTGGCGGGGTTGGCGCTGCGCTGGAGCTTCCAGGTGGCATTGATGATTTGTTTCTGGAGTTCGGCTAGTTTCGCAGAAGGAGTGCCCTCCGGCGGAGCTTGGCCAGGCGGAGGATCGCCGGCGGCTTCTTCACCCTGGCGGTAGATTTCATCAAAGGGTCTCACTTCGCCAAAAAACAGGTCACTTTGGGTGCGGCGGGGTTTTCCGTCCATGCCGGTATCATCCGCCCAGACGGACCACGAGAGCAGATCGTCCGGTTTCGCGCCGGATTCTTCGAGGCGGAGCAGATAGTGGAAGGCCCGTTTTTCGCCGCCCGGGGCGCCCTTGCCCAGCTCGATAAACTGCGGTTCGCCGCCTCCCCTGGTGATGGCAAGTCCCCAGGCGTGCAGGCCAAAGTCATCCCCGGCGGTGCCTTCGAAAACCAATTCCTCCAGAGCGGAGGGACGTTGATCGCCGCGTGGGGAGGTCAATTTGAGATCGGGTATTTTGTTGGGGAGCGCCTCGAAGGTGAAGGTGGCGGGGACCTTGTTGGTGCGGGAACTGGAATCTGTCAGGATGAGGTCGTATATCACGCTGGAAGTCAGGGCGAAACCGCGCAGGCTGGCGGTGGCTTTGCCGGGATCAACTGTCAGCGGAATATCAGCCGCGCCTTGGGTGCGGGCTTTGAGGACGGCGGTGGCGACGGGTTTGTTGAGTTGCAGATCCAGTCCCAGCAGGGTGCCTTCCACGGCACTGGCGCGGTGGGAGTCTTCGATGCGTTTTTCCGCCAGACCAGTCCAGCCTGGGTAAGTCAGGGTGACGTCAGGGCGCTCCAGCCGGGGATATTCAAAGACGTTGACGGAAAAATCCCGGCTGCGTTTGCCATCGTAATCAATGCGGTAGCGGAAGTCGTCTTTGGCGTCAGGGATGCTGCCGCCGAAAACGGGATCACTCAGGCTGCGGACGAGGAACTGGCGGTGTTCGGTTTCCCGAGTATGGCCGGTCACCAGTTCGACGGACGCAGGCAGGGCACCGCTGAAACGCGCCATGACGAGGAGGCTGGTGCCGCGCTCGATGGCGGTGTCGCCCGGCGTGACTTCGGTACCGTCCGGCAATCCAAGGGAGTCAAGGCTGGCCGTGGAACTGGAAGTGAACCCGGATTTCGGGGCAAGGAAGACGACGGCAAAACAGGCGAGCGCAGCGGCATAACAAGCGACCCGGGGGGTGGCAGCGGCGCGGGGGGAGAGGAGGCTATGCCAATCGTGATCCAGGCTGTGCTGGATGGTTTGCTGGAGCAGACGCTCTTTGATAAAGGCGGGTTCATCGGTGTCGTCCACCTCGACTGCGGTGAGGAGGCGACCGTCGAGAGCGGGTTGATGGGATTCGAGGCGGCGGGCGATGCGGCGGAAGTCGGGCTTGGCCCAACGCCCTGCCAGCCAAATCACGCCCACGCCAAACAGGCTGGCTCCCAGCCAGGCAGGCATCGTCCATGAGGGAAGGGCGGCCGGCTCGAGGAATAAAACGGTCCAACCAACGAGTGCCGCGAAGGCCAGCCAGAGGGCGAGGCGCCGGTTGGTTTGCCAGCGGTGGTAGCGTTGCCACACGGGCAGCAGGCGTGCTTTCAGATAGGGATTGATCATGCGGTGGTTCCTCCTGGAGTGGCCCGCCGGGCGCTGAGGCCGGCGAGCAGGGTTTCCATAAACAATACGGCGAGCGCGGTGACGATGATCCACCGCCAGAGTTTTTGGCGGCTTTCGGTCTCCATGGCGGGGCCAGCCCCGGCGGGGTCCGGTTTTTTAATGCTGGTGCCAGGGACTTTCAGGGGGACGCCCAGCCGATCCAGTTCATCCGGGGCCATGGGGGCGGTGTGGGATTCCACGGGATCCAAATTGACCGCGAAGGCACGTGTCAGGATGCCGGCGGTGGCTTCATAAATCCCGGGCGGGGTGGCTCCCTCGAACAGGCCGGACCCGGCGGCGACGCCGGTGCTGGTTCCATCCGGATGTTTGATGGTGATGGCGTTTTCCTTCCTGAATCCCAGCTGGAACAAGGAGATTGGTGGTCCGGCGAGGAATTGTGAGGGTGGGGTGACGATGGCTCCACTCCATTCCAGCAGGGAGGAAAGCAGGGGTGCGAATTTTGAAGAGAGGGCGAGTTGGCTATCGTGGGGATGCCAGCCGGTTGTTAGAATCACCAGCCGCCCGGCACCAACCGGCATTTCCATGAGGGCGGGATCGCCGGAATCAAATTTGGCCAGGACACGGCTGCCAGGCAAGGCGGCGGCGGCGAGACGGCGGTAGTTCCAGACGCGGATTTTGGTGAAGTCGCTGAAACGGGGGTCCGCAAACGGAGCGAAGAGCGGATGCTGGAAATCGATTTGCGATAACATGCCGTAGTTGGCCGGTTTGGTTTCTTCCAGTTTCACGGCTTCTTCCGCCAGACCGGCAAGACGGGCGAGGGTGCTGCCGGCCTGGTGGTCCGTCAGGGAATAGAGAACGGTTTTTCCAGAAGTGAGCTGGTTATGAAGGAAGCCGGCCTGGACTGGCGGCAGGGCACCGCTGGCGGTGAAACCGACGGATTTGCCAGTCAGGATGGCTGGTGGAGCATCGGCAGGGGCGATGGCAGTCACGGTGGTTTTTACCTGACTGTTTTGAGGCAGGGCCCGGTTGAGGAAGAAGAGCGGCTGCTGGGCATCCGTGGGAGATTCCGCGCCAAAATAGAAGACCTGAATATCGGTGGTGACGGGCGGGGTGGCGAAGAGGAGGTTGTCGAAAGTCTCGTGATCTCCACGCAGGAGAATCCTGCCGGGAGCGGTTGATCCGGCCGGCCATGGCAGGCTAACCACCCGCAATTGGCCGGGAGGCACGTAAACATCCTGCGCGGTTCCGCTGAAGGTCTGGCCATCGGCAGCGGCCCAGCCCAATTGGAATTGTTCGGTGGTGGAATCCTGGGCATTCCAAACGCGGACGCGGGCAGCGGGTTCGCTGGTGGTGGTGATTCCGGAAAAATCCGGGGCCAATTGCAGACCGGCGTTGCCGGGTTTGGTTGGTTTGATAGGAACGGGAATGACCTGCACGCCCTGGGGCCATTCCCAGCCTTGGAGGCCTTCGGTTTTGCTGCCGTCCTGGAAGTCGCTGATAACCATGATATCTCCGCCGGGCTGGGAGCTGGCCGGGGCAGTTTCGGCCAGGATTTCTGCGGCACTTAGCAGCGCAGCAGAAAGCGGAGTGGCGGACCAGCCGGGCTTGGATTCTGTGAGAAAGCCCAGGGCGGTGGCGGCCCGGGTTTCCGTGGGAAGGGCGTTCCATTGGGCGAAGTCGAAGAGGCGGTGCGTGGTGGAGTCGAAGGTCCAGAGGGCGAGTTGATCGCCCGGTTTGGTGGAGTGGATGAAGTCACGTGCTTTTTCCAGGGCAGCGGCCTGCAGGCCATCGCGCTGCATGCTGGCGCTTTGATCGACCAGCAAAATCATGCGCCGGCCGGAGCCGGCGGAATCAGTCTCCGGGAAGACGCTGCGGATGAAGGGGCGGGCGAAGGCGAGTGCCAGCAGGGCAAGGGCAGTGGCGCGCAATAGCAGGAGCAGCCAGTGCTCGATACGGCTGCGTTGGGTGAGGCGCGGTGGGTCAGGACGGAGAAAAAGCAGGGAGCTGAAGGGGATCTTTTCCCGGGTGGTGCGCCGGATGAGGTGGAAGAACACCGGGGCGGCGATGGCCAGTGCACCGAGCAGGAAGAAAGGAGCTAGAAGGCTCATCGTGCCCCCTTTCTAACGAGGCGTCCGCGTTGCAGTCGGTCGTGGAGAAATTCCGTGAGGACGGTCTCCAGCGGGGTGACCGTGGAGACGGTGTGCCAGCCGATCCCCAGCTTGCGGCAGATTTCACCCAGAGCCGTTTGGTGGGCGGTGAAGCGCTCCAGATACCCACTGCGGGCCGCGGCGGGGTCCACGAAGAGGGTGCGGCCGGTTTCGGCGTCCTCAAAAATGGCTGGTGCGGTGAAGTTGAAGGTGAGTTCCGCCAGATCGAGGATCTGGAAAAGCACCACCTCGTGGCCTGAAGCGGTGAGGGAAAGGAGATGGCGCTCCAGTTCCTCCAGCGACGTCAGGAAGTCGGAGATGACGACCATGAGGGCGCGCTTCCTGACGATTTCCGTAATCCGCTGGAGGGGCTTGATGAGATCCGTGGCGGTGCCGCCGGCGGGCTTGTCGAGGGCGATGATGATTTGGCGGAGGTGGCCGTGGCGCTGTTTGGCAGGAAGGTAGTCGCGCAGGGCGGCATCGAAGCTGAGCAGGCCGACGGCATCGCCCTGGAGATGAAGAAATCTGGCGAGGGTGGCGGCCAGGGTGGCAGCGTAGGCGGCCTTGGTCCAGCCGGTAGTGCCGTAGGCCATGGAGTGACTTTGGTCCACGATCAGATGGCAGCGTAGGTTGGTTTCGTCCTCGAACTTTTTGATATAATAACGATCGCTCCGGGCATAGACGCGCCAGTCGAGATGCCGGGGATCATCGCCCGGGGTGTATTGGCGGTATTCTGTGAACTCAACGGAAAATCCATGGTAGGGGCTCCGGTGCAGGCCGGACCAGAAGCCTTCCACCACGGCGCGGGCGCGGAGTTCCAGGCTGCGGATGGACATCAGCGCGGCCGTGTCAATCCGCGACGCCGGCGGGGGAGCCGGGGGGAGGACGGAGGCGGGCAGGGCGGACATAGGAGCACAGGCGTCTCGCCTGTTAGGTTAGGAGGTTTTCCCTTGGGGGACTTTTTTGGCCGACGATGTTGTTTTGGCAGATGATGTTGGTTCAGGAAACGAACAGGCGGGACGCCTGTGCTCCTGTTTCTCAGGCTTTTACATGGTCCATGAGTTTTTGAATAACGTCATCGATTCGAATGCCGTCGGCTTCAGCGCGGTAGTTGAGGAGGACGCGGTGGCGGAGGACGGGGGCGGCGAGGAACTGGATGTCCTCCAGTTTGACATGGACGCGGCCATGGAAAAGAGCGCGGGCTTTGGCGGCCAGGATGAGGGATTGCCCGGCGCGGGTGCCAGCTCCCCAACTGACCCAGTTATTGACAAAATCCGGAGTGCCAGGCTGGCGGGGGCGCGAAGCCACCGCCAGACGGACGGCGTAGGTGATGAGTTCGGTGGTGACGGGGACTTGTTGGACCAGCTGGTGGAAGCGCTGGACATCGGCTCCGGTGAAGAGCGGCTCGATTTTGACAGGACGGCCGCTGGTGGTGCGCCGGACGACTTCAACTTCGTCAGCCTCGGGGAGGTATTTCATGACCACATTGAACATGAAGCGGTCCAGCTGGGCTTCCGGCAAGGGGTAGGTGCCTTCCATTTCGATAGGATTCTGGGTGGCGAGGACAAAGAAGGGTTCTGCCAGAGGATGGCGGATGCCCATGGCGGTGACCTGGTGTTCCTGCATGGCTTCCAGCAGGGCGGCCTGGGTCTTGGGCGGGGTGCGGTTGATTTCGTCAGCCAGCACCATGTTGGCGAAGATAGGGCCAGGGACAAAAGTCATCCTGCGGCCTGCGCCGGAGTCCTGGAGGATCTCCGTGCCGGTGATGTCGGCGGGCATGAGGTCCGGGGTGAACTGGATGCGCTGGAAGTGGAGATCGAAGATTTGGGAGATGCTTTTCACCAGGAGGGTTTTGGCCAGGCCAGGGGCACCGGTGATGAGACAGTGGCCACCGGCGAGGAGTGACAGCATGATCTGTTCAATCACTTCGCGCTGGCCGACGATGGCTTTTCCCAGCTCCGTCTCAATGAGGCTGCGGCCGGTGAGGAGGCGCTCGACGAGGGCGGAATCGGTCTCCGGAGAACCGTGCTGGGTGGGGGAAGTGGGGTCCTGGTTCATTCAGTGGGTCATGACGTAAAAGATGATATTGATCGCGAGGGGGTAGGCGGTGCGCTCGGAAAATTGTTTGAAGTAGTAGGCGCTCTCGCCTTCGCGTTCCCAGCCGTCGCCGTTGTCCGTGTTATGCAGGGCGATGACCATGGGGCGGCCTTTGTCGTCGAAGATGGCGCGGTGGTGGACTTCCTGGGCGTCGTCGCGTTCCCAGGTGCGGCCACCGTATTCGCTGGCGGCACCGAGATCGATATTCGGGACCTGGGCCTTTTCCTTGATCGTGAAAACGCTGCGGTAGATCGGATGCGTGAGGGGGATTTCCTGGAAGGAGCGGTTGGGCAGGACCTGTTTGAGGACTTCCTCGCAATTCGTCCAATCTTCCTCACCCCAGAAGTCATCCAGCAGCAGGAAGCCGCCGTTTTCCAGATACTTCCGCATGGCGAGAGTTTCTTCCTCACTGAACGACAGGCCGCCGGGCTCCGCGATATAAACAAAAGGAAAGGTCATCAGCTCCGGATCGGTGGGGCGGATGATGCGGGTGTCAGGATCGACCTTCAGGCTGGTCATCTGTTGGAGACGCCACGAGAGATTGAGGTCGCTGTCCGGCAAGTCAGTCGCCCAGCCGCCCCGCCCCCAACCGCCGCCACCGCGCTCATACCGGATGCGGGTGAAGGTGAAGACGTCCGCCTTGAACGCTTCCGGACACTCCCAGGTGGGCGTGCCGGTGCTGCCGGAGGGCACTTCGCGGGCGGTGCGGACTTCTTCCATGCCATTGCCCCGGCGTCCCCAGCGCTGGGCGGAAGCCACCCCCGCAGCAATCAACAGGAGCAGAGCGGGAAGGCGGCGGAATTTCATGGGGAAGGTGGAGCGTTATCCTGAACGCACGAACCAACCGCAGCATTTCAATTGAGGAACGATGGCATACAAGAAATGGTTGGGCTATAAAAAGCTTTTGGGAAAATGGGTTCGTTTGGCAAAAAAGCGCTTTTACTTACTCCCGTTTGGAGACCTCCACGGAGAGTGGGGGAGGGAGGGATTCCCCCCGGCGCATGCGTTGCACCCGTTCCAGTTGAGCCATGGCAGGATACATTTGGCGCTCCAGTTTGGACTCATAGCGCAGGATCTTATCCAGCACCTCCCCTTAGGGCAGAATGGCTGGCGCCTGTTTGGCTTCCTCTTCGGCGGCTTCATCTTCCTCGCAGCGCTCCATCCGGCAATGAATGAAGGCCAGCTTCCGATCCAGGAAAGCCAGCGTCTCCATCCGAGGCGCTTCACCGAGAGCAGTTCCCGCCAGCTTCAGCCGGAAATCCTCCAGTGCTATCACCAGACTGTTCGGCTTCCCGCCAAACTTGCTCTTCAGTTGCTCCACCGCCGCTTCCGTCAGGGTATGGTGGTTGTGGGCATGATGTTCCTGGGGTTGAAACCCCAGGCTGTCATGCGACGCGCCGTTGGCGCTGAATGCGCCACCCCATTCACGCGCTGTTGGCGCTGATTGAATGGCACTGATCAAATGGCTCTGCGGGATTGCTGGGGAAAATGGGATTTGTTATCGCGCGACCCGGCGGATAATCATCCGGTGCGGCGACGTTCCATTCATGTCGAGGTTGCATTGGCGGCGATTTCCCATTCAGCGCCAAAGGCGCATTCCATGACAGCCTGGGGTTTCAACCCCAGGTTGCTATCGCGTCCCATTCCCCAGCGCTGAAAGCGCGTCCCATGAACCACCCGTCCACGCCGACGTTCCCAACACTGACCATCTCCATCCAAATCGGCCCCTCATGGAACGCGCCGTTGGCGCTCCCGGCGTTTGGTTATGACCATCCCCTGGGGTTGAAACCCCAGGCTGTCATGGGATGCGCCGTTGGCGCTACGGAAATGGGCGATGGTGTTTGGCCGCACCCTGCCCGCTGGCTTCCGACTGCTGACCTCTGACCTCTGACCTCTGACCTCTGACCTATCACCTCTGACCTCTGACCTCTGACCTGTGACCTCTCCTCCTCAATCCCAAACATACGCCTCGACCCATGATACCCTCAGGGGCGGCATGCAAAGTGACGGTCCAGTTTATGGAGGTGAATCAGGAGGAATTTCGGTGAGGAGCTTCAGGGCGGCGCGGTGGCGGGGTGTTTCTTCGAGAGCGAGGAGGACCTGGCGGCGGGCTTCGGGGGAGCCGGCCTGGTGAAGGAGGCGGGCGAGTTGGTAGTGGAGTTCGGCGGGGTTGGGCGGATCCAGCTGGAGAAGGGTGCGCCAGGCGCTGATGGCAAGGGCGGGTTGGCCGGATTTTTCTCCGGCGAGGGCGAGATGGCTCCATGGGGCGGGGATGAGCGGATTGACGGCAAGGGCGCGGCGGGCCTGACGTTCTACGGTGGGCCAGTCTCCGGCGGCGGTGGCGAGTTCTGCGAGGCGGAGGGAGGCACCAGGGGCGGCATCGTCGAGGGCGGTGAGTTTGAAAAGGATGGCGCGCTCGGCTTCGGTTTCGTTCAGTTGCCGGTGGACCTGGGCGAGGAGGGTGTAGGCGCTGTCAGGGCCGGATTGGCGGGGGTAGCGGTCGAGGAGGGATTGCAGGGGGATTTTGGCGGCGGCCCACTGTTTGCTGTCGATGAGTTGGGTGGCTTCGCGCTGGAGCATCCAGTAGTTGTCAGGGTGGGTTTGGGCCCAGGCGGCGAGGGCGGCTTCGGAGCCGGGGATGAGCAGGGCGGGGGCGGGGCGGTCCCAGTTGAGGGCGGGGGCCAGTTTTCCTGCAAGGTCGCGGGTGTGGGCGCTGAAGTCGCGCTCCAGGATTTCCAAAGGAGCAGTGCGGGCGGCGATGGCGGCGTTGATAGGAATGCCTTCGCCAAGGTCGTGAAGGATGGCTTTGAGGGCATCCAGGCCGTAGCGCCCGATGATGAATTCGACGACGAGGGAAGATTGGAAATAGGCGAATTGCAGGTGTTGGGGGGTGGGCGGGGCGAGGAAGGCACCGCTGAGGGCGGAGATGGGGGTGAGCTGGCCGCCGAGGATCATTTCACGATAGTCCGGGTCCATCTGCTCGCCCCATGAGGGATCGGCCTGACGTTCCTCGTAAACGGAGATGCCTTCGCTGAGCCAACGGGGCATTTTGTTATTCGTGGCCTGGAGGGTGACGGTGTGACAGAATTCGTGCCAGAGGACGGATTCCCAATTGATGGCACGGCCCTGATTGGCGGCGGGGCTGACGGCGGTGACGACGCGGCCAAAACAGACGCCGAGGAAACCGGGATTGTCCGGCATGCCGAAGGTGCGGACGCCGAAGTCTTTTTGCTGGGGGAAGATTTCGACAATGATAGGACGGGTGACGGTGACGCCGTATTTGGCACCGAGTTTGGTGCGGGCTTCGCCGAGGAGTTCGAGGACGCGGGGTCCGTAGATAGCGGCTTCGCTGGTTTTCATGCGGACGGTGAAGTCGCCGTTTTCCAAGGTAGTGAAGCCAGCGGTCATGGCGTCGCGTAGGGTCATGAGATTGAAGGCGGCGACGTCGTAGGCATCGCTGGCGGCCACGCTGGCGGCGAGTTTCCAGCCTTCGTCTTCCTCGCCCAGCCGCAGAAGATCGGTGGCGAGCTGGGCTTTGGCCGGTTGATAGTCCGGAGAAAAAGCCAGGGCCTGGCGCTGGCGGGCGGCTCCTTCGGTAAATCGGTATTTTTGGGAGAGCTTCCGGCCGATGAGGTGGTCAGGGAGCGGATTGGCGGGGGCGAATTTCAGAGCGGCGGCGCGGGCGGCGGATTCGGCGGCGGGGTCGTTTTTCAAATGGGCAAGAACGGCGCGGTAGGCCCACATTTCCGTGCGGTGGGGATTAGTTTTTTCGATGCGGTCGAGGAGAGCGGCAGCTTCCCCGTATTGTTCCTTATCAATATTGCTGTCGGCCAGCCGGAGCAGGGAAGGCGTGTGATTCGGATTGATCTTGAGCGCGGCTTCCAGATTTGTGGACATGAGGGCGCGGTCGCTGGACGCATAGGCGAGCGCGAGGCCATGAATAATGTCAGGATCCTGCGGGAAAACTTTGAGGGCTTCCTGGTATTTTTTGGCGGCGAGGGCGTCGTCATTCCTGGCAAGGGCGAGGTCACCGGCGGCGAGGAGGGGCTCGCGGGCGGTGGGGTCCATCTTTTTGGCAATGGAGTAGATTTTGTCCAGCACGGTTTTGGGATCGGTGCCCAGTTCCAGCATGGCGCGGCCATAGACCACGACGCTCCTGACATCCCGGTAGGACCAGCCGCGGGTGGTCATGAGGTTTTTGATTTCGTCCAGGATGGGGGCCGCGCGGGCGGTTTCGCCATTGGCGAGGAAGACTTCGCGGGCGGCCCATTGCAGGCGGAGGCTGTTGGCATCGTTAGCCAGGGCGGCCTCGGCGGCCTTGAGGGCTTCCGGATATTGCCCGGTGGCCATGAGGGCTTCCATGCGGATGAGATGCCAGGATTCCGAGGCGGAAAACGCATCGGACAAAGCCGCAGTGGAGGCTGCGAGGGCAGTGGCGTAGTCTCCGGTGCGGAGTTGGGCCAAGGCTTGGTCAGGGTTGTCCGCAGCAGCAGCGGGCTGGGTCAGGCCGGCGGCGAATATCGCCAGGGACAACAGAAAACCCGGCAGGCGGGAGGACCACAAGGAGGAGGCGGGGCCGGTCATTTGGATGGGACCTTAGCGGAGAGGTGGGGGCGACTCAAGCTACGATTGGCGTTTGATTCCGGCGGTTGCGGCTTGGCGGGGAAGTTGCCGTCGGCCTTGGAATGGCGGGAATCCGGGACTTGGTTGTGGCTTATACCACCGATACCTCACGGTTCGGAAGGTGTATGGTGCTGTTGCGTTTTTTCATGAGGAATTGGTTTCCTGGTTGGAGTTGAAATGATGTCCGGCAAGGAAAATTTTCCGGATTCAGGAGTGCCCCGGATGCTATTTGCCAGTGCTGATGGCGGTGGCATTGACCAGGAGAATTTCCGGGGAAGATCCTTCGGCCACTTTTCCGGTCACAGTCACATGGGCGAGTTTTGCAAGACCGCCCTGGCCTTCAAGACCCTCTTTGAGCACCTGGCCGGATGCGTCCACGATTTGAACCAGGGCGGTGCCCGCCTTCTTGGCCTCGGGCGTGTCACAGCAATTGTCCCAAGGGCTTCCACAATCTTCGGTGCAGGCGGTTAAGGTCGCTGTGTCAGCCAAAATGAAGGCCGCGCGTCCCTCAACAAAAGGCGCACGGTTTCCCATAATCTGCCCTTTGAGCGTTACCACATCGCCCGGTTTGACGGTGGCGCGGGCCTTTGGAATCGCCACGGCTTCCCCGGACGGCTTTGCCGCCAGAACCTGGCGCACCGCTTCGCTTTGCGTGGCAGGGGGCGTGCCCCGGTCAATGGCGGCGGCTTCCTTTTTGGAATCGCAGGAAACGGAAGTCAGGAGAATACAGACGGCGGAGAGGGCAAGGATCGGTTTCATTATGTTGTTTGTGTTGTTGGTTGGTTGGTTGTCGGGGACAGATGGAAAATCAGGCGGAGCGCAGCGCTACGGTGAGAGGGGGGCTGAGGCAACGGTAGGCAGGCGGTAGGGTGCCGATCACGCCCAGAAGCAAGCCGGTGAAAATGCCGGTGATGGCCACTTCCGGCCCCACCTCCAGCGTGAACGCCCCGATGGAAAAAGGCACGGTCACCCCATCGAGCAGCAGCACGGCCACCACGGAGGCCAGCAAGGCTCCCGTCAGGCACGCGAGGATGCTTTCCTGCATCAGACTGGCGAGGAGGGCACCGCGTCCATAACCGATGGCCTGCAGGGCGGCCATTTCCTTCACTCTGGGGGCAATGGCCGCGTAGAGTGTATTGATGCCGCCCAGCACGGCCCCGGCCGCAATGAGTCCAGCGGTAATCCAAGTCATCACCCGCAGGGGTTGGAAGAATTGGGTGAGACGGAAATAATAGTCGCTTTCACGAAGCGTGCTCAGCTCCAAGTCCAGCCGCTGCTTGGCGAAAAGTTCCGCATCCGGAAAGCCCGCCGGATCATCCAGCCGCACGACCACACAGGAAACTGTTTCCCGCTTGGACAGCACGCGGAGGTCGCCCAGCACGCCCCAGATTTCAGACTCCAGCACGGTGCCGGGGGCGGCAAAAATCCCGGAAACGGTCAGGCTCTGGCCATCAAGTTTCACGCGCACGCCAAGCTTCAGGGCTTCGGCAGGAACGCCGAGCTTCCGCCAGGCGAGCCGACCCACCATGACCTCACCCGCTTTGGGGAATGTCCCCTCTATCACATGCAGGTCGGGATAAACCCGCAGCGCCTGGGGAGTGACGCCCCGGAGCAAGGCCTGGGCCCGGCTACCATCCGCAAATTCCAGATGATTCATGTAATGGATTTCACTGGAAACGGCACGGACCCCGAGCTTTTCGGAAATGCCGGGAATCGACGCTTGAGCGATCTCCGCACTGCTGTCCGGCACCTCGCTCCGCTGCACACTTTCCTCCGAGCCAGCGCCGATGAAAATGACGTTATGAGGCGAACCCGATGCGGAGAGCACGCGGGTCATTCCGGTGTTGATGGCCACGGAGGCCATGACCAGCAAAACCACCAGAGCGCTGCCTCCCACGGTTTGGAGGAGGCGCGAACGGGAGCGGAAGAGATTCCGCACGGCATAGGAAAAGGGAAGCATAGGCCGTGTTAGGTGCGGAGGTTTTTGACGATGGACTCATTGACCGCCTGCCAGGCGGGCCACAGGGAGGCCAGAATGCTCAGGCCGACTGCGGCCAGCACGCCGATCACCACGACCGGAGCATCGGGCCGGATCGCCAGGGTCTGCCCCTCATTGCCCAGCGTGAAGCTTTGCCAGTGCAGAAACGCGGCGGCCAGTCCCACTCCGGTTATTCCTCCCAGCAGTCCAAGCAGCCCACCTTCGCTCACCACCAGGCAAACAATCGCGCGTCCGGGATAGCCGAGGGTGCGGAGAACCGCATTTTCCTTGACCCGTCCCCGGACGGTCAGGAGAAGCGCATTGGCCACCAAAGTGGTCACTGCCAGCACCGCCCCCAAACCCAGCCAGCGCGTGAAGCCGATGAGTTCGATCAGATCCGCGGCTGTTTCGGCGAAAAACGCCTTTTCAGGCCGCGTGTCGGTCGGTTGTTGATCGGAATGAAAATGTGCATCAATGGACTTGGCCACGGAAGCGAGTTTCTGTTGTGCGGTAACACGGACGTTGAACTGGGTGACCACGCCCAGTCCCGATTTCGAAGCGGTCTGTAAAAAGGGAAGCTTCACATAGGCCACGTTATTGTCCTGGGGAAACGGGGAGCGAAGCACGCCCGAGACATGCACGGTGATTCCGGCGGCCTCAAAACGATCTCCCGGCTTGAGACCACGCCGGGCGGCAAACACTTCCCCGAGCAGCGCTCCATCGTCCCGTGTTTTCCACTCCGCTTCCGTGCCGGCGATGTATTCAATTTCCGGGGCAAACTTGCCCAGCAAACCTTCAGGCACCCCCCGGAACGTAATCACATCCATGGAAGCCCCGCAGTTGTTGACCACAATCTGCACGGGAATCACTTCCCGGACGCCATCAATGCGGCGGATTTCATCGGCATAGTGTTCCGGCAGCCGACTGGTCGAAGGACAGAAGCGGTTTTGACGATACACGACCAGCGTAGTGTCCGCCGCGCCTTCCTCCGTGGCCTTGGCCAGGGAGCGCTGCATCGTTTCCACCGCCGTGAAAAGAAACATTCCGGAGGCCACGCCGATCACGGTTAGAAGCGACCGCACCCGGTGTCTCACCAACTGCTTCCAGGCAAGGTGCAAAAGATTAAGGACAGCATTCATGCGGCTTCAAGAAGCTGGCCTTTCTCCAGATGCAGGGTGCGGTCGGCGGCTTCAGCCGCGCGGGGATCGTGGGTGACCATGACGATGGTTTTCCCGTGCTCCCGCGAGAGCTGCCTTAACAGATCCAGAATCTTCCTGGCGGATTCCCGGTCAAGGTCACCGGTAGGCTCATCCGCGACCAAAAGCGGTGGGGCGGCAACCAGAGCGCGGGCAATAGCCACCCGCTGTTCCTGTCCTCCGGATAGTTCCGAAGGGGTGTGATGGATGCGGTCCCCCAGACCCACCAGATCCAGCACGGATTTCACCCGCTCATGGCGCTCTTTTTTGGACATGGGCGAGAGCAGCAGCGGCAGCTCGACATTCTCAAATGCCGATAGCACCGGCACCAGATGGTAAAGTTGGAAAATGTAGCCCACATGCTGGGAACGCCATTTTGTCAGTTCACGCCGGGAGAACCTGGCCAATTCGTTTCCGGCAATGACGAGTGATCCTTCCGTTGGCGAATCAATCCCCGAGAGCAGATTGAGCAGGGTGGTTTTACCGGAACCGGACGGCCCCATCAGGGCAAGGAATTCCCCACGCCGGACGGAGAGATCGAGCTTTTCCAGCGGCGTCACGGTGGTGCTTCCCCGCCGGTAGCTTTTGGAGACCCCCGTGCATTGAATCATGTTATCGTTCATTTTGTTGAAGTGGTTGGTTTGACCCTTTGTCCCTCGCGCAAACCCGTGGGACTGAGAACGGTTTGCTCACCGGGGCGCAGGCCGTTGGTTACTCTCACATATCCGTCCCGTTCCCCGGCCGTGGTCTGCACCTCGCGTTTCGACACACGTTTGGACTCCGGATCATAAACCCAGGCTGCGCCGTCCAACAGCGCCCGCGAGTGAACCCAAAGCGCCAAAGCCCCCGCACTGCCTGAACCGGCGGATGGACCTTCGGTCCCGCTCCCTTTCATTTCCAGAAACTCCACGCGGCAGAGCATCTCGGGACGGAGCTGTCCCGCCGGGGCATCAATTCCGACTTTGGCTTGGAGCGTATTGCGCTGGACGTCCGCCTCTCCCGTGATGCGTATAACCTCTCCCGCAAATACCTTGTCAGGCAAAAGCCCGCAGTGAATTCTGACACGCTGTCCGGGCTGCATTTTGGCGGCATCCGCCAACGGCACATCCACGCGGACCTGAAGGTTCGCGGGATCATACAGAACACACACTGTGGAACTGTCGGCATGATCCATCGCGAGAATTTTTTTGTCGCCCGGAGCCGCCAGCAGCCTCAGCACTTGTCCTGTTATGGGAGCCGTGATGCGCGTGCGGGCCAAATTCAATTCCGCCTGCTGCACCGCCACTGCGGCGAGCGCGATTTCATCGTCCCTGGTCGCTGTCTCCAGTCCCATGCGCTCCACCTCAGCCGCAAATTCCGCCGTTTTAGCCTGCGCCGCGAGAGACAGCGAGCGCTCGCGCTCCACCCGCAGTTTCGCGGAATTGACTTCCGAGCGCGAAACCGCGTTTTCCGGCAATTGTTCAAATCGTCCGAAAACATCACGCGCTTCGGCTCCAAGCGAATTGGCTGCGATGGATTCAGCCTCCGCCGAATCCCGCTTCTTTTGCGCTCCGCCAATCGCAGCCAGATGTGCGGCCCGCGCGGAAATCAGCATCCGGTGGCGTTGCCGTGCGGCGTCCAAAGCCAAATGGGCATCATCATCAATGAGGGTCGCGAGCAACGCCCCTTTTTCAACCATTTGCCCTTCCAGCGCATGAACTTCAGCAATGACTCCATCGGTTAACGTCGTCGCTTTGACCGGTAGCGGGGAGGGTTCAATCCAGCCGCTGGCCTGAAAGATCATGGCCTGATTCGCAGGTGATACAGCGTTTTTTGAGGGCGTTTCCCCTGCACTTTTTGTTGTCGCATCGGCACCTGCCGTCGCAAGGACGGCTAAAATTTCCACTCTGCGGGCTGGCAACAGCCGGTCACGGAGCAGGAAGAAGAACAGACAGCCAAACCCAAGAACGATGGACGCGGGAATCATCCAAGCCGAAACACGGCGTGCGGATGAGTGAGTGGGAAGAGGGGTGTCTTTAGGACGAATCAGGTAATCAAGAGACGGGGGCACGCATGGTGAGGGAGTAGAATTTGGAGAAACGCGCCTGGTTCCAGACCGGGCGGAGAAGCGGTAAAACCTGCGCTCAGCGCAGGACCGCACGGAATCGCAGAGTCCCGATTCTCAAATTCTCCAAACACTCAGAAGTGCCCGTCGCTCCGATGCGGTGTCCGGTCGTGGGACAGCCTGGGGCAGGATTTTCGTGGTTTCAGCAATCTCTGAAGCCTGAAATGGATTGAGCAGGAACTCCGGAAGCTCGAGGACCGTGAAAAGTGGAGGCGCTATTTTGAGAGGGAGGCCGGGCGGCATCCCATTGGGCATGATGCCCGTCTCGAAACAGCAGGGAGAATCTTTGGGCGCTTCCTCTTTTGGTCCACTATCGGAGCAGCAGTCGCCAGAAGCATTGCTTTCCGTTGCTTCATCGCAAGACTGAAACCCAAGCCGCACCATTCCGCTATCCGCGAGGCAAATGTTCAACGGCATCCCGGCTGCGGGAATAAACATTCCGAAGCAGAGCAGCAGCAGCATTGAAACGAATCGGCGCATGATGCTGACACCAATCCCCGGAATTAGGGCGGCGTCAAAAACTTTCCGTCGTTAAGCAGAATCCGCACGGTAAACGCATTTTAGGCGTCAGATGGGGGTTTTGGACGAGGGAGGCGAGGTAGTTGGGGTTCATGGAGACGACGTATTGCCGGGAGCGGCCCTGCTCAAGACCTTGGAGAAGCGCCGCCGCGGCCCCGGCACTGAGCGGGGCGGCCCGGGAGCGGCTCGATAAGTCCGGCACCTGTTTCCGTAACAACCTTTCCCTGATGGATTATGCGGAGCGTCTGCGGGAAACCCACCTGATCGCCAGCGGAGTGACCGAAACGGCCTGCGGATTGATCATCAAGAACAGCATGATTCCAGGGTCTCACTCGAACTTTTAATCCCCGCCTGAATTCCTGGAAATCCTGCTTGAGAAAATGGCCCGCCACCGAAAAGCGGAGCAACTTTTTTTCTGTAAATTCTTCGATTCAGTTAGGTTGGGGAGTGGGGATGGGATAAAGTTTTTAGGATTTCAGCGGGAGTGGGTGGTTTTGGGAAGGGAAAGATAGCATTTGGAGGTTTCCCAGTCCCCGGAGATTTCCATCAGGATGGCGCTGACGAGGCGCAGGAGGGAGGCTTCGTTGGGGAACAGGCCCGCCACGGCGGTGCGGCGGCGGACTTGGCGGTTGAGGTTTTCACAGGCATTGGAGGTGCGCAGGCGACGGCGTTGTGCCTCGGGCTGGCCAAAGACAGCGAAGCCTTCGGGGAGGTTTTCCTCCAGCCAGGCAGCGAGTTTGGGAGCGCTGCCACGGTATTTGGTGACGAGCTGCCGCAGTCGTTCTTCGGCTTCGGCGAGGCTGGCGGCGTCGAAGATGCGGCGGATTTCGCCGGCGACGACGGGTTTTTGATCGGCTTTGGAAATGTAGGCCTGGGCGTTTTGCTGGAGGTGGAATTGGCAGCGCTGCCACGGCACGCCGGAGAAGACGGCGGCGCGGGCGGCCCCGAGGCCGGGGTGGGCATCGCTGATAATCAGGGCGGGGCTGCCAATGCCGCGTTCCCGGAGGCTTTGCAGGAACCCGCGCCAGTGGACTTCGGCTTCTGCCAGGGAGACGGAGACGCCGAGGATGACGCGGAGGCCATCGGCCTCGCGGATCTGGGGAATGGCGAGTTCGACGGGGCCGCTGCGGGTGAGGAGGGTTTTGGGTTTAAAGCCGTTGGCGAAGCCGAGGCGCTGGTCGGTGCGCTCGTCGGCGGTGGCCTGAAGGTGCTGGGAGCGCTCGATTTTCATGGCGGCGTTGATGAGCAGGCCAATCGCGCCAGGCAGGCCTTCGAGTCCGTCGGCGAGGAAATGATTGAGCATGGCGTCGGACTGGGTATGGGAGAGGTGTGGTTCGGTCATGGGGATGTTGGATTGAGGAGACGTCGAATATCTCTCCATCCTGCTTTCCCTGGCCGGACCCGCCACCCCGCATCCTCCGGCATCGGAGGGAGGGGGAGAGGCGGCCCGGATTTTTCCAATAATCCTAACTTCGCTTCACTCCGTCAGGATTATTGCAAAAAATCCGCCGTGCTATGCTGAACCAGATTGCAGAAGAACTGTTACACCCCCCAATCTTTTATCCAATGTCATTAATTTCCACTGCACCTTCCGCTCCACTAGCCTGACACTCTGCCTCCTCCCTGTGGCTCTTTCTGCGGCTACCCTGGAAAAGAGCGTGCAATCCGATTTCTGCCGGGAGATCGAAGGATTCCCCAGCCGGCTTGAAGATCAGAGGTCCCACCTGTTTGGGACACGGAATCCAGGAGTCGCTGGCGGGTTCTGCGGGCTTCGTTTCCCCGCGTCCGGACGTGGGGGTTTCCATCATCCGGGGACAAACGGGGCCAGACACCGAAACAGGCAGGTCCGCGGGAAAAGCCAATCCCTTTTCGTTGGCAAGGTGGGAGGGAATAGTATTTCCTTCCTCGAAATTCACCGCTTCCCCCACGCCGCCTTCCCCGGCCCGCTTTACCCCGGGCCAATCCCGCCCCATGACGCCACCGTCGATCCGTAAACCCGTCCCGGGTGCTCCCCCCTATCTGTCAGGGCCATACCTCCCCCCGGGGGAACCTGCGGCCGCCGCCTCCCGGCTACTGTCCCTAACCGGGGAGCCGGCCACCCACCTCGTCTACGCCCCGGGGCGGGTGAACCTGATCGGCGAGCACACCGATTACAATGGTGGCTATGTCCTGCCGATGGCGATCGACCGGGGAATTTACATCGCCGCGCGGCCAGTGGCGGGGCAGCGGGTCCGGTTGTGGAGCACCGACGCCGGGGGCGGGGCCGCTGAATTTGCGGTAGGCGGGCCCATGGCACCGGGAGAACCGCGGTGGAGCAATTATGTGCGCGGCGTGATCGCTGGCCTACAGCGGGCCGGTGCCCGGGTGCCCGGATTTGACGCCGTGATTCATGCGTCGCTCCCGGTCGGCGGCGGTCTCAGCAGCAGTGCGGCCCTTGAGGTGGCGGCGGCACTCCTCGGCGGGATTCTGAGCGGCACGGCCCTTGAACCGGTGGCCCTGGCCCTGCTCTGCCAACAGGCGGAGCACGAATTTGCCGGGGTCCCCTGTGGGATCATGGATCAGTTTGCTGTCGTCATGGGGCAAGCCGGGCACCTGTTGCTGATCGACTGCCTGAACCAGGAAACGCGTCAGGTTCCCATGCCGGGCGGCGGGGTGTCGGTGCTGGTGATCAACACCATGGTAAAACACGCGCTGACCGACGGAGGCTACCGGGCCCGCCGCAACGACTGCCATGAGGCGGCGCGGCTCATGGGGGTTCCCGACCTGCGGCGGGCCACGCCGGAACTGCTCGAAAGCAGCCAAAGCCTGCTCCTGCCGCGGCTTTACCGGCGCGCCCGCCACGTCATCACAGAAGACCGCCGGACTCTGGCAGCGGTGGCGGCCCTGGAACGCGGCGCATGGGCCGAAGTGGGAGGCCTGATGAATGGAAGCCACGCCTCCCTGCGGGATGATTTTGAAGTGAGCTGTCCCGAACTGGACGCGGTCGTGGCGGCTGCGGGGGCGATCGGAACGGACGGTGGGATTTACGGCTGCCGCATGACGGTAGGAGGATTCGGGGGCTGTTGCGTGGCGCTGGTGGACACCGGGTGCGCCGCCGAAGCCGCCGGGCGCATCGCCGCCGCCTACCGGTCCGCGACCGGAATTGAGCCCGTCTGCTTTGTCACCCGCCCTTCAGACGGACCGTCCGTGCTCCTGCAACCTGGAATGCTGCCGTCATGACCGAGCTCCTCCAACTCGACGGCATTGTGAAATGCTTCGGTGCTTTCACCGCACTCAAGGGTGTGTCATTCCAGCTCCGCGCTGGCGAGATCCATGCGCTGATGGGCGAGAACGGGGCAGGCAAAAGCACTCTCATCAAAGTCCTGACGGGGGTGCATGAAGCGGATGGCGGCACTATGACCGTCGCAGGACGCAGGATCCGTCCCGCCAACCCACGCGACGCTGAGTCGGCCGGAATCAGCACCGTTTATCAGGAAGTCAATCTGCTGCCCAACCTCAGCCTTGCGGAAAACATCCTGATGGGACGCCAGCCGATGCGCGGCCCGTTCATCCGGCACGCCGAAGGAAAGCGCCGCGCCCGGGCCGCGCTGGCGCGGCTGGGCCTTGCAGCGGACGTGACCGCTCCCCTGGGCTCGTTTCCGGTGGCAGTTCAGCAAATGACCGCCATTGCCCGGGCTCTCGACCAGCAGGCCCGCGTCCTGATTCTCGACGAGCCCACATCAAGCCTTGATGCAAAGGAGGTGGAAGAACTTTTTACCGTGATGCGGCGGCTCCGCAGCGAAGGCATGGGCATCGTTTTTATTAGCCACTTCCTTGATCAGATTTACGCGGTGTCGGACCGCATCACGATCCTGCGCGACGGATCAGGGGTGGGCACCTGGGAAGCCGCCGCCCTGTCCCGCCTGGCCCTCGTCAGCCACATGATCGGCAAGGAAGCCCCGGGCCTGGCCGGACCAAGCGGCAGGGCGGAGGCCCATGGCACGGAGGCGATCCGGCTTGAATCCCTCGCACGGCGCGGGACGGTCGGGCCCCTGTCGTTTTCTGTGATGGCGGGCGAAGCCACCGGACTGGCGGGCCTGCTGGGCAGCGGGCGGACCGAGACCGCCAGGATGCTGTTTGGAATCGATCCCGCCACCAGCGGCGCCGTATCGGCGGGCGGCAAGGCCCTCGCCCTGCACTCTCCACGGGCGGCGATGGCGGCCGGTTTCGCCTTTTGCAGCGAAGACCGGAAGGCCGAAGGCATCCTTCCATCGCTGAGCGTGCGCGAGAACATTGTGCTGGCCCTGCAATCGTCGCGCGGGGCGCTGCGGCGGGTGCCGCGGGCCGAGCAGGACGCCCTCGCCGACCGCTTCATTAAAGCGCTCAACATCCGGACCCGTGGGCCGGATACTCCCATCGGA
>CAMDJM010000006.1 GCA_945900785.1 Akkermansia muciniphila
CCGTTTTTGAGCAGCAGGCGTGGCACCTTGGCCACGATGATGGTTTCAAATTGGCAGGTATCCAGATGCCGCCAGGTGCGCTCTTCCCAATCCTTGACTTCTGCCCGCTCGTTGGTCTCCGGATCGCCCCAAACTTCGCCACGGGCACAGTCCACGCGAATCCGCACCTGCCGGGCTTCCCCGTCGATAGTCACCTCAACCACCTTCCACGGGGCTTTCAGTTCCAGTGATTGCGCGTAAAAATCCTTCAGGCTAAGCTCTTTCATCGCGAAACCCTATTCAGGATTTCCAAAGATCAAGCCCCCCGCCCATTCCCGTTGCGCCTAAAACTTCAGTTCCTGACCGAAGATGTGACGGGAGGCCTCGGCCACGTCCTTGTCGCCGCGGCCGCTCAGGTTGACGATGATGATCTGGTCCCTGTCCATGGTGGGGGCGATTTTTTTGACGTAGGCCAGGCCGTGGGCGGTTTCCAGCGCGGGGATGATGCCCTCCATGCGGGAGAGTTCCTGGAAGGCATCCAGCGCTTCCGCATCGGTGGCGTAGGTGTATTGGATGCGCCCTTTCGACTGATAGTAGGCGTGCTCCGGCCCTACGGCGGCGTAGTCGAGACCGGCGCTGACACTGTGGGTGAGCATGATCTGTCCATCGGAATTGGATAGCAGCATGGTCTTGGTGCCCTGGAGGACGCCGAGCTTCCCCCCCTCGAAGCGGGCGGCATGGCGGCCTTCGACGATGCCTTCGCCCCCGGCTTCCACGCCGGTCATTTGCACGCCGGTGTCGGCGAGGAAGGGATGGAAGAGGCCGATGGAATTGCTGCCGCCGCCGACGCAGGCGATGAGGAGATCCGGCAGGCGCTCTTCGCGCTCCAGAATCTGCCGCCGCGCTTCCACGCCGATCACCCGGTGGAAATCCCTCACAATCATGGGAAACGGGTGGGAGCCGAGCGCGGAACCAAGGATGTAGTGGGTGTCCCGGACATTCGTGACCCAATCGCGCATGGCTTCGTTGACGGCTTCCTTCAGGGTGGCCTGTCCGGCGGTTACGGCGCGGACTTCTGCGCCGAGAAATTTCATGCGGGCGACATTGAGCGCCTGACGCCGCATGTCCTCTGCGCCCATGTAAATGACGCAGTCAAACCCAAAGCGGGCGCAAACGGTGGCGGTGGCGACGCCATGCTGCCCGGCCCCGGTCTCGGCAATGATGCGCTTTTTCCCAAGGCGGCGGGCGATGAGGATCTGGCCCATGGCGTTATTGATCTTGTGGGCTCCGGTGTGCAGGAGGTCCTCGCGCTTCAGATAAACTTTGGCCCCGCCCAGCTTTTCCGTCCAGCGCTCTGCAAAATAGAGGGGGGTGGGCCGGCCGACGTATTCGCGCAGCAGATAGTCCAGCTCCTGCTGGAAGGCGGGGTCGGCCTTGGCGCGCTCGTATTCGGCAGACAGCTCATTCAGGGCGAACATCAGGGTCTCTGGCACAAACATGCCGCCAAAGGCACCAAAGTGGCCATGGGCATCCGGAAGGGTCTCAGGGGCGGGAAGGGTCTCAGTCATAGGGAAAGGATTTCATAGAAAAGAACGTCCGGCAATCAAGAAGGAGCAGGCTGATTCGGCTGGGCCGGGAAAACAAAACCAGGGCGCTATCCTCAACGTTGACCCCGCCCGGTAGCACGCCGCCACTGGGAGTGGCGGAGGCTCTCCGCCATTTCAGCCATGCCGGATAAGCTGCTGTCTTCCATCCAGACCCCAGACCCCCTTTCCGCTCGAATGGCGGAGGGACTCCGCCACTCCCAGTGGCCCGGCTCATGCCCCCACCAAGTGGAACCCAGCGGGGATGGGGTGAATCATGGGGAAACCGCCAGACGCAGGAATTGGGCAGGACCGTTGCGGGGCACCGTGGCCGTGCTCCGGCCTCCTGCCGGCGGGACGCCAGCAACCCGGCACCACCAGGACGGCTGTGTTCCGTTCCATGAATATGCGGTCACACCCTCGTGAGGGAAGCCGTATTGCCCGCCTCCCGCCCGGATCGCGCGGCGTGCGGCAACGCGCCGGCCGGCAAACCGGGTGGTCCGGCGGAAAGCCAGCGCTTCCACCGTGTCCTCACGCTTCTGGCACGAAAATCCGCTCAATCGGTTGCTGGAACAGGAGGCTGATTTTGAAAGCCAGCGGCAGGCTCGGATCATATTTCCTGGTCTCGATCGCGTTGACCGTTTGCCGCGAGATCCCGAGCTGCCCGGCCAGCTCGCTCTGCGACCACTCCCGCTCTGCCCGCATTTCCTTCAGACGGTTTTTCATCGGTAGCGGCAGTTTGCGATCGTGACCCCGGCACACCACAGGATGAACATCGTCAGGTAGGTCCCGCCGACCGCAAGGCCGTGGGGCAGCCAATCCCCGCCGAGGCCATGCACGTTGACCACATTGATGATCGTGCTGACGACCACGGTGCCGAGGGCGGCGAACAACCAGCCCTCGAGTTGGATCCGCCGCTGCAGCTCATCCATGCCCTGCAGCAGCTGCAGCCCGTTCCGCAGGTAGAGCAACCCGGGCAGGATGGGCGCCAGGGTCAGCGTGAGCTTCAACCACGCGCTCCAGTCTGGATGATGCCGGACCAAAAACAGCGTTGCCACGTAGACGGCCGCCGTCACTGTTTACATTTTTTCGGTTAACCCAGGCTGTAGTGTGCCACCCCGTTGGGATTGGCCGCCGGGGCGGCAGAATGCTTTTTTGCAAAAATGCCAAAAAACCAAGGCAGAAGCAGGTGTTTCCAAGGAGTTTGCTGGGAAATTTGAGCAATCTGGGAACAAGGGAGAATGGCGTAACACCTAACCGCTCTGCAACTGTTGGATGAGTGACTCAGGAGGCCCTGCCTTGCCTTGTGCCGGGCAATAGCAAAACCCCGGGCCGCAGCACCCGCCTCCCGGAGTATTTCATCATGCGCCGCGCGGGATATCTTAGCTACAATCCAGCGCGTTGCATCGTATCATAGGCATCCCCCGTGTCTTCCTCCCTCTTTCATTCCCCATCAATCCCAGCCTTCCGTGTCCCGCACGCGTTGCTTTCCGGCTTCCTGCTAACCTGCTGGACCACCTGCGTCCACGCTCAGGACGCCGCCTTTTACGAAAAAGAAATCAAACCCATCCTGGCCGAACACTGTTTCGACTGCCACGCCGATGGCGCGGAAAAAGGAAACGTCAGCTTCGATAACGCCGGCAGCTATGACGCCCTCCTTGCCAAAACCGACCTCTGGGTCCATGTCCTCAAAAACGTCCGCAGCAGCCTCATGCCGCCCGCCAAAAAGGACCGCATCCCCCCCGCTGATCTGGAAATGCTAACCAACTGGGTGAAGCTCAGCGCCCTGCAGTTGGACCCCGCCAATCCCGATCCTGGCCGCGTCACCCTGCGCCGCCTGAACCGCGTGGAATACCGCAACACCATTCAGGATCTCATGGGCATCGACTTCCGCGCCGATGAGGAATTCCCCGCCGATGACACCGGCTACGGCTTTGATAACATTGGCGATGTCCTGACCACTTCCCCTCTCCTGCTGGAAAAATACATGCAGGCTGCGGAGGACATCACCGGCCGCGCCATCCCCCTCACCGAAAGCGTGGTGCCGGTGCGGCGCATCCCTGGGGAAAGCTTCAGCGGCGAGGGGGGCCGCCATCAGGGCAAGGAACTCATTGTGCTGCCGGTTTACGAACCCGCTGACGTGAAGGCAGAAATCACCATCACCCAGGCCGGCACCTACCGCATCTGGCTGAACGCCACCATCGTGGGATCCTTTCCCTATGATCCGGGCACCGCCCAGGCCACGTGGTTTGCCGGAAACGAGGCTGTGTGGGAGCAGAAGATCAAATGGCAGGCGGAACAAAAAGTGGATAACATGGTAGAGCGGAAATGGACGCCCGGCACCTATGCCCTCCGCCTGAAGCTGGAAAATGACCAGGGCTGGGACAAACGCCCCGTCGAAATTCCGGGCGAAGGCCAGCCCTACGTGGACCTGCGCTTCCGCGGGGCGGTGATCGAAGGCCCCCTGGAGCCCGAACACGCCACCCGGCCAGACAACTACACCCGCTTTTTCCCTGCCACCGGCATCCCTCAGGGGCCCGCCGCCCGCCACACCCTGGCCACGGAAATTATCCGCCGCTGTACCACCCTCGCCTTCCGCCGGCCCGTGGATGAGCCCACCGTGGCGCGCCTCACCACCTTGGCTGAAGAAACCATGGTGGCCCCGGATAGCAATTTCCAGAAAGGCATCGCCCGCGCCCTCACCGCCGTCCTCGCTTCCCCGCGATTCCTTTTCCGTATGGAGGAAACCGTGCCCTCCGCTGATGCGCAGGCCCATCCCCTGCTCGACGAATACGCCCTCGCCTCCCGCCTTTCCTATTTCCTCTGGTCCACCAGTCCCGATGATGAACTCTATCAGCTAGCCGCCAAAGGCGAACTCCGCCAAAACCTCCGCTCCCAGGTCCAGCGCCTCCTGGCCAGCGAACGCTCCCGCGAATTCGTGAAAAACTTCGCCGGCCAATGGCTCCAGACCCGCGATGTCGAAAGCGTCAGCATCGATGCCCGCATCGTCCAGGCCCGCGATGCCGGCAGCGAGCAGGAACTCCGCGAACGTTTTGAGAAACGGAACCGGCTCAACCTTGCCATCGACGCCGCCGAGCAGGCCCATGATGAAGCCAAGGTCGCTGCTTTAAAAGAAGAGATGGCCGCCCTCCGCGCCAGGTTCGGCACCCGCCGCATCGAGTTCAGCGGCGACCTCCGCCGCGCCATGCGGCAGGAAGCGGAAATGCTCTTCCGCTATCTCCTGAAGGAAGACCGCAGCGTGCTGGAACTCGTCTCCAACAACAAAACTTTCCTCAACGAAGAGCTGGCCAAACACTACGACATCCCCGGTATCAATGGCGGGGAAATGCGGCTGGTTGACCTGCCGCCCAACAGCCCGCGGGGTGGCATCCTCACCATGGGCACCGTGCTCGCCGTCACCTCCAACCCCACCCGCACTTCTCCGGTGAAACGCGGCCTCTTTATCCTGGATAACATCCTCGGCACCCCACCCCCGCCGGCCCCGCCCAACATCCCTTCCCTCGAAGCCTCGGCCAAATCCAGCGATGGCCGGGAACTCTCCATGCGGGAATCCCTCGCCCTCCACAGCACCAGCCCGCTCTGCGCGTCCTGCCATAACCGGATGGATCCGCTGGGCTTTGCGCTGGAAAACTTCAACGCCATGGGGCTATGGCGCGACAAGGATCACGGCCAGCCGCTGCCTTCCCCCGCAGGCCAGCTCGTCACTGGCGAGAAATTTGATGATGTCAGGGGATTGAAGCAACTGATCGTCACGGAGCGCCGTGCCGACTACTACCGCTGTCTTACGGAAAAACTCCTCACCTACGCCCTCGGCCGCGGCCCTCAGCCCGGCGATATCACCGCCGTCGATGCCATCGTGGACCAGCTTGAAACCAGCGGCGGGAAGTTCTCCACTCTCCTCATGGGCATCATCGAAAGCCCGCCTTTCCAAAAACGCCAACGCCCCCACCCATGAAAATTACCTCCCTCAAACGCCGCCACTTCCTGCGGGGCCTCGGTGCCTGCCTCTCCCTGCCCGCCTTTGAAGCCCTCGCCCCCCGCGCCCGCGCCGCTGGTTTGGCCACCACTGCCACCGGTGCCCCCCAGCGCATGGCCTTCATCTATTTCCCTAACGGAGCGATCCACGGGCAATGGTGGCCCATGGGGGAAGGCAGCAACTTCACCCTCGGCAATACGCTCGCCCCCCTCGAAAGCCTGAAACACCGCCTGCAGGTCGTGTCAGGATTTGAGCATAAAAACGCCGAGGCCGGCAACGACGGTGCCGGCGATCACGCCCGCGCCAATGGCACCTTCCTTACCGGCGTCCGCGTCAAAAAAACCGCCGGCAGCGACATCTACGTCGGCATCTCCATCGACCAAATCGCCGCCCGGCATATCGGTCAGGAAACCCGCTTCGCTTCCCTGGAGCTCTCCACCGATCCCCACCGGAAGTCCGGCGGCTGCGACTCCGGTTATTCCTGTGCCTACGAAGCCAACCTCGCCTGGCGTTCCCCCACCTCCCCGCTTTCGCCGGAATCCAACCCCCGCCTCGTCTTCGAGCGCCTCTTCGGCTCCGGCCCCGCCGGCCAGCGCGCCGCCAACCTGACCCGCCGACGCACCCAACAAAAATCCATCCTCGACTTTGTGATGGACGACGCCAAAGCCATCCAGCAACAGCTGACCCACCGTGACAAAGCCAAGCTGGACGAATACCTCACCGGCGTCCGCGAAATCGAGCAGCGCATCACCGCTGCGGAACGCTTCAAGGACACTCCAGACCCCGCCCTCGACACTCCCGCCGGCATCCCGGACGCCTACGATCAATACATCAAACTGATGTTCGAAATGATGGCCCTCTCCTTTGAGACGGACAGCACCCGGGTGGCCTCGCTCCTCCTCGCCCACGATGGCAGCAACCGCGCCTTCGGCGAAATCGGCATCTCCGAAGGACACCACTCCCTGAGCCATCACCGGAACGATCCCGACATGATTTCCAAGGTCGCCAGGATCGACCGCTTCTACGTCGAACAACTCGCCGGCTTCCTGAATCTCCTCGAATCCAAAAAAGACGCTGATGGCCAGTCCATCCTGCACAACAGCACCATCGTCTATGGCTGCGGGAACTCCGACGGCAACCGCCACACCCACAGCAACCTGCCCATCCTCGTGGCTGGCAATGGCGGCGGCAAACTCCACCCCGGCCGCTACCTCCGCCTCCAGGACACTCCCCTGTGCAATCTCTATCTGAATCTCCTGGATCACGCCGGAGTGCCAGACCTCGAGCGCTTCGGCGACAGCACCGGGCGGCTCGCTGATATTTGATAGTAATTCGTCAGGAAAACTCCACGAAAAGAATTTTTACCTTATTTTGTAAAATAAGTTTGACTCATGGATTTCGTGTGTCATACTCCTGCACCTTAACTACTCCCAATGACCTCCTCATCCACCATCTCCATTCAAGGCCGCCGCCTCGATGTCCATCATGGACTAGGTTGGCAACTGGAGAGTGCCTGCGGGATAGGGCGGATAGGATTGGCAGTGCTGGCCAACCTCCTTAGTGGCCCGGGAGGAAACTATTGCCCCGTCCAAAACTTTAAACCCAGCATGAGCGGTCAGACTTCCAGTGTCTGACAGTGACTTCCCCGAAACCGGAACCGTTTCCCGAAGCCCCGCTCACCACACTGGAGAGCGGGGCTTTTTCGTTTTTCCCAGAAACTCCCGAAAGCTGGACCAGACACACTATAATGCGACAACTCATTGTATGACAACGTTTTAGCGAGTCCCTGATCCACTCTCTCAATTCCCTCACCCACCATCAACCCTACACCAAACCCATCCTGATCCGAACAGTGACCGCTCTTTTCTGAACCCTTCCCGGCTCCGCCCCCGAACCGTTCCCCGAAAATCCACCGCCAGCCCGCTTCAGGAAACCGACCCCCGGAATTTTATCCCCTACCCCATGGCCCGTCTCGCCAAAAAAGACCCCTCCGCCGGGTGCAACCAGCGGAGGGGCAAGACGGACGGGCCGCAGACAGAGAGTGCTTCGACGCATCATCCCCTTCCACCGCCGTCCACGGAATCCATCGTGCCGGCCCCGGTAAAAGTCAAGCCGCCAGCAGGCGATTTGATGATAGGACTCATGTTGCTTTTGACCCTCCTGTTTGTATGAGTTTTCTTTTACATATCCATATAGGCTTTCTGGAAGGTGTGCCTCAAACACCGAAACATCCGCCGTGAAAACCAGCGGGTGCGGCACTGAAAAGTGCGGCAGCGGTGTTTGTTCTTTTTTACACAACACAAAAGGGAGCCCGGGGCTCCGGCCCGGGAGTTTTTTCGAATCGGTTAACCTCCGAAAACCGGAAAACCTCGACTGAAACACCCGGGCCGGAGCCCCGGGCTCCCTTGTCAATTTCCCCGGAGGATGCCCCGGCCAGCGGATTGTAAACCCGCCGTCCCCAAAGCAGGCCGGAAGCGACCAGTGGCGCACTACCACCATCCTCCACCAATTTTTCACGTTTCACATTCCCCGATGAGGTAAGGAAGCCTACCGGTCTGTTACACCGGACGTCATGGTCCAAGTCCATGTTGGGGAGCCATTATTTCGGACGCGAGGGAGCCAGCGAACCCGCCTGACTTGGAATCAGGAGAAGCCCGGAGCAACACCGGGGTGTCCGCCCCCTTTTTATAACCTTTCGTCAGGTAGCTCAGACAGATGAGCAGCGCGCTGAAGACGCGACGAGGCTGGTGCAATTCCAGCTCTGGCGGCCAATTCTCCAGCCGGAGCGCGGATTTGCCATCCGCCCCGGCTATCCGGCCATTTCCTATTTGGTTTCATCGGTGCGGCTTACTGCCCCCGGAGCAAGGCGCTGCAGATGCTCCGGGGCGGATGGCAAATCCGCGCTCCATTTCCACCCACTTTTAACTCCATCACTGATTTTTCCCATGATCCATCCTCTCACTCCCATCTACACTCCCCGGCTGGTGCTCCGTTGCTGGAAGGCTTCTGATGCGCCATTGCTGAAAGCCGCCTTGGATTCCAGCCTGGACCACCTCCGCCCATGGATGCCATGGGCGAATCAGGAACCGTCCACGATTCCCACCCTCGAAGCCAGGCTCGCGGGCTTCGCCGAAGACTTCCGTCAGGGCCGCGATTTCATCTACGGCATCTTCAACCGCGACGAGACGGAGGTCCTGGGCGGCACCGGCCTGCACCTGCGGAATGGTCCCCAGGATATCGAAATCGGCTATTGGCTGCGGGCCTCTGCCACTGGGCAAGGTCTTGTCTCAGAGAGCACGTCAGCGCTGACCACCGTTGCCTTTGCCACCTGGCCATTGGAGACCGTCACCATTGTCTGTGATCCGGAAAACCGGCGCAGCGCAGCGGTGCCGGCCCGGCTGGGCTATGCCTGCCAAGGGACTTTCCCGGTGAAATCGGGACAGCCAGACAGGGATCTGGATCTCATCTGGCGCACCAGCCGCGCGGCATGGGCGGCGCGCAGCCCGCTCAATGCCACCCGCACCGTGGTCGCCCGATAATCGCGCCACCGTGAAAGTGGGAATTATGAAAACGGGAGGGAAAACCACAAAGCATCATCCCATCAACTCCCAACTCCCAACTCCCAACCATCAACCAACAACCAACCAACCAACCAACCAACCAACCAACCAAAATTACGGAGTTCGTAGTGTAACAGCCAGCATACGACACTGTGAACGTCGAGGAACCGGGGCAGCACCGGTCGAACTCCCCATCTATATCAACAATCAACCCGCACGGTGCGCAAGGTGAAGCCGTGGAGCCGGCAGTTTGCAAAACTGCCTTACCCGGTGCGACTCCGGGGCGCACCTCCACTTTTTTAACGGTCTGTAGCTTAATGGCAGAGCACGGGGCTCATAATCCCGCAGGTGCTGGTTCGATTCCAGCTGGACCCACCACATTTTGACAGGACAGGACTGGAAATTTCCCCGCAGCAGCGCGGAGGACGCAGAGAAGGAAAGAAGTTAATGGGATTGCCCGGAGCCGGAGGAGCCTTCGCAGGTGAGGATTCCCCGCTCCCTTCCTCTGCGTTCTCCCCGCCGCTGCGGGGGGGGGCCTGACTATACTCACAGCTCCGTATTTCAGCAGGAGAATGCCTGGCTCCAACCCAGGCGGCGGTGGTGCAAATCCATCCGGGGCTGCCACTTTTTGATTTCTTTACTATCACGTCCCTGTAGCTCAGCAGCAGAGCAGCCGGTCGATAACCGGCAGGTCGAAGGTGCGACTCCTTCCAGGGATACTTTTTCTCCACATCAACAAAAATTGTAACGAATTCTCCTCCTGTAGCCCAATCAGCAGAGGCATCCGGTTTAAGACCGGAGAGTTGCAGGTGCGATTCCTGTCAGGAGGACCATGGATGACGAACCGGACCAGCGGGCCGGGACCCGGTGCTAACGGGATCGTGCCACCACCGTGTGGCATGGGGTGCAAGTCCTCCGTCTTCCGCCAATTTTCGAATCATCATTTTCACCCTGTCGTCCAAGCAGACAGGACGGCCGGCTTTCAACCGGCAGATCCGGGGGCAGATCCCGGCAGGGTGGCCAGTTTTATCCATGCTCAGGCAGCCCAATAGCAGAGGAACGGCGTCGGGAGCGCCGCCAGTGCGGGGGCAAGTCCCGCCTTGAGCATACTCTTTTTTGAGGACCGCAAGCTTTGCAGTGAAGCAGCTGGTTTTTACCCAGCAGAGCACGGGGCAGCACCGTGGCGGTTCATTTTTTTCAGGGGACCGGAAGCGCCCGCTTCCGGTCCCGGCAGCCTGGGAATGTGTAAAAGAGAGCAAACACCTGCGCGAAATCAGGCAGCAAAATCGACCCGGCCTTTGGAAAATAGCGCCTTGGAAAACCCACTCCCACTCCATCCGGCCCAACTTAAAACCAACACCCAGTCCAAAACCCCAATAAGTCATAACCCAAAACGAATAACCCTCCCGCCCCTCCCCTCCCCATGTCCCAGTCGCTCCATACCTCCACCGTTCTGGTCCTGAACCGTTGCTGGCAAGCCATTGATGT
Source organism: Akkermansia muciniphila (assembly GCA_945900785.1). Taxonomy (GTDB): domain Bacteria; phylum Verrucomicrobiota; class Verrucomicrobiia; order Verrucomicrobiales; family V1-33; genus CAIZWU01. The sequence goes on from CAMDJM010000006.1 coordinate 10,608, forward strand.
CAAAACGCCCGCCGAGGCCTTTGCCATGATGGCCACGGGATCGGCCAGTGCGCTGGATATTGCGGAAGGATCGCTGCGGCCGGTTTCATGGCAGGAATGGCTGGTGCTGGCGGTCCGGGAACAGGACACCGGCGTGGGCACGGCCCGGGGATTGGTGCGCTCCCCCACCGTGCTGGTGCTGGCGCGTTTTGCGAGGATGCCGCGCCGCCGCCTGACTTTTTCCCGGCGCGGCCTGTGGCAGCGGGATGGAGGAGTCTGTCAATACAGCGGACGCCGGCTCCAGTTTGACGAAGCGAACATCGATCACGTTATCCCCCGCAGCCGGGGAGGCCCGACTTCCTGGGAAAACTGCGTGCTGGCGGACAAGCGCGTCAACCACCGCAAAGGCGACCGCACCCCGGAGGAAGCCGGTCTCCGCCTGGCCCGGCATCCTCAAGTCCCCCGCGAGATGCCGGCCACGGCTTTCATCCGGAATGCCCACGGGATCCCGGATTGGGAATTGTTCCTGACCTAATCTACCCTGAGCTATCCGGCCGGTGGGTCCTGACCTGGCGATGGTCATTGCGAGGGAAATCCTCGCTTTCGATCTCTCATTGGAGTCCCATCCTGAACTCATACGAAGTAAAAACGGGAAAGGGGGCGGCTTAGAAGGGCAGGGGGCAGGCCTCGGGCAATCTGCGGGAGGCCGGAGGGAGGGGACTGGCAATCTGCGGGTGGCCGAAGGGCTTTGGTGGGGGAATTCCCCCGTTGGAAGGAGGTTGACGGGGCGTTTCCGGCATTGGCACCCGTCATGCAGGGAAGGGTGAGGAAGTCCAGGCTTTTCCCAACTTCACTGGACTGACCCGCAGATTGAACCACCCCCCCACGATTGCACTGATGAAAACATTTTCTCTTCCCCTGAGCCGGCCTCTGACCTTGGCTTCGCTGCTGTTGCTGGCTGCGGTAGCCCTGCCTACGGGGTCTCACGCCAAGCCGGACAAAAAAGCCAAGTCTTCGCAACACGAAAAAAAATCCGGCAAAGGGCATGATTCCAAGGAGCACGACAACGGGCGGAACGAGCGGGTGCGCCATTATCAAAGCCTACCCCGGACGACTTTTTCCCTGAATCTGGGCATGGGTTATGCCGGGCGCGGGTATTATTACGGCCCGCCGAATGTGCCCTATTACTACGAACGCCCGGAGGTGCGATACTACAGGACACGGGAGTCAGCTCCCCGCGCCTATTGGGGGAACAGGTATCCAAGCCGGATCTCCGTGGAAGCCTCGGTGCAGCAGGCGCTGGCGCGTCAGGGTTACTACCGGGGCGGGATCGATGGCCGGATCGGCCCTTACTCCCGGAGCTGCATTGCACGCTATCAGGCGAATCACGGCCTGCGCACCACCGGTGCGATAACCCCGTCGCTATTGCGTTCCCTGAGTTTGCGATAGGCCACTGTTTTACAGTTAGGTTTTTGGGTTTGCCGCCGCGATCAAGCCATCTGCCGGTCAAGGGGGCTGACAGACACTTGCATGTTGGCTTACATCGGAATTTTTGCCTGCGCCTGGTTACTGCGCAAAAGGGTTGTTTCCGTCAGAGGGAAGGCAGATTTGCGGGGAGGGGATGCCGGGCCCGGGGTTTGTTAAAAAGGCGCGTCTTCGCCGATGATCTGGACTTCGGTTTCCATGAGGATGCCGCGCTCTGTTTTGGCGTAGGCTTTGATTTGGCTGATGAGTTCCAGGACGTCGCGGGCGGTGGCTCCGCCGTCGTTGACGATGAAGTTGCCGTGGACTTCGGAGACGCGGGCGGCACCGACGGCGCGGTTTTTCAGGCCGAGTTCATCGACGAGTTTTCCGGCGGGGCAGGTGTCAGGATTTTTGAAGATGCAGCCGGCGCTGGCGGCGATGGGTTGGCCGGATTTCCGCTTTTCCATGCTGGAGGCCAGTTTGGCATCGATCTCGGTCAGGCTGGCCGGGGTGCCTTTGAAGAGGGCGCTGACGGCGACGTGTTCGGCCAGTTCCGGCACGCTACGGTAGCGCACGGTCATTTGGTCAGGTTTTTTTTCGATCCACTGGCTCTGACCATCAAGGAGGGTGACGCTGACGACCTGGTCAAAGGTCTCGGTTCCCATGGCTCCGGCGTTCATGCGCAGGCCGCCGCCAACGCTGCCAGGGATGCCTTCCATCCACTCGAATCCGCCCAGCCCGGCGGTGCGGGCGGCGGCGGCGAGGCGCTTGAATTTCACCCCCACACCGGCGCGGATAGTGTCGCCTGACACTTCGATTTCATCAAAGTCCCCGCCTTCGGGGTGGATCACGGCCCCCTTCAGCCCGCCATCGCGGATGAGGAGGTTGGAGCCGCGCCCGATGACGCGGAAGGGAATACCCTGCTCCCGGCAGTGGTGGATGACGCGGGCGAGACCGGCGCGGGTGGAGGGCTCCAGCCAGAACTGGGCCGGGCCGCCCAGCTTCAGGGTGGTGTGGCGGCCCATGGGTTCATATAACTTTACGACGGCATCCGCTTCTGCCAGGGCCTGACGCAGGGTTTCGGCGGTCTGGAGGTCGGCGGCCAGCCGGGTGCCGGTCTCGTGGACATTGCCGGCTCCAAGGGTCAGGACGAGGTCCCCTGGCTTGAGGAAATTTCCCACAGCGAGGTGGGCGGTGGCGCGGTCCGGGGTGGAGAATACCTTGATCCGCTCGCCTTCAAAGGCCCGGATTTCCTCCACGAGGGTGTCGCCGGTGATGCCAGGGATGGGCTGTTCGCTGGCTGGGTAGATGTCGAGGATGAACACCGCATCCGCGAGGCTGAAGCACTGGCCAAATTCCTTTTTTAATAGCTGGGTTCTACTGTAGCGGTGCGGCTGGAAGACGCAGATGACGCGGCCTTTGGTAAATTGGCGGGCGGTTTGCAGGGTAGCCGCGATTTCGGTAGGGTGATGGCCGTAGTCGTCGACCACGGAGTAAAGCGGGGAGCGCAGTTTGACTTCGAAGCGGCGGCGGGCTCCGCGGAAGCTGCTCAGGGCGGCGGCGATGCGTTCGATAGGCACGCCGAGTTCCGTCGCCAGGGCAGCCACCGCGAGGGCGTTCAGGACGTTATGCCGGCCGGGAATGTTCAGGATGATGCGTCCCAGCGCTTCCCCTTTCCGGGAGACGGTGAAGGCGGTGCTTTGGCCGGTGGTTTCCAACTCCTGGGCGGAGTAATCGTCGGTGGCGTTCCAGCCATAGCCGATAACGTTTTGGCGTCCCTGACAAACCAGGCTGGCTCCTTCATCCGCTGCGCAGTAAAAGGCGGTGCCGGAGGTCTGATCCAGCAATTGACCATAGACCTCGTTGATCTCGCCGATGTTTTTATAGTGGTCGAGATGCTCTTCCTCAACATTCAGCAGGATGCTGAATTGGGGATGATAGAGGACGAGGGTGCCGTCGCTTTCATCGCCCTCGGCCACGAAGTGTTCGCCGGATGCATCCCATTTCGCGTTGGTGCCGAGGAGGGGGATTTCTGCGCCGACGTAATGGCCGGGGTTCAGGCCGGCCTGGCGCAGGACGTGGGCAGCCATGGCGCTGGTGGTGGTTTTGCCATGCATGCCGGCAATAACAATGCCCTGCTTGCGCCCCATGATGGAAGCCAGCGCTTCCGCCCGGCGGAAGAGGGGGATGCCTGCGGCGATGGCGGCATCAAAGGCGACATTGCGCCCGGCCTTGATGGCGGAGGAATAGACGATCACGCCAGCACCCGCCACGCTTTCGGCGGTGTGCGGACAGAAAAACTCCAACCCGGCGGCCTGGAGGCGTTCGGTTTCCACCGTGGTGCTGCGGTCCGAGCCGCTGACTTGAAATCCAAGATCGAGCAATAACGACGCGATGCCGCTCATGCCGGAGCCGGCCACGCCGATCAGGTGAATACGCTGGGTGGGGGAGGCTTCTGCCGCGGTTAAAAAATCCTGTGCCATGGTCCGGATGCTTACCCGCCCCGCCGGGAGCGTCAACGGCAGCCCTGGCATTCCGGGTGCGTGCGGAGGTGCAGCAGATATTCGCGCCCCACGGCACCGGCGACCGCCATTGGTCAGGATGGGAATCAGCAGTCATCGCCCCCCGGGGCGGAATCATCAGACATGCCATTTGAAATCGTGCCCGCGACGTTGAGCTGCGCGCCAAAGCCAAGAATAATGTCGCCGTTGTTCCCCAGATTCCCGGCAAGGTTGAGATGGTGCTGCTGGAGATTGAGAATAGCCTGGCTGCTGATGCGCCGCAGCAGTGCCAAAGCAGTGCCACCGCCCCCCTGGGTATTGCGGATGAGCGAATTCATTCCCAGCAGATTGATGCCGCCTATCTCGATGGTTTCGATAGAGGCTCCGTTCCGCCCCAGCGTGGACGGACCGTGGTTGTAGCTGTCCAGAATGAGGGAAATGTCTGAATCCAAGGACTTGATGGCTCCCGTGGTTTGACCTGCGAAGACTTCCAGGGATGCCAGTCTGCCGCTCACTTGGTCACGCGTAGAAGCCGGAGCCGGACGGAGCGGAAGCGGGTTTTCAACGGTTCGGCCGGGCGGCTCTCCGGGCCTTTATCCCTTGCGCAAACCCCGGATCGGAACCTTTTCGAGGCAAGTTTTTTGACTGGTTTTCTGATTTATTGAACCTCGGGCAGCCCTGCGGATGGGATGCCTTCATCAGCATCCAGGAAAACACCTTCATATGGAAGGAGGCCAAATTCCGGGAGGAGCGGTCGCGGCGCAGCGGGTTACCCCTGCCGTGCGAAAATCCGCCATGGAAACACGATCGTGTTACGCTGAACAGGATTGACCCCAGCTGTGCTTTTTTGTTTGCTGGCGGAGGTCCATTTCCAATCTACTTCATACTGCATTCCCCACCCGTGAGTTCCTTCAGTGCCACCCTGTTTCGTTGTGTGTTATTTTCCTGCCTGCCAGGCCGTGCCAGTGTTGGCGCTGCGGAGAAGGTGGACTATTTCACGGATAATGGTTACGGCAAAACCGTGAGCACCCTTCAGCATCCGGCGGCGGAGTATTTCAAGGGCGTGACTTATGTCGCCTATCAGGGTCCGCATGAGGATCCTTACGTGGCGGCATATCACCACGGGCAGGGAACTTGGTCTGGACCCGTGAAGGCCGGCGTGAATCCCATGGGACTGTCGCCGGATCAGGTGGACCCGGGGGCGCTGGACAACCACGGCCGGCCGGCGTTGACAGTGGATGATCAGGGTTTCATCCATGTGATCTTTGGTGGTCATGGCGGCCTGTTTATTCATGGTGAAAATAAGTTTGGCCTGCCTGGCGGAGGCCGGCAAATCCACGCTGTGACAGAGAAGCATGGCGATATCACTTCATGGAAAATTTTAGACAACGTCTCACCTTTCGGAACCTACAGCCAATGGGTGAAATCAGCCCATGGCGGCCTCTATCTATTTTACCGCCACGGCTCGCACCGCAGCGATTGGGTTTATCAGAAATCCACCGACAACGGGCGCACCTTCGCGCCACCAGTCAGTTTCCTCAAAAGCAAGGAGAGCAGGGAATCACCTGCGGTTTACGATTCCTGGTATGCCTGGTTCGACCCCGGCCAGGGGGATACGATCACAGCATCCTACGTTTATCATCCCTGCGGCACCAGCCCAGCCCATAATTCCCACCGGCAGAACACTTATTACATGCTTTTGAATTGCCAAGATAGCACGTGGACGAATGTGAAGGGTGAGAAACTGGCGTTGCCCGTCACCAAGGAGGCTGCAGACCAGCACACTCTGATCCTGGCCACAGGCAGAGAGAAATCAAACCATGGCACGTGTCATGTCGACAGCGAAGGACATCCGCACGTGATGTTCCGCTTCCCGGGGGGCGGCATACGGTATTTCCGCTGGGACGGCCTGGCGTGGCAGAAACCTACGACCGTTGCGGACGGGCAGGGTGGGGGACAGGATGGGGATTTCATCATCGATTCCCCCATGCAGATCCGTATGCTCCTTTCCCAGTCTGGCAATGGTGGCGGAGCCATTGGCTGGTGGGACACCCTGGACGGTGGGCTGACCTGGAAGCGCGGCAAATCCTTGTTCTCCCTCCCGTCCTGCACCTTCGAGCCCAGCACTCTGGTGCGCAATGGTCTGCCGGAAGCACGCATGCTGGTCGGGGGGGTGGATACTCAAACCCACTTGTATCGCAAAATGTATCTCATTGGCGATCATGGTGCCCTGGGCCGCCCTGCTGCTGATACGCGTCACCTCGGTGACCGCTTGGAAACCATCAGGCTCATGCCACAAACCCGTGAAAAGGAAGAGGCCAGGAAGCGGAAAAAGGCGGGGTTGAGTGAGTGATCAATGCCGCAAATTCACGGGGTCCGGCAAGACCGGGCGCTTTCAGCCGGGCATGGGTTTGACGGCTGGAACGTGCGGGACTGCCGACGGCTTTATTCATTGAAACGGCGTGACTACCAGGCGGCAGAATTTCAGGGGCGAATTGCCAGGCAGGGTGAAGGTAACCTGGCCGGGCTGCGAGGTGTTGATGGAAGCGTGTGGAGGATTGAAGTCAGTCCAAAGCTGCAGATCCCCGGACATTTGGAATTTGTAATTCGTAATGGCGCCGGGATCGCGTGGCCAAGTCCAGGTGGTGATACCGGCACTGGTGACTAACGATGGAGTGGTGGTGAAGGATGAGCCGGTCTGCCCCATGAAGAACTCAACACCGTTAGGCACGCCGTCGTTGTCGGAGTCCAGATCAGGTTTCTGGCAGCCTGCATGGGTGGCGGTCCAGATGGCATAGGCGGCATTGCTGCCCAGGTAAACCAGGCGCAGGGTGTCCTTCTGCCCCCCGATCTGTCCGTCCCCAAGCTTTACCATCTGCCAGTCCTGGGCATCAGCAGGGTCCAGGGTGAAGGATGGACTGATGGCGATTTGATCAGCAATCATGAGGTCGAAGCAGGCACCTGTTGTGAGCGGAGTGCCACTGTAGTCAATGTTTAGAACGCCTTGGGCAAGATTGGCAAAGCGGGCCAGATGAATGGTGGAGGGGCCGGTTTGGTCGAACTGGAAATGGATCAATCCCGCGTTGTAGTCCGGGTAGTTGTTTACCATACTGAGGGAATCGATATTAACGGTGGCGGTGGAACCAATGATGGTCAGCACGGAACTTTCCGGTTCGCCATGGGCGGCACCAAAGAGGAGTGATTGCGCTGGTGCTCCCAGGGGTTTGGCCAAATTGACTACGGCCGTGCCGCTGATCCTCAGTTCGCCCCGGCTTGGTCCGTCGGAAAATTGATTGAACCGGGATCCCAGCACGATGTTGCCTCCGGGATGGAGCCCGCCAGCGGTGGACAACTCCCCGCCGCTGATGTCGTAGAGCCCGTAACTTGCCAGCCTGATATTGGTGCCAATGCGCATTTCCCCCCGATTCATGTAGAGAGTCCCTCCTGTCTGGGTCACGATGCCCGGGTTGGCGATGGTAGCGCCGTCACCAACCCGTGGAGTTTTGTAGAGAGTTACGCCGTCGAGTAATTGGAGCGTGCCTCCGTTGATGGAGAAGGCTCCGAGTTTCGAACTGGGAATGTAGGGGGTGACCCAGAACTCCTGATCCATCCAGATCCGTCCGCCGTTTGCTGACACAAGGTCAACGCGGTCATCCTTGGAGGAGCCAAAGGGATCCCCATTGTCCCAATTGGCACTATCGGTCCATTTCCCATAGACCAGGCCATCGGGGCCTGTTATGGTGGCACCACCCTCGCCAACCCAATTGTTGAGCTGTGCCAGGGCTGTCCCGCCGCTGGCGAGGAGCAGAGCCGAGGCCCGGATGATGTGCTGGTGAATTGTCGTAGGTGATTTCATACGGGGGAAATAGGGGTGTCAAGTTATCCGCCCTCTTCGGGTAAAATCGGCGGTTTTTACGAGCCGGTTATACAGAAGCAGCGATTCCCCGGTCAATTGGCATGATGTGGCACGATCGTGCGACGGGATGGATCATGAGTGGGTCTGCGGCAAACCAACCGGCAGCTGCAATGACCGCAAAAACCCATGGCGCAATCACCGGGGCATTCAGATGATCCTCTCCCGCAAGGCCTTGGCAACTGCTCCGGTGTTGGTGCTGACGTGCAGCTTGCTGTAAACGCGGCGTAAATGAGTGGAGACCGTGTGGGCGCTTATTTCCAAGCGGTCTGCGATTTCCTTTTTCACCAGGCCATCGGCCAGCAGCCGGAGGATATCGATTTCCCGTTCAGTTAGTTGATAGTCGTCGATGCTGATTTGGTTGGACTCCTTTTGGGAAAAGGTGTCCAGCACCCGTTGCGCGATCTCTGGTGTCATGGGGGCTCCCCCCTCCACAACCTGCTTGATGGCTTGTCCGATATGTTCGATGCCGGATGACTTCAAAATGTAGCCGGAAGCTCCGGCACAGACGGCCCGGAAAATTTTATCCGGATCATCGAACACCGTCAAAATAATGACGCGGGCGTCCGGGGCCAGGCTGCGGAATGTGGCCAGAGCTTCAATGCCATTCATGCCGGGGAGTTGGACATCCAGGAGAATGATGTCCGGCGGGGGCACCTGGCCCAAGGCTGCGAAGGCTGCTTCCGCCGAGGTGAAGCCGCCCTCACAAGCCATTCCATCCAGACCGTTGACGACACGCTGCACGCTGCGCCCGAACAGGGCGTTATCCTCCACGAGCCAGACGTTGGTGATGGTTGAATGGAGAGGCATGGGGAGCGGCGGGGAATCGGGGAAGGTAGCGCGGGTGGCTGAATTTTCCATTCGGGAATGCGTCCTGGGCTGGCATTACGCCGGTGCGGATTGGGGGTGCACCAGAAGAATCTCAGGTGGCTGGATGGCACGATCGTGCGACGGGCAGACAGGCAAATTGGATTGCAGAAAGAACCGCCTTTTGCAAAGAACAGGGTCTATGAATCTGCGCATAAATTCAATTTCACCTTTTGCTTTCGCTGCCCTGTCCATGCTGGCAGCCTCACCTTCCTCTGCGGCGGTGTTGTCCAACACTGCATTTACCGCCATGAATCCGGATACGCCGAACCAAGTCTCCGGCAGCGTAGCTAGCCCTAGCTCTGCTGGAGGGGTCTTCACCTGGAATGTCACGACTGGGACGAACATGTTTATGCAAGCCGTGACGAACTTTGCTTCCCGCATGTCTGAAGTGGGCGACAAGACCGTCGTGAAATTTGATTTCACTCTGGCGCAGGACGTGCCCACGGACCAGGGTGCGGATTTCCGGTTCACCTTGTTCGACAGCACCGCAGGAGCCGCCGGGGCGGAAATGATCCAATTGGTGCTATTGGGAAATCAGACTGGGGCGAATTCCGGCATGATGCGCGCGCGCTTCGATCCGAACGTAACAGGAGCCACCAATGCCTTGAATAATGGCGGCGGCACCATCGGCGGAAATGCCTTTGCTCCCGGCAGCAATGGAACCGGTCCAGGCCTGCCGATCTGGCATGCCGGAGATGTGCATACCTTTACCACAACCGTTGAGCGCCTAACTCCCACCACCCTGTCATACACGGTGCTCTGGGAAAATTCAGCCGGTTCGGCCACGATGTCCATTCCACTCTATAACGAAGTGACTGGTGCGGGTGCCTTCGATGCTGCGGATGCCTGGCCCGGTGGCAAAGTAAATCAATTCAACGGGTTTGCCCTTACTATTTTCCAGGCGGATCCATTCTCTGTCGATAGCTTGCCCGGTTCCGGCACAATCTCCAATTTCTCTGTCACAGGCGTGCCGGAGCCTTCTGCTGCGGTGCTGGGGATTCTTGCCCTGGGCGGCTGCGTGGCACGCCGCCGGCGTTAGCAAAGCGTGTGGGAGCAGTCCGCCGGACGGCATCATCCCAGCGCCAGGGAAAGCCGGACGTTTTGCTAGACACTGGGATCTGCCTCCAGGCGGACCGTCGTGCCCTGATCGGGTTTGCTGTCCACATGGCAGGTTCCCTTCAGGAGTGCTGCCCTCTGTTGGAGGTTCGCCAGACCGTGTCCGGAATGGGCAGGAGCACCAGGGTCGAAGCCTTTTCCGTTGTCCTTTACCGTAAATTTCAGGGAGGTGGAGCTGATGTCGATGGTGATGGCGACCCTGGTAGCACAGGCGTGTTTACGAATGTTATTCAGCGACTCCTTGAAAGCGAAAAAGAAATGCCGCCTAAACAGGAGGGATAAATTCCGGTTCGTGAACTGGGGTGGGGTAACCTCAATACTTGGATCCAGATTTCCGGCAATCATGGCAGCGGATTTGCGCAGCTTCACGATCAACTCACGCAAGCCCATACGATCCGTTTGGATCAGCCACACGATATCCTGCATGGATTCCGCCGTTTCTTCAGCGGCTTCCTGAATGGCGGCGAAATCGCTGCGTGCTTCCGGGGAAATGGCATCATGCCGGCGCCCCATTTCACTCAGCAGGACGATGCCGCCCAGGTTGCTGCCGATGTCATCGTGCAGGTCCCGTGCGATCTGTTCACGGAGCCGGATCACATCCCGTCGCCGCACTGCTTTTTGGCGGAATAACATCCACGCCAGTCCTATCATGATGGCGGACCCAAGCGTCACGGCGCTGCCGGTTAGGATGCTTTGGGTCCGGCGCACCAGGTGATCGCGGTGGGCCTGCAGGGTGGTTTGCTCCCGCTCCAGTTTCCCCCGCCGGGCAATGAGATCCAGATAAGCGGGGAGTTCAATGAGCCGCTGGCGGCTCGTGAAGCCGTCCACCAGAAAGCCAGGATCCCAGCGGGCAGAAACCGGTCCATCAGCCGCGTCTTTGGCCTGGACGGCCTTGCCAAGCGCCACGTTGTCGTCTCCCACATACGCCTGCAGCTCTGCCAGGGCGAAGTTATGGGCCGACTTGCCCCGGGCCCAGAGCTTGCGTGCCAGCACCCGGATGTAGCGCCCGGAGGTGCCGTGCGTCGGCAGCACCACGGCATTGCCCCACGGGTAGCCCAGGGATTCCGATTCGAGTTCCTTGTGCCACGCTGCTGCCGCGAAGGTTGGGTCTTCTGAGATTCCGACCACAAGATCCGGCGGAAACGCACGTCCTCCCACGCGGGGGTATCCCTGCCGGGTTTGGGTTTCGCTCTCCCTCGATCCCGCTGGCAGCAGCCTCAGTTCATCAATCGGGTAGTTTTTCCCCAGATCCACCATGATCCATTTCTCGCTTAGGGATTGATTGGCCGGGGCGCTTAGATAGCCGTTAGTTGGGCTGCGTTCGGTGGTGACGGGCATGCCCAGCACGCTTTGCCCGTCGTTGATCCAGTCCACCGCCCAGTTGGGAAACAACTCCAATTGCCTGGAAAAGGTGACGTCACAGCCCGCCGCCACATTTCGATTGCCTGCCAGCACCATCAATTCCTCCAAGGCCCAGAAGAACTCATCCTTGGAGCGCGGACTCCTCGTGGTGGTGAATCTGACGTAACGGGCTGTCGTTTTCACGGGGTGGAAAATCATGGGGTATTTCCCAGGGTTGGGAACATCCTCCTTCGTTTGATCCACCAGCAAAATCGGATGCTGCATTTCGGCTTCGGAAGAGACCCCGATCTTAAATCGCAGCGGGAAGCCATAACCAGCCACCACAGCCTCCGCGTGAACCGGCACCGCAACGATGGCATCAATGGGCCATTCTTTCCCCAGATCAAATTGCACCCAGTGCGCTTCCTCCTGACTTGGAATCGGCCCGCTGTTGAATCCATAGCGTGATCCCTGGCTGCCCTTGGCCAGTGCTGGCAATTTATCCAGTTCCGCTGCCAGATATTCCAAACGCGGTCCTGCTTCCCTGACTTCACTGCTGAAAAACCGCGCCACCGTCTCTGCCACCGGGGAACTCTCCGGCACCTGGGCAGCCAGCGTGGCTGATTTGCTGAATGCCAGGATTGGCAGAAGCAAGGTTGGCACGGTTCTCATTGGTCATCCAGCATTGCCGGTAAACGGGGATTCAGTCAATGGATTCGAGCATGGGCATGAGCTTGGTCCTTCTCATTCAAGAAAATTCCGCTGCGCCGTCAATGATTTGCCGCTCGCACGATCGTGTCCCCATGGCGTGCTCCGCGGCGGGTTGGGATTTGACAAAGGCAGACGAAGCCCGGGCGCCGCCGCACGTTGCCACCGCGATGGAGCAGTCCGATCGGCCGGGGGAGAGTTGGAGCCGGCATCAGGATGGAAACCGCCAAGCGATCCGCCGCTATTCTGCTCGACAAACGCGGCGTTTCCCCTCATCCATTCCTTTTCCCCCATGTCCAAAAAACGCGTTCTTATTGTCGATGACCATCCCTTGATGCGTCAGGGTCTTGCCCAGTTGATCAACCACGAAGCTGGCCTCGTGGTCGTGGGGGAAGCCAGTGATGCGGCGGCGGGGCTTTCGGCGGTGATTGAGTTGAAGCCGGATCTCGTCATCATCGATATTTCCCTGCCGGGGAAAAACGGGCTGGAGTTGATCAAGGACATCCGCGCCTGCACGAAGCAGCCGGCGCTGCTGGTCCACTCCATGCATGATGAAAGCCTTTACGTGGAACGCGTCCTGAGAGCGGGCGGGCAGGGGTATATCATGAAGCAGGAAGGGGGCAAAAAGATGATGGAAGCCATCCATAAAATCCTGGAGGGGGAGATTTACGTGAGTCCTGCGATGTCGGGGAAGATTCTGGAAATTTTCTCCGGCCGCCGCGCCGCGTCCACGGATCCGGTGGAAGCGCTGAGCGACCGGCAGTTTGAAATTTTCCAAATGATTGGTCACGGCAAAGGCACCCGGATCATCTCGGAGGAACTGAATGTTTCCATCAAAACCGTGGATGCCCACCGGGCGAATATCAAAGACAAGCTGCTGCTGAAGAGTGGCAACGAGCTGGTGCGCTATGCGGTGCGCTGGGTCGAAAATCAGAAGTTGAGTTGAGGGCGTGCCGCGCGTTCATAAGACCATGACCATGCGACTGCATCATCTCTTCATCTCTCCGGAGCACAACTATTTTGGGCATCATGGCCAGCCTGCCGGGACGGCTCCCATGCTGGAAGTGCCTGAGGCGAAGCTGAGGGCCGGGCAGGGGATTGAAGGGGACCGTTTTTTTGGCTTTAAAAAGGACTACAAGGGCCAGGTGACCTTCTTCGCCTACGAAACCTGGCAGGACTTGTGCCGGCAGTTCGGCGTTCAGGACCGGGCACCATCCGTCTTCCGGCGCAATATTATAACTTCGGGGCAGGACCTGAATGCTTTGATCGGCAAGGAATTTGAAGTCCAAGGGGTGCGGTTCCTCGGGATGGCGGAGTGTGCGCCTTGCGAATGGATGAATCAGGCCTTTCACCCCGGCGCGGAAGCGGCTTTGAAAAACCGCGGCGGATTGCGGGCCAAGGTGCTGTGCGACGGGGTGCTGAGGCCGGAATGATCACGGGGATTCACTTTCCATGGCATCGGCCAAGCAGCGCCAAACCTGAAAATAGCTGCAACGGAACCGGCGATAGCCCGTGGAGAAGGATAATCGTCGGAAAGCCCCCCGGCTTTCCGGCAACCCGCCGACTGGTGGGATCAGGCCCGGTCCGATGCATCAGGCAATTTTCCCTACTTTGTGAAAGCCTGCAACGGGGAACCGCCGCAAAAATGGCTGACATTCATTGTCGCGGGACCAAGGAGGGCCTCAGTAACCTCATTTGAACTCGGCGCTCCTGGCTTGCCACTCTTATTTGGGCTCCTGGGCCTTGATCACGATTTCCTGGTCGGAAGTGGAAAGTTTTTCGATGGCATAGACGAAGGTGCTGCCATTTTTGCGGCGGAAGGTTCCTTGGCCATTTTCCACTTTGACCAGTGTGGCAGCCATGGGCTTCCCATCGGTATTGGTCCAAGTGCGCTCGGCGACCAGAATGGCGGGCTTAATCGTGGAGGAGGAAGAGATGGTGGATTCCCCGTCTTTGGAGTTCGTGGTCGTTTTCATGGCATCGCGCACGGCCCGTTCGAAACCCTTATCATGCGGCGAACCTTCGAACAGCATGGTGCCATCCGATGCGAAGACCGCGCTGTGCGGGATCCCATTGAACTTCAATGGGCTGCGGGCTCCTTCCGTGACGGGAAATTTGATTTTTGAGGTCTTGATGGTTTTTAGGATTTCTTCTTCGGTGGCCTCCTGGGAGTGCGCTCCGATCACTTTCAGGCCTTTCGACTCATGTCGTTTCGCGAGGCCATTCAGCATCGGCATGGAAGCCAGGCAGGGTCCGCAATGGATGCCCCAAAACTCGACCACGACAGGTTTCCCCTTCAGGGATTCTGCCGTCACGGTATCGCCAAAGAGGGTTTTTCCGAAGGTGAATTCGCTCAGGTTTACCTTGGCCGCGGTGGAGGGAGCCTCCTTGTCAGCGGCGAAGAGGGCGGTGGGCGGGCAAAGCAGGAGGAACAGGGCAGGGAGTAGTTTCATGGCCGGAAGGGGCAGTCCAGCATGAATACACCTGTTTTTGCAGGGTGTCGATGGTTTTTATGAAAGGGCGTCAATCAATCAGCCCAACCACCATGGGGGTATCTTCAAAAAGCCTCGGAAAGTCTCACAGGTAATTATTAGGTTTAAGAAAACAATCTGGAATTTATTTTGATAATCTTCACATATAGTGGATAATTCAAGAAGGAAATGGCGGGATTGTAGGGCGGGATGCTGGATCCGCACTTAAAGATCGAACTGCTGCCGGACTCGCTGGCTGGCAGCGCCATGCCGACGGCACGCTACCGTTCGGACCTGCACCAATTCGAAATCGTTAAAAGCGGCACCGGGGCGATCCGATCAGTCTGGAGGACGACAAAACCTGGGACCTTGGGCTCTATGACCGCTCCGGCATCCCATCCGTCTGGGCGGTGGCGCAGCAGGCCGACGGCAAGCTGGTGCTGGGCGGCAAGTTCACGGCCTCCCACGGACTGGCCCGGCGCAATATTGCCAGAGTGGACATTGCCGGCAAGCCTGACCCTACCTTCAATCCCGGCACGGGCTTTGATGGGGCAGTGCGCTCCCTGGCTATTCGTCCGGACGGCATGATCTGGGCCGGAGGCAACTTCACCAAATATAATAACAACGACAGCATGGGAGTCGCCCTGATCAGAGCGGACGGCACTTATGTGGGCGTCACTGCCCTTCCGGAAACCAGTGCTGTCAACTGGGTCGGGGTCAGCGGCTTCACCCTGTATGTGGCTGGTTCCTTCGGCAAGATCGGCGGGATCCCCTGCGGCAACATCGCCGCCCTGGACCTGAATGGCAATCTTTCCAGCACTTTCGTGATTTTGCCAGGAACCAATGCCTCCATCAACACTTCCAACTAAAAAAGGAGCCCGGGGCTCCGGCCCGGTTTTAGTTCTCCCTGGCTTTCTTCTTCGATTTGCTGGCATGGCGGCCTGTGCCATCGCCGGCATCCGGAATGCCGCCAGCGGGATTCAAGCCGGCCAGCACGGCCGCGAGGCGGCTGCGGGCGGCGGTGGCGGTCGCGTCGGTGGACCCGGCGGGCACCATTTTTTCCTCGAAGGGAGCCCTGCTCATGTCGAAGAGTTCACCGAGGTGGTTGAGTTTCCAGTGAGCATCGCGCACATACCACATGGCGGCCAGTTGATTGAAAATCCATTCCCGCGGGTGCCCGGGCCGGCCCAGCAATTGCGGGGCAAAGCTGTGGCCATCGAAGACAGTGCCGGCGGGCAATGGCGTTTCAGTCAACGAACTGAAGGTGGTGAGGAGATCTGTGGAGTCAATCAGATCCTGGCAGATTTTCCCGGAGGGGGTTTTGCCTGGCCAATTGGCAATAAAAGGCACGAGCCCGCCGCCCTCCAGCATGGATCCCTTCATGCCGGAAAGACTCCGCCCGCCGATGGTGGAAAACTCCAGTTGGCCTTTGGGGGTGCCGTTGTCGCCCATGAATAGAATCAGGGTGTTGCGGCGCAGGTTGAGGGCTTCGAGTTCGGCGATCAGCTTGCCGGCCAGCTTGTCCATGTAGAGCACGTTGTCGGCGAAGAGGTCTTTGCTGTCCGGCTTGCTGTCGGGAGTTGGTTGGATGTCGCCATGGACGTGGGACATGGGATAGTAGAGGAAAAAGGGCTTGGTCAGGTTCGCCTTGAGGAAGGCTGTGGCGCGTTGGTGCATGAGGTCAGGCATGTATTCGTCCGTGGCCAGTTGATGCTCCTCGCCGTTAATCCAGTAAGGTTCGAGGTGATCAGCTTTCCGGCTGCGGTAGACCCCGCTGCCCTTGAAGCGGAGGGATTCGTCGAAGCCTGCGGTCTCTGGCCCGCCGGGGAGTTGCCCCCATTTTCCAATGGCGGCAGTGGCGTATCCGGCTTTTTTGAAGAGCAGGCCCATCTGAAGCTCCCGGAGGGGCATCGCGGTGGAGGCGTCCTGGTTCGAGGAACCATTGCGGAAGGCATAGCGCCCTGACATGATGAGCGCCCGGGAGGGCCCGCACAGCGCTCCGGTAAAGGCGTGGGTGAAGCGGGTGCCCGTGGCGGCCAGTTGGTCAAGGTTGGGGGTTTTGCAATGGTCGGATCCATAACAACCCACATTGCCAATGCCGAGATCATCCGCCAGAATCAGAATGACATTTGGCGGAGCGGCGCTGGCCGCGCAGAGGGAAAGCAGCAGAGTTATAAAGAGAGAGGTGATGCGCATGGGATGGGATCAGGTGAGGGGTTGGGATTGGGGCTGCAGGAAGCTAGGGGCTGGCCGCTGGCTTGGCCCCCTGCCAGCCCAGTTTCCATTGTTCCATGAGTTTGCTGACCAGACCGGCATGGGCTGGGTCCCTGGCGATGTTGGTGTTTTCCTGGGGGTCGGTCTGGTGATCGTAGAGTTCGATGGCGTCCACTTTGGCATGGTCCTGCTGGTCGGCCCAGACGGTGAAACGGTATCGGTCGGTGCGCATGGAATAGCCCATCAGGCCCCCCCGGGGATACTGGCTGAAGGCGGCGGATTTCCACGGGTGCTCCGGGTTGTCCAGCAGAGGTTTCAGGCTGGTGCCTTCCAGGTGGGCGGGCAGAGGAAGGCCGGCGAGTTCCGAGAGGGTCGGGTAGATGTCCACAAATTCCACCAGAGCGGCGCAGTGGGCCCCTGCGTTTTTGGCCCCCGGGACCGAGAGGATGAGCGGGGCGTTGACATCGTTTTCGACATTGGTGTGCTTGCCCCAGGCGCGGTGTTCCCCCAGCTTCCAGCCATGATCGCCCCACAGAATGATGATGGTGTTTTGCTCAATGCCGAGGCGCTTCAATTCATCCAGAAGGAGGCCCACCTGGGCATCCATGTAGCTCACCGAAGCATAGTAGGCGTGGCGCAGCTTGCGGGCCAGCCCGGTGGGCACATCCTCCTTTTTGGATGACATGCCCTGGTATTGATAGATTTCGCCATCAAACTGCCGGACGGCATACTCCGGGGCTCCTTTGGGCAGAATGGGGTTGGGGGCCAATTCGATTTTGGCTTCATCGTAGAGGTCCCAATACTTTTTGGGCGCGACCCACGGCAGGTGGGGTTTGATGAAGCCGACGGCGAGGAAAAAAGGTTCGGGTTTTTGACTGAGATCCTGCAGGGTGGTGCGGGCAAGGGCGGCCACCTTGCCGTCCTGGTAAGTATCGTCAGGCACATCGGCACATTCGTAGACCATGCCCTTGCGACCGGCTTCCCCTTCCGCGCCGGGAGTTTTTGATTCCGGGCGGTTTTTTTGCTTTTTGCCCGGCTTGCCAGAAGGGGAATTCCCCTCCTGGGGCAGGGCATATTTGGCGGCTGCGGGCACCTGCCACGGGACGGACCAGGAAGCTGGGTCATTGAGGCCGCCGTGGTAGATTTTTCCCATGCCCTGCACAAAGTAGCCGTGCTGCTTGAAATGCTGGCCCAGGGTGACGACCTCCGGCAGGGTATCGCGGAAGTTGGTCGTGAGGTCCCAGACCTTGGTGGTGTCCGGCCGGGTGCCGGTCATGAGGCTGGTCCGGGAAGGCGAACAGAGGGACTGCTGGCAATAGGCCCGGGTGAAGACCATGCCGGATTTGGCGAGGCGGTCGATGTTAGGGCTTTTGATATACTCTTTTCCATAACAGCCCAGTTCCGGCCGGAGGTCATCGACCGCGATGAACAGCACGTTGGGCTTTCCGGCAGCCTCGCCGGGGCAGGGGATGGCGTGGAAAGTCAGGAGAAGGAGCAGGGTGCAGCGGATTTTCATGGAAAGGATTACCTTGGGTCAGGAAACAGAGTGCAGTGTGCCCACCGGGCTGGACGATGCATCCGTTAAGAAGCACGCAATTGCGGGTGAAGGGCAGGGGGCAAAGGATGCCTGGGCCTGACACTATAGGATCCTGCCCCACAAGGTGAGGCAGGATCCAGGGTGGGGGTGGAATAAAAGGGAGAGGAGCGCCTGCCGGATTAAGCCTGGGCGCTGGCGGAACGCTTCCGGCGGGCGAGGAACATGGCGCAAGTAGCGGCCAGGCAGGCGGTGCCGGTGGGCTCCGGGACGGGATTGTAGGAAAGCACCAGATTGTTGCCGCTTTGAGCCAGGGAGAAGGTGCCGGTAGCGGCATTTGCGGAGGTGAAGGTTCCTGTGTTGAGGGTCCAGTTGGCAGCGTCGAATCCGGTGACGCCGGCAGCCGTGCTGAGAACGGTCCAGCTTTGGCTCGTCTCTGCGAAGTTGGGGACGGCTCCGGCGGTGTTAAATCCAGTCAGGGAAAGCACATTCAGCAGATAGCTGGCGGAGCCACCGGTGAGGTTCAGGCTGCTGGCCAGGGAGACCTGATCGAAGTCCGTGCCGGCGGTGGTGCCGGTGAAGTTATTGACTTCCCAGTCGAGCGTGAAGGCTGCCCAGGTTTGCGCTGGCGTAAAGGAGAGGATGCCGGGGCTGTTGCCGGGGGCCAGGGTGTCACCCACATTGTCCAGGGTGATCGCGGTATTGATCACGCCGGAGCCTGACAGAATGGCGCGGCTGGAAGGCCCGGAGCCATTCAGCACCGGAGCCTTGGTCAGGGCGGTGCTGCTGCTGTAGATAAGTTGTGCGCCAGCGGCGACCGTCACCGCGCTGCTGTTATTGATGGACCCGCTGCCGCCGATGACCAGGGTTCCGCCATTGACCGTGGTGCTGCCGGTGTAGGTGTTGACGCCATTCAGGTTGGTGAGGCCAGCCCCGGTAATCGTGAGCGATTGCGTGCCGTTTTGCCTGACGGCAGCGTCCAGCGTCAGGGTGGAGCCACTCTGGATGTTGAAATTCCCACTCTGGCGGAGTTGCACCGTCATGGGGAGAGTTGTGGTATTGTTATTAGTGGCAGAGATGGACAGGTTGGAATTTCCGCTGAGGAAGATCAGATCCTGACTGCCCGTGCCCACGTTGGAAGGGACGTTGGCGTTGGTGAAGGCGGCAATGACTTCTGAAGAGGAGCCCGTGCTGCCCACCCGGATGGTCGGGGCATTGGTGGCCTGGCCGGCAATACCGTAGGAGGAGCCATTGGTGACGCTGATGGACTCGGTGTGGAAGTTGGTATTCGTCTGCAGCAGATTCAGCTGGGGGCCGGTGAAAAGCAGATCCTTGTAGGAACCGGCTGCGGTTCCATTGATTGGGGCGGAGTTCAGCGAATAGTTTTCATTGGTTCCGGTGAGGTTATCCGTGGCACCAGTGAAGGTATTGATGGTCCCGGCCATCCCTGGCAGGGTGAGGGCAGCAAAGGAGAGAGCGATGAGGGCGGCAGAGGCTGAAAAAGTGTCCATGGGCACAAGGGATTTGAATCAATATGCCGCCCTAGGCCAGGGGAGGCAGAACTGCCATTGGCCACATGGCCAATGCCGCGTAAAATCTAGAGCTTGAGCAGGCCACGCTCGAAGGCCAAAGTCACGGCCTCGGTGCGGTCGATGGCCTGCAATTTCTCCAGAATGGCGGCGACGTGGGCCTTGGCGGTGCGGCGGGTGATGCCGAGGATGCTGCCGATTTCCGGATTGGTCAGGCCCTTGCGCAGCAGGTGCAGCACTTCAATTTCGCGGGCAGTCAGGGTGGTGCCGGAGGCGCGGTCGGCGAGGCGGCTTTCCAGACCGTGGCTGAGCACGCGCTCGCCGGCGTGGGTGGCGATGATGGCGGCGGTGAGTTCCGCCGGGCGGGCGGTTTTGGAAACATAGCCGCAGGCCCCGGCTTCGAGGGCCTGGACAATGTCTTCCTCGGCGTCGGAGGAACTGAGCATCAGCACGTGGGATTTTGGCCAGCTGCTGCGGAGTTTCCGCAGGCACTCGATGCCGTCCATGCCAGGCATGGAGACGTCCAGCAGGGTGACATCCGGCAGGTGCTTGCGGTAAAGTTCCAGGCCGCCCGGGCCATCATCCGCTCCGGCGACTACCTGAAAGGCAGGGTTGGCGTTGAGCATATTGGCCAGGCCGGCCCGCATCACGGCGTGGTCGTCGATGAGGAGGAGTCTGATCGGGGATTTCATGGGATTTGCAGGGTGAAGCAGGGTTCATGCGGAACCGGCAGGTTCTGCCAGGTCGTGGTCAAAGGGCCGGAGTGGGACCTCCACCGTGAGGCTGGTCCCGGTGCCGGGGTCGCTGGTGATTTTAAGGGTGCCATCCAGGCGCTCGGCCCGCTCCCGCATGCCTTCCAGGCCGAAGTGGCCTTCCTCAATGCCGGGCTGGGAGCCGGGGAGAAAACCGCGGCCATCATCATGCACGGTGAGCCGGAAACGCTGGCCGGAGTCCATGGAGGAGAGGCTGATCCTGACTTTGGTAGGCTTGGCGTGTTTGAGGGCATTGTGGGTGGCTTCCTGAACGATGAGCAGCAGATTGCCCGCGATAAAATCAGCCAGGGGAGGCAGGGCCGCCGGGCGTTCCACCAGGATTTCCACGGGGTGGCCAGCGCTGATTTGCCGGGCAACGCGGCGGACGGCATCGGCGAAGTCGCGCTCGTTGAGTGGCAGGGCGCGCAGGGCCCAGACGGAGTTCCGCAGGTCTTCCTGGCCGCGCTGGACCATGCGGCGGGCGGTTTCCAGGTAATTGGCGGGGCGCTCGGCTTCCGGCAGGGATTCAGCCTCGCAGGCCTCTATCTGATAGCCAATGCCGGTCATGGTCTGGAGCACGGTATCGTGAAGATTCGCCGCGAGGCGGGAACGCTCGCGCAGGGCTGCCTGGAATTCCACGGCGGCATCGCGCCGGCCGCGCATTTCCTGGGCCAGCAGGCGGGTTTGCCTGGCCACCGTGCGGCGCAACAAGACCGCCCAAGTGAGGATGACGGCAGCCAGGGCAAGCACCCCGAGCAGGGCCGACCAGATGCGCGTGGTGGTCCACCACGACGGAGCGCTCAGGACCTTGATATCGCTGACGTCCCGCAGCAGGAGATCGAGCCGCAGTGGTTCCGTAAAATTGGCGGTCTGTCCGCCGGGCGCGTATTGCAGAGTGGCGATGCCGCTGGCCTGGAGCTGGCTGCCGGGGAGTAAAGCACCGGTGGGACCTTTCAGGAAGGCGGTGGTGATCGCGTCGCCGCAGTCCAGTTCCAAGCGTTGCAGGCCATCGGCTGCGGGGCCTTGCAGGCTGAGCAGTTTACCCCTAACGCTGACCAGCAGGCCATCGCAGCCGGGCAGGCGGGCGGTGCGGCCGGCTTTCATGAGGGCAAAGATGCCGCTGATTTCCGACATGTTGATTGGCACGGCAGCGGGCGCGACCGCTGTGCCGGTGCGGCGGATCAGGGCACCGCTCAGGCCAGCCACATTGCGCCTGGTATCGATGAACCCGGTGGCCTCCACCCGGTCCCCCGGGGTGAGTACTAGCGGGCTGCTGGACTCCACGCGCACCGCGCAGTTCCCCTCCTGGAGAAAGAGAAAACTGCCCGGCACGTAATAAGTCAGGGTGCCTTCGATCCGCCGCCGGTGGCGGGGCCGGCCCTTGGGGGAATAGGCGTCCAGCGCACTCAGCGGCAGCTTTAGTGCGGCAAAGGCATCCGGTGGGGGAATGCGGAGGATCTCCACATCCTGTTCGTGGCTGATGATGAGGCGGGGGCAGACAAATTCCGAGCGCCAGTTCCGTGAGACCGCCGCCAGCCCTGTCATTTTGACTTCCGCATCCAGCAGCCGCGCCGGATCAAAGGCCGGCGTGCGCGGCAGGCGCGCCAGAAAGTGTCCCAGCCCCGTCTCTACCTTGACGAGCCAGCGGGAATCGTTTTCCTCGACAAAGCTTTGCACCACCCCCATGACCACCACCCGCTGCACATCCGCCGCGCCACTCATGAGACGGAACAGGGAAACGGCCTTGGCCGGGGGAAGCGGTTTTTCTCCTATCACGCTCAGCCGGGCCGGCAGAAAGATGGGCGCAAAGGCTCCGGCATCCAGCACCCCTTCCATCTCGATTTCCATGCCCTCGTGCAAGGTCAGGAAGATCTCCCGGTTCCCCTGCCACACTCCCTCCCGCAGCGCCGTGGAGACGGAGACCCAGATCCCGGTTTCATTTTCCTCCAGACAAAAGGAAGCCAGGCTGGCCGGGTTTTTGGCAGGAGAGGCCAGGCCTTCCCCGATCAGGGAAATGGTGCCCCGCACCTTAATTGCAGGGCGTTTCGCCGCCTCCACCCGGGGCGTGGCCAGCAATTCCGGGATCGGCGTCAGCGGCAGGTCCTCTGCCAGGGCGGGGCAGCATAACCCTCCTCCAAGGCAAGCCAGGAGGAGAAATGAGGGCAGACCAGTCAACATCAGGACTTTCCCTACGGGCTGGAAAACCGCGTGACAAGACTCAAATCGCCCGATGGAGCAGGGCGGGGAAGGGGACTGGGCCCTGCGGACGCTGCGTGTGGCGAAAAAATGACTTTCCCCGACAACGTATTTATGATTCCGTCAGGCGATGTTAAATTTCCCCCCGTTTTGTTGTTTTGTGCTGTTGCTGGGCTCCACTTGCCCCGGTCTTGCCGTGGATAAAAAGCCGCCCGCAGCGGTGCAGCCAGCGGCGGCGGCGGATCCTATCGAGATCCTCGCGGGCTCGGAGCAGACCTGGAAGTTGAGTCCGGAGGAGTTCATGAAAGCCTTGCGGCGCTGCAATCCGGAATGGCTGGATGCCGGGAAATCCAAGGCCCGCATCGGCTACATGAAACGGCAGGAAACCAGCAAGGTGCCCCAGCTGATGGAGGGCAAACTGCCCGTTTATGAGACCCTGGTGAATTTTGCCGATAACAAGGTGAACCGCGTCCAGGTGTCTGTCTACAACCGGGGGGATGCCGGGGACATTGCGCCGGATGAATACAAGCGCCGGATCGAATCCGCGAAGACGGCCATTTCCGCCGTCGTGGGCAACCCGGGAGCGGATCGCGGTAAAGCAGCGGGAGCCGTCCTCACGAAAGGCTGGCTGTGGAAAAACCAAACGACCCAATTTCTGCTCGAAAGCAGCATGAAGCGCCTCTCCGGGGAAGACCGGCCGGAGTTCATCCGTCTCGTCATGGTGCCTGCCGCTTCCGTGCCCAAGGCGGCGCTGGGCGCGAGCGTCACCACCGGTGCCAGCGCCGCCACCGCCACCCTGGCTTCCCTGAAGGTCAATGTGAAAAAGGAGGCCAACGGCGATATTTTCATCGCCAATGTGCCCATGGTGGATCAGGGACAAAAAGGTTATTGTGTCGTCGCCACGGCGGAGCGCGTGATGCGTTATTACGGGGCGGAAGTGGATCAGCATGAGATGGCGCAAATGGCTGACTCCTCTTCCGGCGGCGGCACCAGCCCGGAAAAAATGACAGAGGCGCTGGACCGGATTGACAGCAAATTCAAATTGAAATTGAAACGGCTCCTGCCCTGGACGGTCCGCAGTTATTTGGACCTGATCAAGGACTACAACCGCGCCGCCCGCAGCACCAAGGCCAGGGAGATCAGCGACGATGAAGCCTACAGCGTCGCCTACGCATATCAGGAAATGGATCCTGAAACCCTCAAGAAGGCCCGGGCCACCCGCCCGGCCATGGACAAGTTCAACAAGATCATCAATGGCATGATCGACACTGGCGTGCCGGTGATGTGGAGTGTGCATCTGGGGCTTTTCAAGGAAGGCGATCTGCCCCAGTCCGGCGGAGGACACATGCGCCTCATTATTGGCTATAATGACGTGACTAAGGAGATCCTGTTTTCCGACTCCTGGGGCATGGGGCATGAGATGAAACGCATGCCCGCCGATGAAGCCTGGACGATTACCAGCGGTCTCTACGGCATGGAGCCCAAGGCCAAATAGCCCGCATTATTCCCGTGTCAGGGATTCATCCAGATTGAAGATCCCCAGCACGAGGGCAGTCCAGGCGGCGTGCTCCACGGGAGGCAGATCCGCCGCAGGGCTGGCCCCGGTTTTCAGGAAAGCGGCCGCATCTGCCGGATGTTCTGTGAAATGGCTGCGCTGGCGCAGCAGCATGGTTTCCAGTCGGGCGAGATCCGCCTCCGCCGGGGTGCGGATGGCGATGCGGCGGAAGGAGCTGACAAGGCGGGAGCGGAGATCGCCGGGGGATTCCAGCAGGCGGGCGGCCAGCACCCGGGAAGCTTCCACCCAGGTGGGATCATTCAGGGTGGTCAGGGCGTGGAGCGGCGTATTGGTCAGGCCAGGCTTTACCTTGCAGGATTGGCGCACCGAGGCATCAAACATATTTGCCGGCCCCACGGTGCGGCGATGGAAGGTATAGAGGCTGCGCCGGTAGAGATCCGCTCCGCTGGATAGCGGATAGGTAAAGTCCCGCTCCTTGGTGATAGCCAGGGTGTCCCAGATGCCTTCCGGTTGATAGGGATAGACGGGTTTGCCGCCAATGCGGGCCTGCAGCAGGCCGCTGGCGGCCAGGGCGGTATCCCGCAGGAACATCGCCGGCAAACGGAAGCGGGGGCCGCGGGCGTGCAGCCGGTTTTCCGGATCGCGCTGGATGAGGGCCGGGGTGGCACGGCTGCTTTGGCGGTAGGTCGCACTGGTGACGATGAGCCGGTGCATCGCCTTCACGTGCCAGCCGCTTTCGCGGAATTCGACCGCCAGCCAGTCCAGCAGATCGCGGTGCAGCGGGTATTCACCCTGACTGCCCAGGTCTTCGGAGGTCTTGACCAGGCCGGTGCCAAAGTAAAGCTGCCAAAACCGGTTCACCTGCACGCGGGCGGTCAGGGGATGGCCGGGAGCGAAGAGCCAGCGGGCCAGCCCGAGCCGGTTCGCCGGGGCATCCGGTGCCGGGGGCGGCAGGAAGGCGGGCGGCGCATAGCTGACTTTTTCCAAAGGCTGTTCGTAATTTCCCCGGCTCAGGATGTGGGTCTCCCGGGGCTTGGATTCCTCCATCACCATGACGCGGGGCAATTCCTCGGCTTGATAGGTTTTCAGCCTGCCCTGGAGCTGGATCACTTTCACGAGGGTTTCCGTGCCGGGCAGGGATGGCAGGTGTTTTTGGTCAAACTCGTTGCGGACTTTGTCAACAGCTCCCTTTTTGGGTTTGTCAGGCGGGGCGTTCCTGACTTCCCCGATCAGCCGGATCCAATCGCTGTCCTCCGGTTTGTTGCTGGCGATCACCTGATCCTCCCAGGTGGTCTGCAGGGCACTGCGGCGCTTTTCCCACCCGGGCCCGGCGGCGGCGATGGCAGCGTCCTTTTCCCGTGTCCAATCGGCCAGGCCTTTTTCGTATTCCGGAGATTTCAGTTCCAGCACCGGAGGGCCCACCCGGATGCGGCTGGAGTAGAAGTTGGGGGTGCCACTTTCCGGGATGTTATTAAACACCGCCATCAGGCTGTAATAGTCCTTCTGCGTGATCGGGTCATACTTGTGGTCGTGGCATTGGGCGCAGGCCACGGTGAGGGCTAGGAAGGTGGTGCTGGTCACATCCACGCGGTCGAAGAGAATCACATTCCGCTGCTCTTCCGCGATGGCACCGCCCTCCCCATTCAACAGATGGTTCCGGTTATAGGCAGTCGCGAGTTTTTGCTCCACGGTGGCGTCCGGCAGGAGGTCGCCCGCCAATTGCCAGGTGCCGAATTGATCGAAGGGCATGTCGGCATTGAGCGATTTCACCACCCAATCGCGCCAGATCCATTGAAAGGTGTCCCCATCCTGCTGGAAGCCATTGCTGTCCGCGTATCTGGCGGCGTCCAGCCAGGGCAGGGCCATGCGCTCGCCATAGTGCGGGGAGGCCAGCAGCCGGTCCACGACCTTATCAAATGCAATAGGCGAGGCATCGGCCAGGAAGGCATCCACCTCCTCCGGGGATGGCGGCAGGCCCGTCAGATCATAGGTCACGCGCCGCAGCAGGGTCACCTTGTCCGCTTCCGGGGAGGGAGCCAACCCGGCAGCGTCCAGTTCGTGCAGCACAAAATGATCGATCTGATTGCGCGGCCAACCGGAACGGGAAGTCGACGGCAGCACTGGCCGGCTAGGGGCCGTGAAGGTCCAGTGCGGATCATACACCGCCCCGGCGGCGATCCACTGCTTGAGCTTTTCCTTTTGCGCCGGAGTCACGGAGCGGTGGGAATCCGGCGGCGGCATTTGTTCCTCGGGATCGCTGGAGAAAAGGCGCTTGATCAGCTCACTGCCGGAAGGATCCCCCGGGATGAAGGCCTTTTCCGAGAGCGCTCCCTCACGTTGGTCCAGGCGCAGATCCGCCTTCCGGTGGCTGGGGTCCTGACCGTGACAGTAGAAGCAGTTTTCGGAAAGGATCGGGCGGATATCGCGGTTAAAGTCCACCGCCGCCGGATCAGATGAAGCCGCACCCGCCGCCGCCGGGGGCAGGGCCATCAGAAATGGAAATAGAAAGAGAGAGAAAGCGTTGTTGGTCACCATGAATACAACGTCGGTTTTACGGGGAATTTCGTGCTGGTTTTACAGTTTGCTTCATTTCACCCTCCGCTGCCGGTTTCGGGGAAGGCTCCAGGGAAACGGACTCAGGTCCCGGTTTTCCCAGCAAATACCAGCCATACCCCGCTGCAGCTGACAAGCCCAGTCATTCCGATTTCATGAAAAGCCAAGTGCTGTTACGGCAAAGGCCAAGCCACCCTCTGATCCCGCCCCAACCCCCGCAGAGGCGCGGGGCCCCCGCTTTTTGATGTTGATTTTTTGATTGCAAGCCCAGCCGATGAAGTGACATAGATGCTGCCTGCCATCGCCGCAGCACCCGAAATCTTTTCAACTACCCTATCCTATGCCAAGACCCGTTACTCTTTTCACCGGCCAGTGGGCCGATCTCCCCATCGAAACCATGCTCACCAAGGCGAAGGCCTTTGGTTATGACGGGGTGGAACTGGCCTGCTGGGGTGACCACTTCGAAGTTTCCAAGGCGGACCAGGCCTGGTGCGATGAGCGCCGCGCCCTCCTCCAACGCCATGGCCTGCAATGCCATGCGATTTCCACCCACCTCGTCGGCCAGGCCGTTTGCGACTTGATCGACGAGCGCCACAAGACCATCCTCCCTGACTACATTTACGGTGATGGCCATCCCGAAGGCGTCCGCCAGCGTGCGGCGGAGGAACTGATCAAAACGGCCCACGCTGCTGCCCGTTTTGGCGTCAAGGTCGTCAATGGCTTCACCGGTTCCAGCATCTGGCACCTCTGCTACAGCTTCCCTCCTGTCCTCCCCGGCCAGATCGAAAATGGCTATAAGGATTTCGCCAAACGCTTCATTCCCATCCTGGATGAATATCAAAAACTGGGCATCCGCTATGCCCTGGAAGTGCACCCTACGGAAATCGCCTTCGACACCGCCAGCGCCCAGCGGGCCCTGGAAGCCCTCGACTTCCACCCCGCCTTCGGGTTCAACTACGATCCCAGCCACTTCGGCTATCAGGGCGTGGACTACGTTGGCTTCATCCGCAAATTCCATGACCGCATCTTCCATGTGCACATGAAGGACGTCGCCTGGAGCGACACCCGCACTGAGGCCGGCGTCTTCGGCGGCCATGTGGACTTCCACAAACCCAACCGCTACTGGGATTTCAAATCTGTCGGCCGCGGCAATATCAACTTCGAAAAAATCATCCGCGCCCTCAACGACATCGGCTATGCCGGCCCCCTCAGCATCGAGTGGGAAGACGGTGGCATGGACCGCGAATTCGGAGCAACCGAAAGCTGCGCCTACACCAAGCGCGTCGATTTCCCCAGCTCGAACATCGTCTTCGACGCCCAGTTCGACAAAGCCAAGCAATCCTGAGCCCGGCGACCGCCTGCTAAGCCAGCCGTTTCCACCCGATTTCATCCATCACAGAACACCGCCACCCAAGGCGGTGTTCTTTTTTTGTGTGGCCATGCCGCGCTGAGAAATGCAAATGAATCAGGATTCCAATTTTGGATGCCAAATGGCTGGAAGTGAAAAACTTTTGAAGGTGATTGACTTTTGTGCGGAAAAGGAAATGGATCCATCGATCTCTACCCACCTCCACCCTCCCATGACAAAATTCTCCATTACCTGCACTGCCTTGCTTTAATCTAATTTCCCGTCGTGGGCGGATCAGGTGATTCATTTTCCGGAAGCTGATCCGGTGGTGGCCTTTGCGGCTCCCGATGATTGGGAAGCCAAGGAAAAGAATGGCAGCCTCTTTGTGCTTTCGCCGGATGGGGAAGGCGTCATTGTGGAACTTTCCACGCTGGAGGCGAAGACCGGGGAGACCAAGGCAGCCATCGAGGAAGCGAAAAAAACCATTTCCGAGTTCAAAGACCTGAAATACGGGGATCTTGTGGAGACAACCAGCAACACCCTGGACGTGACGCTTCTGAGTGCCGATGGCGAGGATAAACACGGCGAGGCCAGCATCAATCTGATGCTCCTGGGAGCCCCTGAAGCGGAGCATCCGGTATTGGTTTCGATGATTTTTACGAAGGAAGGGAAAGAGAAGTATTCCGAAGGCTCCAACCTCATCACGAAAAGCCTGCAGCCGAGTCCCAAAGCAAAGACCGCCAAGCCTGACAAGGACGAAGCTGACGCGGAGAAAGCGGGTGACGTGCAGAAATTCGCTTATCCTGCCAAGGGAAAAGCCGACTACTCGCTGGAATTCCCGGCTGACTGGACGCTGGAGACCACTGATGAAGGTGCCCACGTGGTTTCCGCCGATAAAGGCATCGGCATGAACATCGTGATGGTGGACATGGCGGACATCAAGGTCGCGGTGGAGTCCATGAAGAAAAAAGTGGGAGCGGACTACGACAGCGTCGACTGGAGTGACCCGGTTGAACATTTCGATGCCGCCCGGAAAGTAAAGTTCGCTTCCCACGACGGAAACGCCATGGATGGCGACACAACATACAAGGTCACCTTCGCCCAGTTTGCCAAAAAAGGCAGCGGCAAGTTCATGATTATCCTGACTCAGGCTCCGGAAAAAGCCATGACGGCCAATGGGGAAGCCCTCATGAAGATCCTCTTGTCCTTTAAGTGATCCGGGGCTGGTCTTTTCATTTCCCGGGGTAAATCTGCGGCATCCCCTTCAGACCAGCGCCTGCAACCATTCCCATGAAGAAAATGCCGAAGTTCCTCCTGGGATGCGGAGGCGTGGTCACTCTGTTGGCGGTGGTCCTTGTGTTTGCCATCTGGAAGTTGTTCTCCGGCATGGAGTTCACCACCGGACCGCCATCCTCCGCACCAGCCACGCCCGATGGCTATCAAATCGAAGGGGAAGCGGTTTATTACACCAGTAATAGCAATTTCTTCGGAAACTGGGTGCCCAACCGGACTGCCGTGGCCGGGGTGGATTTGAAGACCTTCCAGACCCTGGGCTCCTATCAGCGGGCCAGGGACGCGACGCATGTTTATTACGAGGGCGTGGCCATTCCCGGGGCGGATCCGCCTACCTTCCGGTCCTCGGAAAGCCGTTATTCCGGGGACGCCGGACAGACCTATTACGATGGCAAAATCATTCCCGGTGCCAGGGGGTTGGAGCTTGGCGATGTCCTCGTAGACCTCGACAGCATACGGGCACGGGATAAGCACCACGTCTACTACGAGGGCACCATCGTCGCAGGGGCAGACCCGGCTACCTTCGAACTGATCGGCGGTGGCCGCATGAACCGCGATAAAAACGACTACTATACCTCAAGATCCGACGGGACGAGGTATCTCATGACCGCCATGAAGGTGGACATGCCTTCCTTCAAACTGCTCATTCCCACCACCCTGGGCACCTCTGGTGGTTACGATCCCTGGAACAAGTTTGACCAGCACCTGTGGGCCTACGATAAGCAATATTATTACGTGGGCGATACTGCCCTTCCCATAGCCGATCCCTCCACCTTCGAGGTGCTGCTTTTCGGTTATGCGAAAGACTCCAGGCAGGCTTACTATCTGGAGACGGTGATCGAGGGGGCGGATTTACCGACTTTCCAGATCGTCTCTCCGGATCATGGTGAAAACTGGGGGCATGATTTTGGGGCCTACGCCAAAGACGCGAAACAGGTTTATTACCAAGGCAAAGTCATCACCAAGGCCGACGCGGCGACCTTCACCGTCGTCGATGAGCGCTTCTTCAAGGATAAAAACCACCGTTTCCTGATGGGGAGGGTGGAAGACGGAAATTGAGCCAAGGACACTGGGAGGACAAAAACAACAAGGAGCGCGGATTTTCAATCCGCCCCATAACAATGGTGCTTACTCAATAGGCAAGACACCGGAAAGTTAGTTACTTAATGGTAAATCCCAACGCCGCCGGGCCGGACTGCAAATCCCGCGCTCCAAAAAAGGTCGCTGACAGAACTTGATTCTTGATTCCCTCACTTACCCACTGGGGTGAGCGATTGTGGGAGGCGTTTGCCCTTTGCGCTGAGGAGAGCCCCTGAAAACCAAGCCTCTCCTTTGTCGTCTTTCTCCTCCTGATAGACCGCCAGTCCTTCCGGGGTAAGGACAGCCAGGCCGGAACTGTGGGCGATGGCCTGACAAGGGGTTTTCTTTTTGCCCATGCTCCAGGTGATTTCCCTGGCCTTGCCTTTGCCGGTGATGAGCACATCTGCTTCAACCTGCCCATCATCCGTTTCGCGCAGGGAGAGGTATCTGCCGGTGCCTTGGGTCGGGGACAGGTCGAGGCTGGTGATATCCGGATTGCCGATGAGGATCGTATCCGGGTTCACGGCGGTGGAACCCGCGCCGGACCAGAGCCCGACCAGAGAGATGCCGTCCGCCTGGCCGACGAGGCTGTAAAGGGCGATGCCTTCGTCAAGTTTGACGCCGAGGAAGTTGCCCACCAGCAGGCCCTTCCCCTTGGAAACGGTCTTGCCGATCGTCCACTCCAGGCTCACCACTTCGTCCTGAACCGTGATTTTGACCGTGCCCTTGTAGGGCGATCCGTCGGAATTTTTCCCACTCACCTGGTGTTTACCCGCCAGTTTGGCCGCATCCATGCCCGCATCGTCCGGAGCCCCTGCGGATTCTGCAGACTCAGGCTCCACGCTGGAGTTGGTGGTGATGCTGGCTATGAGCCCGGTAATGTTGACGGTGGCCCAGACGTGGGCCTCCGGAGCTTCCCCGCTTTCTTGCTTCGCTTCGCCAAAGGCGGAGTATTTTATGACCAGGGTGCCATCGGGCAGCCACTTGGCGACTTCGGAGCCCCCGGCAGAGCGGTCCCCGATTGCGTCCAAAGGGGCAGCCTGCTCCGGAGACAGCTCCGGCAGGTCGATGGCTTTGATCGTTTTGGCGGTGGCACGGTAGAGGCATACCGCGCTGTGGCGGGGATTGCCGTAGTCGATGGCGACCAGGCTACGGTCTTCATTCCAATAAAACACCGGGGCTTTGGAGGATTCGAAACCATAATCGCTGGTGCCGGCATCGCGGTTCCAGAAACTGCCCAGCAGCTTGCCGGTGTCCATGTCTTTCAGGACCAGGTCAATGTTATCACTGCCGGGCTTCCTCGGCACAATATCCAAAGACGCGAACAAGGTGCCCACTCCGGGCAATGCGAGGCTGAGCACGAGAAGAGCACGGAGACTCCATGGGGGTGAGGAGAGGTGACGGGAAGTGGTCATGGCGGGAATGTTTCAAAGGCAACGCGGGATGGAGCATCCCGCTGCAGCATGCTGTAAACGTCTGCCCTCTTTTGTCAATTTCCGCATGGCGGTCACGGACCGCACCGGCTGTCTGAAGCTGGGTTGCCCTTGGGGAAGAGGGGTTAGTTTGTTGATGCGGATGAAGGTGGCTTTTCTCCAGGATTGGGCCTTTGGCTCCCGCCCGGAATCCTTGTCCATTCAGGAAGCAGATGGCTAATGAAAGGTCTCATTTTGGTAGCGGAAGTCTAGCTCATCCACGGCGGGGAAGGAAGCCCGAATTCAGCACACACGCCCCGCGTGTCGTGGAGGGTGCCCCCGCCCTCCACTTGAAAACCACCCGGCGCAGCCGCACCTCAGATCCATCGCGTCAGGGCTGCGCCCCGTGTTCACGTCAAGACCCTGCATCTTTCATCCTGCTGCCTTGGTGATCCGGAGGTCCCTTCAGAGCTGTGCGCGATCATAACCATGGCCATTCGGCTATTTGCGGTGGGTTACCATGTGCTACTTACTTGAACGTTCCTGGCTGTGCCGTAAACGGTGAATGCCTCAAGCAACGAAGCCGGAGTAACGTCCAGATCCAAGGCATCCTTGTTGGGCGGCGGAAGACTGAAACCAAGGGACGCGACAGGGGAAACAAGTTGGAGACGGCTCTGGGGCGTAACTCTGATATCTGCCTTGCCTTTCCCGGGTGGTGTCTTTGCGAGTTCGTCGATGAGGCGAAAAACGTCCGCCAAAGAGAGCGGTCTGCCTTCGTGATATACCTTGGCGTCGTGGGAAACTACCAGCCGCTTTGGGTCTGCGGTCGATGTGAAGAATGCGTGATCCCAGTAATGCCCGGGCTGACGTGAGGCGTAGTCGGCGTCGTAGGTGATGCCGAGTGTGCGGTCTCGAAGCCAGACACAATGAACCTCGGCATTGCTGGCCTCCTCCCGGTTGTCGTTGAATGTGGAGGACACGACGGTGAGCGTCTCTGGAACAGTCTTGAATAAGCGGGTGAGCAACGCACGTTGCGCCTTCGTGAGAGTAAGTGTGCGCCGTGTATCGACCTCCTGAAACTGGGAATCGTCAATGTGGAGGATGATCCACTCGCCATCGATTTCGCCATCAGTGCGATAAGGCAAACCGTCTGCCGAAGCGAACAACGGGAGCAGTAGGAGGACACATATGAGCGCCCGCATCATGGGGTTGGCGGGAAATGGCCTAACGTCAGACCTGCGCCGGCCGCAAGGGTGGGGGTGAGCGTGGAGACGGGAGGGCAGGTCGGAGATATGGAAAGCATGGCCGACAGAGCAGCTCCGGCGGCAGGCACCAGCGCCTTGTTGATCGGGTGCGCTCTGCTCAAGCGCCGCGCCAGGCCGTGGAGTGGGGGTTTGAAGGAGGTGGATTGCCATCGCGTAGGGGTGGGGGAGTTGCAGGCCTAAAAAAACAATTATTGCTGAATTGTCCTATCTTTCTGTAGCCCGTTTCCCTGGTTATGTCCAGTTCGAAGGAGTGCGGCCACGGACGTTGGAGGGGAGCACGCATCCATCCCAACAGGATTTGCAGGAAATTTATTGGAAGCCTGCCAGCGGTGCAGGCAGGATGCCCGCGCCACTATCGCGGCGCGTTTTGATTGGTTACTTCCCGTCCCATCGGCAGAGACGCAGGAGCGGTTGCAGCCGGCCTCGCAGGGGTGGTCCTGGCGGACTTTTTCCGTTTCCAGATCGAAGCACCCGAGCCGCCGTTCTGTGGTGTGGAAGGTAAAAAAAAGGCGGGCCCGGCGTGGGATTACGCTACCGGGCCCGCCTTTCGATGGGTTTCAGTAAGGCAGCTCGCGGAGGTAAATGCTGCGGAACCATAGGTTGTTGCCGTGGTTTTGCAGCTCGATCTGCTCGGCGCGGGGCAGCGGTTTGCCGGCGGCCCAGAAATTGTCCAGAGGATCCCCGTTGATGATCAATTGGCCATTCAGGTGAATGGTGACGCGCTCGCCGACCATGCGGATGTGGAAGGTGTTCCACTCGCCAATGGGCTTGTCAGCGAGGACGAGAGGCTCCTTGCCGGGGCCCTTGTTATTCCACATGCCGCCGGAGCCTTTTTGGTTGCCGTGCTTGAACTGGGAGGGATTGCCCGGATCCCAAATCTGCACCTGCGGGGTGCCGCGCAGATAGAGTCCGCTATCGGCGGTGGCGGGGATTTTCCATTCGACGTAGAGATCGAAATCGCCATAGGGCTTGGCGGTGACGAGGCTGGCTCCTTTGCCATCGAAGACGAAGGCCCCATCCTCGACTTTCCAGTGGGCGTTCATCACTTCGTTGGCGAGGGCCTGGGCTTTGGCCAATTCCTCAGGGGGAAGCGCGGCCCGCTTGAAGGGGTTGTCGTTCGGCGCCGCGAGCAGGCCTTTCCAGCCGGTGAAGTCCTTGCCATTGAACAGGGCGGTAAAGCCGGGAGGCGCTACGTTGGTGGCGGTGCCGGGCAGGGGGGGCGCGGGAGAAAAGTCCTTCAGGCGGATGTTTTTATAGGCGACAAAATCCCCATGGCCGCAGAAGGTGATGAAGCCGGTGGTCCGTGCTTTGCCGGGGTGTTCCTTGCCGTCGATGGGGGTCAGATTTTTCAGATAGGCATCGGTAATGGTTTCCCCATTCAGGATTACTTTCACGTGGTCGCCGATCACGATGATGGTTTGCCGGTTCCACTCGCCGGTGGGCTTGAGGAGGTTTTTTTCCGACTGAAGGGAGGGGGCGATACCGTAGATGGACCCGTGGTATTGATACTTGGTCAGCTCCGCGCCGGGCTTGTGATACATGGGGGCGCGGTCATCAAGGATCTGGAGTTCCATGCCTTCGTAGGCGGCGTCGCCGTTGCCGGGATAGCGGATGCCGATGCCGTTATTGGATCCGGGTTTCAGTTGGAAATCGAGTTCCAGGACGAAGTCGGAGTATTGCTTTTCGGTATTGAGAAAGCGGCCCTGGGGGGTGCAGGTGATGGCGCCGTCCTTCACTTCGTAGCCTTCCCCGTTCCAGCCTTTGAGGGTGGTGCCGTCGAAGAGGGTGGCCCAATCATTGATGCCGGCGACCATGGCCAGGGAGGGGCCGGCGGGTGGCAGCGGGGCCATGGGGGCCGCAGGGGTGTCAGCGAAGGAGGAGGTGGCCAGCATGGTGAGTGCGGCCCCGGTGGAGCATAAAAAGCGGTGCATAGGTGGTGGGAAGATACGGCGGACCGTCGTGGAAGCTTACGGAGTCGTTTTCCATCCGGCAAGATGCAGCCTGGGCCGGTTTTGATACTTTTGCGGCTTGGCTT
This sequence comes from Akkermansia muciniphila, assembly GCA_945900785.1. Taxonomy (GTDB): domain Bacteria; phylum Verrucomicrobiota; class Verrucomicrobiia; order Verrucomicrobiales; family V1-33; genus CAIZWU01. The sequence goes on from CAMDJM010000006.1 coordinate 45,698, forward strand.
CAGACTGGGAGAAGGCTTCACGGATTTCACGGATCACACAGATATTGAAGTAGTGACAGCGCCACGGCGCTTCAATTGCCAGTGCGGCGTTCATTCTTTCCAATGCATGCCATCCGTGACTTCCGGGAAATCCGTGGTTCTCTACTGCTGTCTTAGGCTTACTGAATCCGGGACTGTGGAAGCACAGCGTCCTTCAGGGCGTGGAGGATGCCGGGCACGGCGCGTTCCGCGGCTTGCCAGGAAGGCAGCAGACCTGGCGGGGCCGGCTGGTCCACCGCGGCCTCCAGGGCCTTGCCAAAGGTGGCCACAGCGAGGGCATCCTGTTCCGGGAAGTGATCGAGTCCATTCATGGCTGACTCTGCGGCGGCGTGGCGCAGGGCATCGCGGGAGAGATCCTGCCAGGTTTCCACGATCTGCTCCTTCCATGGATAGGTGCCGCCGCCAACGGTGGCGAGGAGGGTGCCGGCGACTTCCCGGGCCATGCGGTGGAGGCCATGCTGCGGATCGTCGGGGCTCAGTTCGTGGTGCTTGTGGTCGTAGGCGGCGCACAATTCCGTCTGGCATACGGCGGAGGGGGTGAGGTGCCGCCTGACTTCTTCCAGCAGGCCGATTTCCAGCCCCCAGGTGGAGGAAAAATTCAAGCGGCTGAGCAGGGTGGACTCCAATGCGGACTCGCCCGCCAGGGGATAGCGGAAGGCGGATAAAAATTGCAGCATGGGCACCGGTCCGGCGCGCAACTCCATGGCACGCAGCAGGGGCCGCACCAGCAGGCGTTGCACCCGGCCATGCAGCCGGTCGCTGTGGCGGGAGTAGAAGCCTTTATTATAGTGGAATCCCCAAGCTTTTTCCAATAACGGATGGCACAGCCGGCCCACGATCTCGCGGCTGTAGTTTTTGATATCGCAATCGTGCAGCGCCACTACTCCCGTGCCCCCGTGAGCCAGCGCGAGGCCCGCGCCCAGCCAGACATTGCGCCCCTTACCCGCCACTGCGCTTGTCTGCCCTGCGGCCTTCAATTGAGCCTCCAATGCCAGGATGGACGGGGCTCCTGACCAAAGGAGAAACGTCTCCTGGGGCAGCCCCGCGAAAGCTTGCCTTGCCCCGCTCAGGTCATCCGGGCCTGCGCCGTCCAATCCGACCACGATCCGCCGGATCCAGGGCGCCTGGGCCAATTCCGCGATCATCCCGGCGAGGGCTTCCGTGCCCAGCTCCCTGACATGGCAGGGCAGGACAAGGGAAACCTGGCATTCTGCGGCCAAGTGCGCCACCCGGACCTCCAAGGCCGGCCAGGAAGCGGTGGCGAGGCGGTGCAAGGTGGTAATGCCAGCGGGGTGGGAAGGGGAACTCATCAGAAAAAAACGTAGCTCAACAGGGCAGGGGACGGGGTAAATGACAATTGCCAAATCGCCGCCATGCTGCGCGCTCCATGCTGCGCACTAGATTCTCCCTATTCGCCCGCCTTGGGCGGTCAGGTCGGCGAAGCACCCGTCTGCCAAAACTTCTGCCGGAGCCTGGCGGCGTTTCTCAGCCGTTGACATCAGGCCCCATAAACCTGACGCATTGTGCCGCGGTCCCCGGTTCATTTTTCCTGCATGCCTATCCGCCTTCTCATCGGCCTCGGTAATCCTGGTCCTGAATATGAAAACACCCGTCACAATGCGGGTTTCATGATTTTGGACCGCGTGGCTCAGCGCCTTGGAGCCATCTGGGCGAAAGAGCGGAAATTTGAGGGCTGGTTTGCCCGGGCGGAGGGGCTTTATTTGCTGAAACCGAAAACCTTCATGAATCTCAGTGGACGCAGCGTGGCGGCGGTTTCCGGGTTTTTCAGGATCCCTCCGGCGGACATGCTGGTGCTCTATGATGATGTCGCGTTGCCGGAAGGCCGGCTCCGGATCAAGCCCTCGGGATCTGCGGGCGGGCACAATGGCATCAAATCCATGATTGCCAGTCTGGGCAGCGATCAGTTTCCCCGGCTGAGGTTTGGCGTCGGGGCGGCGGACCAAAAATCCCTCGTGGGGCATGTTTTAGGCCGATTTGACCCTGCCGTTCAGGATGAGCTGCACAAATCGCTTGAGAAAGCGGCGGATGCTGCCATTTTCGCCACCCTTCGCGGGCTGGAGCCTGCGATGAATCAGTTTAACACGGCGGAACCGCCCCGCCCCAAACCTGCCCGGCCCGTGCCGCCGCAAGGCGAAGGCAAAGCGGACCCCATCGCCCCTACCAAACCAACCGAATCCACATGAAGCGCAAATACGAAGGTCTCATCGTCCTCAATACCAAAGGCAAGGACGACACCGTCGATGCCATGGTCTCCAATCTCGGCCGCGAGATGGAACTCGCCGGCATCACCCTCGAACAAATCGACCACGTCGGCAAAAAAACCTTTCCTTACGGCAGCAAAAAGCAAACGGACGGCTACTTTGTCAGTTATCACATCCAGGCTGAGCCCGCCCAGGTGGATGCGCTGAAGGCCAAGCTGAAGCTGAACACCGACGTGCATCAGCAGCACTATCAGCGCCTCGGTTGAATCGTGTCCGGCATTTGAAGTCCATCCCAGTTTTATCCTATAGAAGGGCTTGCCGTGCGGCAAGCCCTTCGCTTTAGTTCCCCTTCACTTCCTCAGCACCATGGCCTCTCTCAACAAAGTAATGCTCATCGGGAATCTCACCCGCGACCCTGAAGTCAAATACACGCCGAAAGGAATTGCGATTGTCGAAATCGGCTTGGCGGTGAACCGCACCTACACCACGGCCGACGGTGAAAAACGCGAGGAAGTCACTTACATCGACGTCAGTTTCTTCGGTAAACAAGCCGAAGTGCTGGGGCAATGGATGAAAAAAGGCCGCCCCCTCTATGTGGAAGGCCGTCTGAAACTGGACTCCTGGGACGACAAGGAGTCCGGCAAAAAGCAATACAAACTGCGCGTCACCGGAGAGGAATTCCAATTTCTGGGCAGTAAAAACGACGGCGGCGGTGGTGGCGACGAAGGTGGCGGATCCTCCCGCAGCGGCGGTGGTTACAGTCAAAACCGGCCCCAACCGTCCTCCCAGCGTCCGCCGCAACAAAACGACTACGACGACAGCCCGCCTCCGCAGCGCAGCGCTCCTTCCCAGCAGCCCCGCCCGGATGCCTTTCCGCCTGGCTTGGACGACGACGAAATCCCATTTTAAGTCCCGCTGCTCTTCAGCGGTTCGTCCTTCCACTCCCGCAAGTCGGGGATGCGGTTCCGGCCTTGGCTGCCAGCGTCCCGTCCTGACGGTGCCTTGACCCGGTTGGCCCTGCTGAACCTTTGCGCGTTTCCCCTCCCGCCGCATGTCTGATTTTCCTCCCTCCCCAGTGCCTGAACCCTCCCCGGCTTCCCCATTATCCTCTCTGGCAGATCCAACCTCTGCACCCCGTGTCCCGGAGCCCGTGCCGGTGGATCCCGCCGTGATGGCGCTGAAACGCCGCCAGCATGGCCTGATTTTTCTAACGGTTCTGATTGATCTGATCGGTTTCGGGATCCTCATCCCGGTCATCCAGCCCATCGCAGAGGCCCTCGGCGCTCCCGTATGGATCGCCACCCTGCTCATGGGGGTTTACAGCCTGATGCAATTCATCTTCTCGCCCATTCTCGGCCGCATCAGCGACCGCGTCGGGCGGGTTCCCGTGCTGGTCATCAGCCTCTGGACCTCGGTCGCCGGCTATCTTATCATGTCCCTCGCGGTGAGCGGCAAAGTGCCGGCCCTGACAGGTCTGATCCTGCTTTTCAGCGCCCGCATCATCACCGGCATCGGGGGGGCCAGCATCAGCACCGCCCAAAGCTATCTATCTGATATCACGGCCCCGGAAAAACGCGCCGGCGTGATGGGGATGATCGGTGCGGCCTTTGGTCTCGGCTTCATGATCGGTCCCGTGCTGGGCGGTATCCTCTCCCATTTTGGGGGCCGCGCCGCGCCGTTTCTGTTCGCCGCCGGGCTCAGCACCATCAACGTCCTCCTCATGGCCCGCCGCCTGCCGGAGACGCTGCCCCCGGAAAAACGCGGCACCTCCGCCACTTCCCCCTCCGTTTTCGCGGTCGCCCAGGCCCAGCGCGGCACCCCGCTGCCCGCGCTGCTGGTGGCCAATTTCCTGACGATCTGCGCCTTCTCCACCATGACGGCTGCCTTCGTTCTTTTCCTGAAAAACCACCAGGCTTTTCACTTTAACAATATGCAGGTCGGGGCCTGTTTTGGATTCATCGGCATCGTGGGCGTCATCATCCAAGGCGGCCTGATCCGGAAAATCGCCAAAAATAATAACGAATCCCGCCTGGCCCTCACCGGATTGGGGCTCATGGTCGCCGCCATGCTTTGGCTTCCTTTCACTGCCCCCTGGCTTTTGTTGATTCTCAACATGTGGCTGGTGGCGGCCGGCAACAGTCTCACCAGCCCGTGCCTCAATACCCTGGCCAGCCGCTGCGGCACCCTGCAAACCCAGGGGCTGACCATGGGAGCCATGGCAGGAGCGGGCAGCCTCGGCCGCTTTTTCGGGGCCCTCTTCGCCGGGCCCCTCCTCATGCTCAATCATCACGATCCCGCCCACTACGGCCGTTACGCCTTTATCACCGCCGCCGTTCTCATGGCCTGCGCCATCATCCCCCTCCGGGCGGCAGACCGCCGTTGAGCGTTGCTACTTTATTCGTGGTGCTTGAAGGAAAGAGCGCAGGTTTGTTGATGAAGTGAACAAGCCTTGGAGTTTTATTTCCCACCCCAGTATGGAAAGTATGGAAATCAATATTTGACCTTGGGGATGGTTTAAGGTCATACTTGCGGATATGTTGCGCTCCATCCTACCTCTCGCGGCCCTGGCCCTTACTTTATCCTCTCTTCCGGCGGAGGTCACCTATTCCCTCACGCCTGATTTTATCACGCCCCCCCCGGGGAAGACGGCCATCGGTGACGGCCATGGTGAAATCCGGGTGGATAGCGCCGGTTTGATCTATATCAGCGTCCAGGGGCAGGCCGAAGGAGGCCTGCAGGTGTATTCCCCGGAAGGCAAATACCTGCGCCACCTTGCGGGGGTGCCCGGCTCCCTCCATGGCTTCGTGATTCACAAGGGGGACGCTGGGGAGTTTATTTACGCCGCCGTCCTGGGCGAAAGCCGCGTGCTGAAAATGACCCTGGAAGGCAAAACGGTCATGGAGATTCCCAAGACTGCCTTCCCAGCCGAACAATCCGCCGCCGGGCTGAATCTTACCAATTGCGACGTGGCTCCCAATGGGGACATTTATGTGGTGGATGGCTACGGGAAGGATTGGATTTTTGTCTTCGACAAGGAAGGGAAATTCAAATCCGTGTTTGGTGGGCGGGGAGAGCCGCTGAAACTCAGCAATTGCCACAAGATCTTCATCGATCCCCGCTACACTCCCGCCCGGGTTTTGGCCTGCGACCGGGGCAATAACCGAATGTTGCACCTCGATCTCGAAGGTAAATTGATCGGAGTTGTTGCCGATAAGGACCTGCGCCGTCCTTCCTCTGCCAGCTTCCACGGGGATCTCATGTGCGTGGCAGAAATCGCCGGACGCGTCTCGGTTTTTGACAAGGACGGCAAACTGGTCGCCAGTCTCGGAGTCAACGACACCGCCGGGGAAACCAACACCCCAGCCATGAAGCCGGAGCAATGGCGCACTGGCACCGTGACTTCACCCCACGGCATTACGTTCGACAATGCAGGCAACATTCTGGAAACGGAATGGAACAGCTATGGCCGGGTCCTCCGCTGGACAGTCAAGTGAAGCCTGCTGCGGCTCCCCGCCCGCTCCTCACGCCCCTCTTCATGCTGCTCATGGCCGGGGCTGGGGCTCCCCGGGCTTGGGCGCATGCCGCCGATCTCATCCTCGCTAAATGCTGGACCGATCCCGCCGGGCAGGTCACGCTCACTCTGAGCGTGGACTGTGCGCGGCATCCTGTCCTGACAGATGAAGCGAGCGCCTGGTCCGTGCTCAGGGAAATCCTGCGCGTGGAAACGCCCGCGGGCCCGGTGCCCCTGTTTGCCCTCACTCCAGGAGAAGCATCCCGCGGAACCGATCCGGATCCGGAAGTTCCCGTGACCGCTGAGCCCCTCCCCGCCGGAGCGGTCTCCAGGTATGCCATGCTCCGCTATGCCTGGCAGCCGGAGCCCGGCAGTTTGAGGTTTTCCGTAAAACCTGGCAGCCCGTATGACGTGCTTTTCTGGCTGGGCAGCCCCCGCGTCCCCGGCCAGGCAGCCCCCGCCAGACCGGTGCCATGGCAAATGCTCATGTCAGGAGATGTCACCCCCGCGATTGCCGTTTCCCCAGCGGTTTCCCGCACCGATTCTCCAGCGGTTCCTCCACCTGCCATTCCCCCGCCCTCAGGGCAAAGCCGCGCGCTCCGGGCCGTCCTCGCACTAGCCATTCTGACCGTCCTGCCCCTGCTGGTGATCCGCCGTCAGGCACCGCGTGTTGGACTGCCGGATCGTCGATGAATCCCGGAAGCTTTGCGGTCTTGGCGTGCTTTTTGGTCAAGTTGCCGCTCCTATCAATAAATGAGGCTCACGGCACGGACTGGCAGGAGTGGGAAATACCGGGGGCATTAATTAAACCCGGAATTTTTGACCACAAATAACGCAGTGAGCGCAAAGATCCTGAACTGGCTTGCTCACCCACCTGAGCGCATGCGGCGGGCGGGATGTGACGGAGACCGGCCATCCCTCGAATTGACAAACCTGCCGGATGCCTGGAATGCTCTCCCCTTATGAAAAATGTCAGAATTGGTCTCGTCGGTTTGGGTAACATGGGGAAGGCACACCGTGCCAACCTGCGTGCCGGGAAAGTCAAAGGATTGCAGCTCACCGCGATCTGTGATCAGCCCGCCGGCTTGCCCGCCAGGGAGGACGGGGAGCACCAATTCACGGACTTCCAGGAAATGATCACCAGCGGCACCATTGACGCCGTGCTCATCGCCACGCCTCACTTTTTCCATACCACCATGGGTATCGCCGCCCTGGAAGCCGGGCTGCACGTGATGGTGGAAAAGCCGCTCTCGGTTTCCAAGTCGGACTGCGGGCGCCTGATCGCGGCGCACCAGGGAGGCCAGCAGGTCTTTGGAGCCATGTTCCAACTGCGCACGGATCCTCTCTATCAGCAACTCAAGAGCCTGATCGCCGAGGGGGAACTTGGGGAAATCCGCCGCATTCTTTGGGACTGCACGGACTGGTTCCGCACCCACACCTATTTTGCCAGCGGTGGCTGGCGGGCCAGTTGGAAGGGCGAGGGCGGTGGCGTGCTGCTGAACCAGTGCCCCCACAATCTGGATCTCTATCAATGGCTCTTTGGCATGCCGGATCAGGTGACCGGCTTCTGCCAGTTTGGCCGTTATCATGATATTGAGGTCGAGGACGACGTCACCGCCTACTTCCGTTATGAAAATGGCAGCCATGCCAGCTTTATCACCAGCACCGGCGAGGCCCCGGGGAAAAACCTGCTGCAGATCACCGGCGAGAACGGTCTGCTCTCCGTCAATGGCCGCACCCTGACCTTCCAGCGCAACCGCCAGCCGATGTCCCAGTTCAGTTATGAATCCGGCGGCGGCTTTTCCAAACCCGAGAACTGGACGATCGAAATCCCGGTCCCCGAAGGCTCCGCCAGCCACATTACAGTCCTGCAGAACTTTGCCGATGCCATCCTGAAAGACACCCCACTGATCGCTCCGGCCGCAGAAGGCATCCGCTCGATTGAATTGGCCAACGCCATCCTGCTTTCCACCTGGAAAAACCGCCGCATCGATCTGCCCATGGATAGCGCCGAATACCAGGCAGAACTGAATCACCGGATTAATACCAGCACCTTCGTCAAAAAGCCCCACACGCCCAAACACGCTGCTGCTGACGACTTTGCCAGGAGCTTCAAATAAGGAAGTAGCCTCCGGGCAGGACTGGCCTGGCCCCTGATCCCTCAGCACACGAAGATGGCCCCGTTTCTGGCATCAAGGCAGTGTTCCTTCAAGGCGGTGCGGGTGGCCTTGGACAGATACACCTTGATGCCCGCGATTTCGAAAATCTCGTGGGGCTTCATTTTATTGACCGGCTGCCAGAGCAGGCTGGCATAGGCCTGACCGGCCCGCTCGCCGCTGGCGAAACGCACGTAGTCCAACTGCGCGATGAGACCGAAGTTGCCGCCTTCCGTCTCCTCATGCCAATGCGTCAGGTGCGCCCGGAAGGCTCCCGTGGTGATGACTCCGCAACGCAATCGTTCCAGCATAGTAACGGGATTCTTCACCGCCCATTCCATGGGCGCAAGTGCGGGGGAGCCGGTCCCGCATGGGCCTGCCGGTCTGGCTGAACTCTCAACCTTAAACTCTCCACTTCTCCTTTAGGGTAAAAGACTTTGGGAATCAATCCCTTGCCCGGAGCGACTCCACGCGCAGCAGCACCGGCTCAAGGATGACGCATTCCAATGCCGCGATGGCAGCGACGGCGCGCTTCATCTGGCCGAAGGTGGCGGTGTGCAGCATGATCATCAGATCCGCATCCGACCCTGGATCCACTTCCGGCTGCTGCAGGGAGAGGATGCCGATGCCGTGCTCTGCGATGATGCCGGAGATGGAGGCAATCACCCCCGGCCGGTCATCCACGCGGAGCCGCAGGTAGTAGCGGCTGACGGTTTCATCCACCGGCAGGCAGGCCCCGTAGTGGCCCTGGGGGACAAATCCGTTGTTGGTCCCGGCTTCGTTGGTGAAGTTATCCACCGCATCCGCCAGATCGCTGATGACGGAACTGCTGGTGGCATTTTGCCCGGCTCCGCTGCCGTAGAACAGGGTTTCCCCCACAATGTCGCCGTAGACGGCCACCGCATTCATCACCCCGTGGACATTGGCCATGATGTTAGTCTGCGGGATCAGGCAGGGTTGCACCCGCACCTCAATGTGATTGGTAGGATCCAGCCGGATCACCCCCAGGAGCTTGATCGCATATCCCATGCTCCGGGCAAATTTCAGGTCCGCCTGGGTGAGGTGCGTCACGCCTTCCACATGCACCTGCCCGGGTTTTACCCAGTCCCCGTAGCTCAGCCAGGCCAGGATGATGGCCTTGTGTCCGGCGTCCCAGCCATTCACATCCAGGGTGGGGTCGGATTCCGCATAACCCAGCGCCTGAGCCTCGCCCAGGGCCGCGCTGTAGCTCAGGCCAGCTTCGCTCATGCGGGTCAGGATGTAGTTGGTGGTGCCATTGATGATGCCGTAGATCGCCTGGATGTGATTGCCGATCAGGGCTTCGCGCACCGCCTTGATGATCGGGATGCCACCGGCCACCGCCGCTTCAAAGTAGAGGGGAACGTCCTCCTGCTCGGCCAGGGCGATCAATTCATAACCATAAGTCGCCAGCAGCGCCTTGTTGCCGGTCACGACCGTTTTGCGGGCCAAAATCGCGGTTTTCACCAAATCGTAGGCTTCCGTCACTCCGCCGATCAATTCCACGATCACCGGGATCTCCGGATCTGCCACCAGTTCCCGCCAGTCCGTGGTCAGCATGCCTTCGGGGATGTCCATGCCGGCGTATTTTTCCGGGGAACGCACCGCGATCCGCTTCACCGCGATCCGGACGCCGGTGCGGTCGGTCAGGAGGTCGCCATTTTTCAGGAGATTCTTATACACCCCGGCCCCCACATTGCCGAGACCGGCCAGGCCTACAAAAACTGTCTTTGGTTCGCTGCTCATGTTCTTTAAATCAATCGGCCACACCTGCGGCAGGCCGCACCATGAACGGCCTCCCATGCCCGCACAAGCGGCCAGCGCCCAGGGCCTTCAGGTCCAGCCCGGTCTGCGGGAAAGGGAAACATTTTACGGGTTCAAGGCGCTCCTATTCTGGCGGGCGGCGTAAATCCGAACGAGGTCCCGCAATTCAGGCGGCCCACCATTGGAATGAAAATTCATGCTGGAAATTTCTCCGAATCTCGCTTTGCTTGAATTTCCAGCATTCCAGGACCCATTACCCGACCGCTCCCAGAAACCCACATGACCAGTTCCCCGACGCAACAGGCTACCGCTGCCAATCTGCCCACCGTGGCTGAATGGAAAGCCATGGTGGCAAAATTCCAGGTCCCCTCCATCAATCGTGCGACCTTGCAGATCATCACATCCATCCTTCCGCTCATCGGCGTTTGGGCGCTGATGTTTTATAGCCTGCAAGGGCCCTACATTTTCACCCTGCTGCTCGCCATCCTCGGCGGGCTTTTTGTGGTGCGTTGTTTTATTATTTTTCATGACTGTGGTCACGGTTCCTTCTTCAAGAGCAAGAAACTCAACGATATCACTGGATTCATCACCGGGGTGTTGACCTTCACGCCCTACTTCCACTGGCGTTGGGAGCACTCCCTGCATCACGCCTCCTGCGGTGATTTGGAGCGCCGCGGCGTGGGCGATATCTGGACCATGACGGTTAAAGAATACAACGCTTCCAGCCCATGGCGGAAATTCGTCTACCGCACCGCGCGCAATCCCGTGGTGCTCTTCCTCATCGCACCTGTCTTTATTTTCATGATTTATCAGCGCCTCCCCAACCGGAAAGCCAGCCTGCGGGAAAAAATGTCCGTCCATTGGATGAATCTGGCAGTGTTCGCGCTGACCGCCCTGCTCATTTGGGCCTTTGGCTGGAAAGCTTGGTGCCTGATCCAAATCCCCATCACCATGGCCGCCGGAGCCTTCGGCGTCTGGATGTTCTACATCCAGCATCAATATGAAGACGTGTATTGGGAGCACCACGAAGAATGGGACTACACCGCCGCCGCGCTGCAAGGCAGTTCGTTTTACAAATTGCCCCGCATCCTCCAATGGTTCACGGGCAACATCGGCTTCCACCACATTCACCACCTCAGCCCTCGGATTCCGAATTACAACCTGGAGGCCTGTCATAATTCCCACGAGATCTTTAAATCTGTCCCCTCCATTACCATTCTCTCCAGCCTCCGCGCCCTGCGTCTGCGTCTCTGGGATGAAGACAACCGCCGCCTGATCGGATTCGACGACCTGCGGAAAATGAACGCCGTCACCGCTTAAATGAAAAGGATGCTGCGAATTGGCGCTCCAGTCAGACCAGTTGGGTGTCCACAAGGAACCGGTAGGTGCCGTTAAGTTGCAGCAGTTCTTCGTGGGTGCCGGATTCGACGATGCGGCCCTGGCTGAAGACAAGGATGCGGTCGGCGTGGCGGACGGTGCTGAGGCGGTGGGCGATAACGAGGCTGGTGCGGCCTTGCATGAGGCGTTCCAAGGCTTCGTTGACGAGGCGCTCGCTCTCGGAGTCGAGCGCGGAGGTAGCTTCGTCGAGGAGCAGAATGCGTGGATCTGCGAGGATGGCGCGGGCGATGGCAATGCGCTGGCGCTGCCCTCCCGAGAGCTTGGTGCCACGCGGACCGACCATGGTTTCAAAGCCTTCCGGCAGGTCCACGATGTAGTCGTAGGCATTGGCGAGCCGTGCAGCATCCTGGATTTCGTCCAAGCTGGATCCGGGTTTGCCGTAAGCGATATTTTCCATGATAGTGCCGCCAAAAAGGAGGACTTCCTGGGGGACGATTGCAATCTGGGAGCGCAGGGCTTGGAGGGATAACCCGGCAGCGGGTTGACCATCAAAGAGAATTTGGCCGGCCTCGGGATCATTGAAGCCGAGGATGAGGGAGAAGACGGTGGATTTGCCAGCGCCGGAAGGGCCGACGAGGGCGATGCGTTGGCCGGGATCGGCTTGGAAGCTGAGGGCATGCAGGATTTGGGCTTCCGGACGGGACGGGTAGCGGAAGGCGATGTTTTCAAAAGCCAGGGCTCCTTTGAGAGTGACGTCAGGCGCGCCGTCGGTGCGCTCGGGCGGGGTGTGGAGCAGTTCGCGCAGGCGCTCGGTGGCCCCGGCGGTTTGTTGGAACTGCGAGATGATCTCGGGGAAGGAGCCGAGGGAGGCCCCAACGAAGATGGAGAAGAGAATGAAGGAGACGAAGTTGGTGCCATTGATATCACCATGGGCCAACATGCGCGCCCCATACCAGGCGACAAAAGCGATAGTGCCGAAGAGGGCAAAGATGATGAAGGAAAGAAAGGCGGCGCGGGATTTTGCCCCGCGCATGGTGACGCCAAAGAATCGTTCAAGGGCCGACCCATAACGGGTCAGTTCGAAAGGTTCGTTGGTGAAGGATTTGACATCGGCGATGCCCTGGACGGTTTCTTCAATCACGGTGCCGGCTTCTGCCAGGGAGTCCTGGGCGGCCTTGGAGAATCCCCGGACCTTGCGTCCAAAGAAAGCGATCGCCAGGACGACGAAGGGAACGCTGCCGAGCATGATGAGGGAGAGTTTCCATGAGGCGATGAAGATAAAACTGAGTCCACCCACGAGGATAACGCTCTGCCGGACGGCCTGCGGAACGGTGGTGAGCAGGGTCTCGCGGACCACGCCAAGATCCGCCGCCACCCGGTTGCTGAGCGCTCCGGCGCGTTGCTCCTGAAAGAAGGGCATGGGCAACCGGACGAGATGACTGAAGAGATCGCGGCGCAGGCGGTTCAGGGCGGATTCACCGGCGTAGGTAAAACCCTGGACCCGCCAGAAGGCGACAAAGGCCTGCAGGGCGAGGACTCCGATGAGCTGGAGCACGACCTGGTTGGACTTTGCCAGGATGGCCGTGGGATCCACACCGGTGTGCAGGGCGTCGGTGGGGTTGCCGATCAGTTCCTTGAGAAACCAAGGGAAGGCGAGGGAGAGGATGGCCGTGAAAAACAAGGCCAGCATGGAGGGGATGAAAACGGCCTTTTCCTGCATCAGATAGCCCAGAATCCAACGGTGGGAGGAAACGGGACGGGAAGGGGGGACAGGATTCGGGAGCATGAGCCGACCCTGCGGGCAGCCACTGCTGCCGTCAATGGCCCGGGCACCAGGGGCGGCTACTTCATCACGAAATCGCCCACCACCATGCGATGGTCGGAGTGCAGGGTTTTCACGGTGCAGGCGCGGATGGGAATGAGCCGGGCATTGCCCCACAGGTGGTCAATGCGCAGCATGGGGGACTGGTTGGGATAGGTATCCGGCCAGCCGGTGCCGGCGGCGGCGATGGCGTCGGTATATCCCGCCGTGGAAAGCAGACGGAAAATGGAGTCGCCCGCCGGCGCATTGAAATCGCCCCCGATCAGGGCCGGACGCTGGGCGTTCATCATGGTCTGCACGGTAAGGAGCTGCTGCAGCTCATTGCGGTGGGTCACCCGGTTCAGGGCGTGCTTGTAAAGCGTCTCGCGCTTGTAAAGCCTCACATCTTTTTCCGCTCCATGGAGGTGCACAGAGGTGACGTCGAGCATGGAGCCATCCTCAAACTGGATCGTGGCGGACACCATATGGGGCAGGGCTCCAATGCCCCGCCGCACCAACTTGCCCCGGCTGATGATGCCGCATTCCCAACTGCCCACGGCATGATCGTCAGGATTGCCGCCGTAGAGTTCCTGGGCGACCTGCCGGAGCACGGCAGGCTGGGCCGTTTCCTGAAAAAGGACGACATCCGGCTGCCATGGGATCACTTCCCGCACGGAGGCAGGATTGAAAAACCCCACCTTGCAATTCAGGGTGATGATGCGCCGGACTTTGGCCCCATCGGGCGCGGCGGCGGGCATGCCGTGTTCCGGGGCCGCTTTCCAAAACTGACGAAGCAGGGGGCGGGTCTCGTCTGAAAACCCCAGCACCGTAAGCAGCCAAAGTCCCGCGATGCCGAGGGCAAAGCGCTGCCGGGTAAAGATCCACGCCCCGCCGGCCATCAGCAGCCCGAGCAGGCCCCAGGCCCAAAAGGGAAAGACCGTCAGGGCCGCCAGTTTGTCCCAGCGCCGTGCATAGCTGATGAAAATCACAATATGCAGCAACAGCGCCCCCCATGGCAGCAGGCTGTGCAACGTAAAAAACCAAAGTCGACGCATGAATCCGGATGTTCCACCCAGCAGCCGGAGGGCGCACCCGGAAATCACAAAAAAGTCCTGAACCCTGGTGAGGACCGGATGCAGGACCCCATCGCTGCCATCCTGGCCGCTCAGGGAGCCTGAAGAGGATCCACTGGCCCAGCCTCAGCCAGCATGGCCCGGGATGCTTGAAACGCCTTCCAGCAATTCAGCAAAAGAAACCCAGCCAACAGGGCGGAATAGACACTCTCCAAGTAAATCAAGGCCAGCGCGATCAGAGCCACCCCGCCTACCAGGCCAATTCCCGTCGCAATGAGCAGTGCTTTGGGATAGCCCAGACGATACCACAGCAAAGCCTGCAGGATCTGACCACCATCCATCGGGTAGATCGGCAGCAAATTGAAGATCAGCAGCACCAGATTGATCTGAAAGAGAACATAAACAAAGGTCACCGTATCCGGCCCGGCGCTTTCCGGCAGGCCGTAGTGCAGCAGCAGCCACAGGACGGGCACCAGCGCCACATTCACCAAAGGGCCCGCCGCGATGCTCCATAAAAATGCCCCTGGCCGTCGTGGTGCATTGATGTAGGCGATGCCGCCAAAGGGCCAGAGCAGAATATTCTCCGCCCGCCCGCCCACCGAGCGGCTGGCAAAGGCATGGCCAAACTCGTGCAGCAACACCATGGCAAACAGCGCCAGATATTCAAAAACCGCAAAAGCCACCAGATCATAAGTTTCCCGGTTCCTCTGAATCTGCCACAGGGCCACCAGAAGCCAGGACCAATGCAGCGAAACCTGAATGCCTTTAAAGCGGAACAGCGGAAAAGCGCCCTGCTGGGGATGGGGGGTCGTCATGCCTCGAGCATCCCTGCCTTTTCCGCCAGTGCAATGGCTCAGCTCACCTTCACCAGCCAAGCAGGGAGGCTTCGGTGGGACCCATTGCTGGGGAGGGCAAAAAGCGCTGGTTCCGGGCCATCGTCCGGCCGGGTCTTTTTTAAACCGCGTCTTCCGGAACCCAGCCCGCTGCTTTCTCCAAAAACGCACCGTGCTGATCGGGATGGTATTGGATGGAGTGAAATCCGGCCTGCGCGCCGCCGGCCACATTCAGCGGCATGTCGTCCATGTAGGCGATGCGCTCTGGCGGGTAGGGTAGCTTTTCCAAGGCGGCGCGGTAGAAGGCGCTGTCCGGCTTCATGGCTCCGAGGCGCCAGGAATAAAATCCGCCATCGAAGCGGGCAAAGTCTGGATACTGTTCAAAAACCCAGGTTTCGTGCCAAAGGCTGATGTTGGAAAAGAGGTAAACCGGCACCTTGCCGAAGAGCTGATGGGCAAAGTCCCACATGGCTTGGTTTGGCGTAAAAATGTCGCTAAAGTGTTGTCTGAAAACAGCTTCTGGTGCAGTGAACCCGATGTCCCGACGGATGGCTTTGCTGAATTCCTCCGATGATACCGCGCCGGTTTCGTGCCGGTGCTGCCAGCCATCGAGAATCGCGCGGATCTCCGGAGCCGCGAGGGCGCTATGCTCCGCCATGCCGGCGGCCGCCCGGTTGAAGTCAAATTTCAGCAGCACATTGCCAATGTCGAAAAGGACCGCCTGAGGAGGGAGAGGGGAAGAAGTCATGGGAAAATGAAAGAAATCGCCCCGCACCAAGCACCGCCCCGCCCTGTCAGCCACTGGAATTTTCGCCCGCGAAAAAGAAACCGGCCGAACCTGATTCAGAACCGGGCCCGCCGGCTGATGGACCCGATCTGGCGAACTCAGACAACCTTCATCGGCGTGAAAACCTATAGTAATCCCTTGGTTATTAACGGCATTTCCAGATCACCCAAGTGTTGCCCGCCGGGAATATCCTGATCCCTTGCCACCTGATCAGGGGGACTCCAGTCCCGCCAGCACTTCCCGGGCAATGTGGATCGCCCCGTCGGGCCGGCGGTTTTGCGCCATGGCCACCCGCATGGCTGCCAGTCGGCCATCGGACACCATCGCCGCAAGGAGAGCACCGGTTTCTTCCGGCACCATGGAACGGCACCCGCAGCCCATCCGCTCCAGTAGCTCTGCGTTCCCCTCCTCCTGGCCGGGAATGATGTAGTTCACCACCACCGGAACGCCTGCCGCGAAGCACTCGTGCACCGTGGCTCCGCCCGCCTTGGAGATCACCACATCGTGCGTCATCAGCAACTGCGGCACCTCACGGGTCCAGCCAATCCGCTTGACGCAAACTCCGGGAAAAGCCTGCTCCATCTCCTGAACCACAGGACTTAAGCGCGCCTCATTACGTCCCATCACCACCGTCAAAACCGCACCAGCCGACAGATTCGGCAGCAGCCCCTGCAGGGTCAGCCGCACATGCCGGCGGGTGGTGCCTGCAAAATAAAGCACCCGCAGGGAACCTGGATCAAAGGCCGTCTCCCGGGCCGGAAAATCCGAAAAACCCGGTGCCACCGGAAACCCGCTCACCTCCACCGGCACTTCGGCCGCCAACTCCTCGCAGGCCACTGTTCGGCTGAACGGGTCGGTGACAAACAAGCGGTCCACTTTGACCCGCAGCCAGATCGGATGGATCGTGATGGAGTCCGTTACTGCCATCAAAAGCCGCTGTGGCCGGGGCACCTCAGGGCTGAGTGCCCGGAAAAAATACGGATAAACCGGATACGTCACCACCACCACGGCTGGCCGGTGTTCCCGCAGCCGCCGTTCCAAGGCCCGGCCTACCCCCACAAAATGGTCCCACCAAAGATTCGTAAAATCCCCGTTTTTGCTCTGATGGAACAACAAACTCCACAAGGCTGGCAGGTGCGTGATCATCTGACGGTAGCACCACTTGTAAAAGGCCCCGGTCACCGGGGCCGCATCTTCGAATAAATCCACCACCAGGGGCGACACCTGCCCGCCCGATTCCCGGTGCAGCGCCTCCGCCATGCTGCGGGCCGCTGAATTGTGGCCATCGCCAAAACCAGCCGTCAAAATCAAAATAGAAGCAGAATCAGCCATTTTCCAAAAAAATCATTGAGCCTGGACTTGCAAGGAAGTTAATATGTCTTAAGTATTACTACCAGTTTTCTGCCATGCACCTTCCGTCTCCTCCAGCCTCCCCGCTGACTCTCCAGCAACGCCTCCGGGATCCCCTCCTGCAGGTTTGGTTGATGGCGGGAATGTCCGTGCTGCTGGTAATCATCGGTCATCTTCGCGCAATCCATGCTATAGGCGAGGGAAAAAATGCGTCCAATCCCAGCCCCCTGCGGATCCTCGTCGCTGGAGTCGCGGTGTCCTGGAGCGATGAAGACGCGCCCACCCACCGCGAAAAGCGCCGCCCTGTGCTGGTGCTGAAGACGCCCGCCCCTGCCACCCGCGCGGTGGCCCGGTTCCAGCCCGCCCCCCCGTTGAATCTCGCGCCGCTCATGCAGGACGCGGCGGCCCGGCCGCTTGCTTTCATCACCCGCCCCCTGCGCGAATCCCTGACGGCTGCCGCCACGGCCCCGGCACCACTCACTGTTCAAATTAACTGGAGTGGAGCCAACCGGGGCAATGCCGCGCTGATTTCCCTGCAATCTCCGCCCTCCTCCGCTCCTGCCGCCCGTTTTGTGATCGGTAATGGCTCCCGCTCCCGCGATGGCCAAATCACTTGGATCACCCCGGGGCCAAACCTCACTTCCGGCCTGGTTCAGATCACCCTGATCGGTCAATCCCGCCAGCCTACCCCAGCCCAGTCCGCAGCTCTGGGAGAACTGCTCAATCTGCTGGAAGCCCTCAGTGGCCATCCCATCCAGTCCGGGAGCGGAGCCGCTCCCGCCAGCCCCTCCTTCGCCCTATCCCCATTCGGCCCCACCCTTCCTCCAACCCACCAGGGTCCTGACAAGCCTGGACGCCCTTTCCGGTTCGCGTGATCACCCCCGGCATGGTCGAAGTCCTTCCAGCCAACTACTTTGCTGAGCTGGACCCCGGCTCCCTTTTTCCTGACTCCCGGCATCCGCTTGAGCTGGACGTGGGCTGCGGGGATGGCACCTTCCTCCAGCGCATGGCGGCGCACTATCCGGAGCGGAACTTCCTCGGCATAGAACGCCTCTCAGGCCGCATCCGCCGCATCTGCCGCCTCGCCGCTTCGCAACAACTGAGCAACGTCCGCGTCATTCATCTGGAAAGCGCCTACACCCTCTCATGGCTGCTCCCCGCCGGCTGTGCCAGCCGCATTCATCTGCTATTCCCCGATCCCTGGCCGAAAAAACGCCACGCGTTCCACCGCTTCGTCGCGCCGGATAACCTCCAGGGCATCCACCGCGCCCTCGCCCCGGGGGCGGATTTTCTCTTTAAAACCGACCACGAAGATTACTACACGGAAGCTACCGGTGTCGTCGACCTCTCTCCGCACTTCACCCGCCTGCCCTGGATTCCTGATAGTGAATTCTATCCGGTCACCGACTTCGAGCAGCAATGGCTCGACGCCGGGAAACGCATCCAGGCCGCCCGTTGGCAACGGGTTTAGTCAGGGGCTTTGGCCACGACGTCCGGCTGCATCTCCCGTTTCCCAGACCGTAAGGGATTCGCTTCCTGTCCTTGGTGCCCTTCTGTTCAAATTCATCCCGGTTTTCAGGCGGATGGCCATCTACCCCGCCTGGCCCACCCCCCCGGGTTTGACGCCTCCGGGAAAGCGTGTCACAGGCAGGGATGATTGAACAAAAAGACCTTTCCATGGGAGTTGCTGGCGTTGGAGCGATTGGGCGGAATCATGCCCGGGTGCTGGCCAGCCTGCCTGGAGTCAAACTGGCGGGCATCTTTGATGTGGACCACGCGCGCGCCGCCGAACTGGCCGCCGAACACGGCACCCGCGCCGCCACTTCCCTTGAGGAACTGGCCTCCTGGACCGAGGCCATCACTATCGCCACCCCTACCCTCTATCACTACGAAACCGGCAAAAAGCTCCTTGAAGCCGGGAAGCATATCCTAATCGAAAAACCAATCACCGATAACACCGAGCAGGCCCTGGAACTGGCCGCCCTGGCCAAGGCCAAATCCCTCGTCCTCCAGGTGGGTCACATCGAGCGATTCAATCCGGTCATGAGCCTGCTGGAGGAGCGCCTTACCAGTCCCCGCTTCATTGAAGCCCACCGCCTCTCCCCGTTCCCGAACCGCAGCATCGATATCGGGGTCGTGCTCGACCTCATGATCCACGACATCGAGATCGTGCTGAACCTGGTGCGCAGCCCCGTGGAAAGCATTGACGCCGTAGGGGTGCCCGTGCTGACCCGCCGCGAGGACATCGCCAATGCCCGGCTACGCTTTGCCAATGGCTGCGTGGCCAATCTCACCGCCAGCCGCATCAGCCCGGAACGCCTCCGCAAGCTCCGCGTCTTCCAGGGCGACGCCTATCTCTCCCTCGACTACCAAGCCCAGGAAGGTAAAATCTACCGCCGCGAGGGCATGGAGATCGTCTGTGAGGACGTCACCGTGGAAAAGGATGAGCCGCTCAAGTTGGAACTCGCCGCCTTTGCCGAGTGCGCCCGCCACGGCCTGCGTCCCCGCGTCGGCGGCCGTGAAGCCGCCGCCGCCCTGGACCTCGCCATGCGCATCACCCGCCTCATTGAGGAAGGCCAGGCGAAAGGGAACCTCACCCTGCCGGATCTCCCGCCTCTTAGCTGAAAACGTGCTGCCTACGCCACCTCACTGGAAATCCAGGAAGGTCACGTCATCGCCCTGGGCTTTGAGGTGGGGGACGCTGCGGTCTGGAGTGATAGTCAGGGTGTGAGGGCCGGCGGGGATGGGGGTTTCATAGCGGCCGTTGGTGAGGGTGATAGGCTGGTGGTCCATCCAGGCGGCCTTGGCTCCGGTCAGGATGAGCGGTTGTTTGGTGGTGCTGGAGGCGGTGAATTTCGCGGTGGCATAGGGTTGTTCCGGCAGGCCGGCGGTGGGGAGCTGGCCGTTGATCAGGGTAGGGGCGTAGGCAGGTTCTTCCTTGGATTCAGCAGGGCTGGGTGCGGCGCTGGTGAATTTCCAGATGCGGGCGACGTTGGCTTTGCTGGCATCGAAGGGCCCGGGGCGGCCGATCTGGCCTAGGAAGGCGTAGAGGTTCCGCTTGGCGGGGGCATCAAGGGCGTCTGCAAAGCCCATCGGCATGAGGCTGCCGATGTTTTCCTTTTTGACAATGTTCGCTTTGATCACGGACAGTTCGGTGCCGGGGGCGGGGCGGATGATGACTTCGGTGGCGGTTTCCCGGGCCGGGATGCCTACCATGATGCTGCCGTCCTTCAGGGTGTAGGAGAAACCATGATAGCCTTCCTTGACCTTGGCAGCAGGGTTGATGGTGCTTTCGATGATATAATCCAGCGGGGCGCTGGCCCCGATGCTGGAGAAGTCAGGGCCGAATTTCCCGCCGACGCCGCCGATGGCGTGGCAGATGGCACAGCCGGCGCGGCGGTAGACGAGTTCCCCTTCTGCTGGGTTGGATTCTGATTTAACCGCTTCCATCAGGCTGGCCACTTCAGCAGCAAAATCGCGGACGGCGGGGGCGGTGCCGGCGATCGGGGAGAGAGCGGCGACGAGGGCCTTGCCCCGTCCGCCCATGCCTTTGGCGACTTCGAGCGCGGTGCTATAGGCATCGGCGGGCAGGTCTTTGGGCAGGTCCCCGGCGAACAATTCGGCGAAGGCTTTGTTTTGGAAAAGCTCGCGCCACAATGTCAGCGCGGAGCTGCGCTCACTGATTTGCACCAGAATGGTAGGCAGGACTTTCATGGCGTCTCCCGGCGCATGCACCGCAAAAGGCAGGAGGGCATCGCGCCGGATGCTGGCGGGGCGGTCTGCGGCGACCAGTTGGCGCAAGGCATCAACGGTGGGCTGCTGTCCTATCTTCCGCAGGGCATTGAGGGCAACCCAGCGCAATTCGTCATTCTTTTCATTCCCGGCAAAGGTGGCAATCTGGGGCACCAGTGAAGTCTGGCCCCATTCCCCGGCGAGATTGATCGCGGCAGCCTGCAGCTTGGGATCTGTAGCGTTCAGGAGCGGCGCGATGCCCGACAGGTCCCCGGCGGGGCGGGCGTTCCGCGTTTTGGCGGCATCCGTGAGGGCGTTGGCGGCCCGGAGACGCGCGGCTGGGTTCAGGGCACCTTCCCTGACAAAGCTGGTGAACAGCGTGTTCAGTTCGCCCTCGCCTCCGGACTTGCCGATCAGTTCGATCCACGGGCCGGTGCCGTCCGCATCAAGGGTGCGCCCGGCGAAGAGACGTTGCATGTAAGGAGCGGTGATCAGCGGAGCAGCGATGCCGGTGAGCACGGCGAGTTGTTCCTCACGGCCGGCGAGTTTTTCCGGATGGCTGGCGATCTCCTCCAGCCAGGGTTTGGCCAACTCATTGACGCTGGTCCAGGCGGCAAAGTCGAGGAAGGCGTCAGCAGGATTTTTGGGCAGGTGCTTCAGCACGAGGTCGGCACTTTCAAAGGTGCGGATGCGGGCGAGGGCCCGGAAGGCCTCCAGCCTCGCGCGGGGGTCGCGGTTTTCCTCCAGCCATGGGGCGATGGGGCCGGGATCCGTGATGCCTTGGGCGCCATAGGCCTTGCCAAGTTCACGCAAGCCGACCTGGACACTCGTATGGTCCGTAGCGGCAGGATTCACCATGGCCAGCAGATGGGCGGTATCGCTGGTGCGGCCGCTGAGCAGCCATGCGGCATGGCGTCGGGTAGTTTCATCCTTCACCCAAATCGCCAGCGCCTTCTGGAGATCGGCCACGGGCACCTTGGCCAGTTCCCGGCGGGCTTGTTCAAACTCCCAGCGGTTCGCGGAAAGCAGCCGGGTCAGCAGCTTGTCGACCGGTTGTCCTGCGGTGGGTTCCCATGCCAAGGGCTTGCTGTCCTTGGGGGCGATGCGCCAGATACGGCCGCGTTGTTTGTCACGGCGGGGATCGCGGAAATCGACTTCGCCGTGGTTGATGATCGGATTGGTCCAATCCGCGACATACAGCGCCCCATCGGGGCCCATGGCCAGGGCGATGGGACGGAAGGCGGCGTCGCTGGTGCGGGTGATGTCGGCCTGCGTCTGGGTCACGTAGCCGGATTTCCGCTCGGCGGGGTTAGGGGCTTCCGTGAAATCATTGTAGCTGAAGCGCACGATGCGGTGGGCTCGGAAATCGTTGGTGATGGCATTGCCCTGCCATTCCGGGCCAAAGAGTGGGCTGTTGATGATTTCCAGGCCGCAGAACTTCGGATAGGATCCGGGACTGATGCTATCAATGGTGCGCCGGGCTCCTTCCGAGGGCGGCAGGACGGCCCCGGGGAAGGCCCAGCTGATGCCGTTTCCATCCGCGCCGGAGGTCAGGAAGGTTTGCCCCTTGGTATCCTCCTGCTGGCCCCAGCAGTTAACGAGCCCCTTGGAGTGCACCTCCAGGCGTTCCGTGTTGGGATCATAGGCAAAGGCGGTGCCGGAATTCGCCCGCACCAGGCCCCAGGGGGTTTCGATGTGCGAGTGGATGTAGATTGTCTGATGGAAATACAGGCGGCCATCAATGCCCCAATGCAGTCCGTGGATGATGTGGTGGGTGTCCTCCGTGCCAAAGCCACTGAGCACAATGCGGCGCTCGGACATCAGACCGTCCGCGCCTGGTTTGCTCAGGTGGAGCAGCTCCGTGCTGGCCCCCACGAAGCAACCGCCGTTGTTGTCAGGGGCGACGCCGGCAGGGATGAGCAGCTTGTCTGCGATGATGCGCGAGATATCAGCCACGCCATCCCGGTTCGTGTCCTCCAGCAAAATGATGCGGTCATTGCCCGTGGAAGGACCGAACTTGGCCGAATTCCCCTCCATCTGCGCGCCCAGGTCATCCGGATTCACCTGCGGATAGGTGTTGGAAGTGGCGACCCACAAGCGCCCGGAGGTATCCCAATTCATGCCCACTGGTTTTTCCAGCAGCGGGTTCTCGGCAAAGGTCGTCATCTCCAGCCCGGTATCGAGCGTGAAGTCAGGGCGGGGCAGGGCAGGGAGGACCGGCAGCTTGGTCTCGCTGGGGGCCTCCGGCGGCAGGGTGCTGGGTTGGCCCGCCGCGATGCCGATCACGTTGGCTTCGGCCTTTTCCACCAGGGGGTCAAACTTCGGAATCTCCACCGCATTGCGGCCCTGCTCGCCTTTGCGGAAGCCAAAGATGTAAGTGTAATTCGCCGGGCGGCTGCGGTGGAAGAACAGCGCGTTTTTCCGCAGGATGGCTTCCCGCAGCGTCTTTTGCCCCGGCGTTTCCGCATCCCATGCGCCGGTGCTGGTGCTGGTGGTCCAGCCCAGTTGCGCCGCAAAGCTCTGGCTCATCGCCTGAAATCCGCGCGGCGTGAGATGGATGCCATTATCCGTGGCGCTGGCCAGGTCGATGCTGGCCGACTGTTTCCATTCCCCGCGGATGAAGGGAGCCTGCTGCTCCGCCGCCAGGGTTTCGATGAGCTTTTCATACTGGGCGATCAGCGCATTGTGTTCCGCCGGATCCGGCAAGCCGGGCCGGCTGTTCCGCAGGTCCTCATGGCGCACCGGCCCCACAAAAACGAAGCGGACCTTGCCTCCGGGGCTGGCCTGCCGGATCAGATCCATCAGGGTCAGCAGTTCCCGGCGGAATTTTTCCGGGCTGTGGTCCACGCCATAGCGGGCGGGGTCGGGATTCAGCGCCGGATCATTTTTCCGGTAGGTCAAATCATCCAAGCTGGCCGCCATCCCATAGCCCAGCACCGCCACCGTCGGTTTCACCACCGCCAGTTGCTCCTTCAAAAACTCCGTGCCGCGTTCCACCGGATCGAAGCTCGCCCGCGAGGCCCCCAGCGGGCTATCCCCACTGTAACCCAGATTCCGCACCGCAAAACTCTTCCCCGGGAATTCCTGACGCATCTTGGCCTCAAGATATCCATAATTGTTTTCCCGCTCGATAAACGCATCCCCGATCAGCAACACCCGGTCCCCCTCCAGGATTTCCAGTTTCCGTTCCGCCGCCCACAGGGGGCCGCAGGTCAAAGCCCAGAGGGCTGTAAAGCGAATGATTTTTGTCATCTTGATCGAAGTTGAGGGTGGTTGAAGGAAAAACGTCCGGAACGAAACGCGCGGCAGGCCAAGGAACATCAAAATCAGCCACGGGCGTCAAGCCCATACGATTCCCATGTTCATGGCCTATCCTCGGGTTGGTGATTGGGCGCAAACCACCGGTGGCGAGGGCGAACCGGCACAGCCCCCCGGAGATGGCTTGCCTCTGGAGACCCCATCCCTGTGGAGTGCGGATGGCTTGACTCCGCTTTCCCGCAGGCAGCACGCTGCCGTTCTCCGGCGGAGTCCAGCCACCGCAACGCTTCCCGTTCCTCCTCTCACCGCTCTCTCTCAGGCAACCGCGATTTTTACCGTATCCCTTCTTTTGAAAATATCACTTTTCAGCCCCGGATTTGGGGCTGAATCTATGTTGGCATGAATAACCCCGTTTACAGCATTAAGTGTCCAAAATGCACGGCCAAGGCGGTGGCACACATGCATCCAAACGGGAAGACCGGGAGCTATCGAGAGGTCTTTAGCAAGATGGGGGTAAGGCGGATTGTCTGTGAGACCTGTGGGCTTTTCAGGGAGGTGCCGCCTGAGGAATCCGATGATTACGAGCTTTGGTATGCCACTAATTTCAAAGGGCATCGCTTATGGGCCAGGAATCGCAGCCACCTCGCTTTTCTTACCTTGTGGATATCGGGCAACAGATCAAGTGCTGCCGCAAACCGCTCCGCCGTTGAGGCTTTTCCCAAGTGGATGGTTCTGGCGAAGAATCGAGCTGGGGTGTTGAAGTGTTTGAGCGGGTTGAGTAACAAAGATGCCAATGACCATGGTTATCATCGGACGAAACCCCCGATGATACCGGTGGTTGAACAATCCGCGGTTGGCCTTTGGGCAGGGTCCGGTTCAGGACCGGTTTGAGGCCCGGGCATCAGTGGGGAAAGCTTCCGGGCGCTTTTCCTCGCTTAAATTCGGTTTTCACCTCCATCGGGTCAGGCTGCACCGGAGGAAGGGGGCTTTGGCCGCCCTTGTGGCTCCGGAAGCGGGCTCTGCTGATGCTTGAAAGCAGAAGCTGGGCTTGGACTTCTCGCCCGCCCGCAGGAGCTGGCGCACCCGGGACGGGGAAATGGCAATTGCCGGGGAGAACAGGCGTCCCGCCTGTCCCGCCCGGCATCCTGCCGGGTGCCGGAGCCTTGGGAACTCAATGCCCCGGTCCATGTATGTATCCTTGCAGTAGGTTCCTGCCAAGGCACCGGCACCGGGTGGGACACCCGGCGGGACAGGCGCGACGCCTGTTCTCCCCGCATGCCGCCCCACCCGGGTAAACCCACGCGGCAAATGGATGGGGAGCACACGCGCCCCTGCGTGTCGTCTTTCGCGCCGCGCGGAAGACTTGCCCCGTTTCCGCGGGAAGGAGCTAATAGATCCCTGATCCTTTTGCAGTCACGGGGGGCTGGAATGAACCTCATGACGTGAATGGATTTGCCTTGGAAGCCCGTATCTTTCAAAGGTAAACGCGGCCATATGATGAAACTCACTCCGATCACTACTGCCGCTATCCTCATGACCGCCCTTCATTCCCTTGCTGGACCTGCGCCCGATTTAAAAGCTCTCACTGAAAGGGCGGGCAGCGGCGATACGGCAGCGCAGTTGGAACTGGCCTGCTGCTACCGGGATGGGAAAGGCACCCCCAAGGACGATGCCGAGGCGATGAAGTGGGCTCATCGGGCGGCGGACCGTGGCAATGTGGACGCGATGGATTTCATCGGCTTTGCTTACCTGCGGGGTGCGGTGGTGGAGCGGAGTCCGGAAATTGCCTTTGGTTATTTCAAAGCGGCCGCCGGGCAATCCGCTGCGGCAGCCTTCAATCTCGGCCAATGTTACTACGGTGCGCAGGGCACCGGACAGGATTGCCCCAAGGCGCTGGAATCCTGGAAGCAGGCGGCAGCCAGCGGCCACGGGCGGGCAGCCTCCTGTGCGGCGATGGCCTTTTTGTCAGGCGAAGGCGTGCCGCCCGATCCCGTGCAGGCCCGTCAGCTGGCAGAGCGGGCGGCGGAACTGAATGATCCCTCCGGTCTGGTGGTCCTGGGGGAGATGCAGTTCCAGGCGGGCGAACTGGAGGCGGCGAAGGCCAACTGGAGCAAAGCCTCACAACTCCTCCCCACCGGCCCCACCGGGCATCCGGCCCAGCCCTCCGCCAGTGCCTCGGCCCAGCAGGGCGCGGACCTGCTGAAACTCATCAGCGTCCGCCAGCGGAAAAGCGAGCCTGGCAAATTTGCCTTTGTGCAGATGCCGCACATTCATCAGGGTTACAACAACTGCGGTTCCACCGCCTGCGCCACCTTCGCCCGGTTCCAGGGGCATACCCTTGGCGGGTGGGACTTCAAGAAGTTATGCCCCTCCCCGCTGGGCACCGGAACCGACTGGGGCGACCTGCTCGACGCCGCCGGTAAGATCGGCCAGCACTGGAAACTCCTCACCTTCACGCCGGATGACGAGGGATTCGCCCAAGCCACGGCCCGCTTGAAAAGCGAACTCGATGGCGGGCGGCCCGTGGTAGTGGACTTCAAATACATCGGCCCGCAATACCCCGGCGGCAGCGCCGGTCATACGCTGAATGTGTGTGGGTATCTCGCGGAGGAAAACCTCTACATTCTGTGCAATCCCGCCGTGGCCAGTCCCGGGCTCCAACTCATCACTGCGGCTGACCTGAAAGATTTCTGGCGCTCCGACCACTATGGGGCTCTATCCAAAGGGGTGCTCTCCCGGCCGGCCTTTGTCATCGCGGCCCCGTGATCCCCCGGGGTGCTGGTTTTTTACATTCTGCCTGGCTATGAAATCCATCCTTGCTCTATTTACCCTTGTGGCGCTCCATTGCGGGCACCTTCGCGCCGCAGCACCGAAACCGCTCCAGGTTTACATCCTGGCGGGCCAGTCGAACATGCAGGGCCACGCCATGATCCGCACCTTTGAGCACATTGGGATGGACCCGGCCACCAAGCCCATGCTTGCTGAGATGCTGGGCCCGGATGGAAAACCGAAAGTTTGTGACCGGGTGTGGATATCTTCCATCGGCTGTGCAGAAACGGAGCAGACGGGGAAACTGACAGCGGGATTTGGCGCTTCGGCAGAGAAGATCGGCCCGGAGTTCACGTTTGGTATTTACCTGGAAAAAGTGACCGGAGCCCCAGTTCTCCTCATCAAAACCGCCTGGGGCGGCAAGAGCCTGAACACTGATTTCCGGCCCCCGGGAGCCGGACCGTATGTGTTTCATGAGCCTCAGTTGGCGGCTTTCCAAAAGGAGGGCAAAGATCCTGAAGCCATCAAAGCCGCCAAAGCGGAGGAGACGGGGGTTTATTACCGGCTGATGGTTGACCATGTGAAGAGGGTGTTGGGCGACATCAAGCGGGTGGTGCCGGATTACCAGCCCACACTGGGCTATCAATTGGCTGGTTTCGTCTGGTTCCAGGGATGGAACGACATGGTCGATAGCAGCACTTATCCACAACGCGGTGAACCCGGCGGCTATGATGCCTATAGTGTGGTGATGGCGCAGTTGATCCGTGACGTGCGCAAGGATCTCAACATACCGAAGCTGCCGTTTGTCATCGGGGTGTTGGGTATCGGAGGATCCACGGCGGAATATGGTCCTGACCAACAACGCTATAAAACCATTCACGACAACTTCCGCAATGCCATGGCCGCCCCGGCGGGGATGCCGGAATTCCAAGGCAATGTCGCCGCCGTCAGGACTGAAAAATTCTGGGACCAGGAGCTGACGGCTGCCAGGGAAAAGGAAAACAGGATCAAACAGCGCGCCGGAAAACTCGCGGAGGACGGTCAATTGACACCAGCCGCTGCCGGGGCGGCATTGGAGCCAATGCTGAAGGAGGGCCTGACGGAGCGTGAGCGGCTGATGCTGGAGAAAGGCATTTCCAACCTCGAATACCACTATCTGGGCTCGGCCAAAATCCTCGGACGCATCGGACAGGGCCTCGCCCAGGCCATGACCGGACTCAATCCCCCAACAAACCCCCAATGATGAAATTCTCCTTCCTTTCCATGACGGTGGCGGCCCTGCTCGCGATTCCTTATCCCGTTTTCGCCAGGGAAAAAGCGCCGGCGATCCCTGACTTTACCCAGGGCGGCACGATTCCGGCAGAGGCCAAACACGACTGGAACCTCGGCCCCACCGGACTGCGCGGCTGGATGTTTTGCGACCGGATGGATACCAGGGAAGCCCGGCAGATTGCCATAACAAAAGTGGATCAGGGATCCCCTGCCGATGGCATCCTGGCCGTGGGCGATGTGCTGCTGGGGGTGGGCGGCAAGCCATTTTCCTACGACCCACGGGTCGAAACCGGCAAGGCCCTCACCCTGGCAGAATCGGAAGCGGGTGGAGGGAAGCTCACCCTGACCCGTTGGCGCTCTGGCAAGGCGGAGGAGGTGGCCCTCAAACTCCCCGTGCCCGGCAGCTACAGCGCCACCGCGCCTTTTAACTGCGCGAAGTCGCAGCGTATTCTGGAGCAGGGCTGCAAGGCCTTGGCAGAGCGGATGACCCAGAGCAGTCATGAGGAGGACCCCATCGTGCGTTCCCTGAATGCGCTCGCCCTCCTCGCCAGCGGCAATCCTGCCTACCTCCCGCTGGTCAGGCAGGAAGCGCAATGGGCGGCAGCCTTCACCAGCCAAGGCATGAAAACCTGGCATTATGGATATGTGACGATCCTGCTGTCCGAATATGTGCTGGCGACCGGAGACCAGTCGATGATCCCAGGATTGCGGCGTCTCGCCCTGGAAGCGGCGAAGGGGCAGAGCGCGGTCGGTTCCTGGGGGCATGGGTTTGCCATACCCGATGGACGGCTTGGCGGTTATGGCATGATGAATTCGCCAGGACTGCCGCTGACCATTTCGCTGGTGCTGGCCCGCGAGGCCGGGGTGAAAGACCCGGAGGTGTCCCGCGCCATCGAAATGAGTGCCCGTCTGCTGCGGTTTTACATCGGCAAGGGAGCGATTCCCTACGGCGACCATCATCCCTGGATCCAGAACCATGATGACAATGGCAAGTGTGGCATGGCGGCGGTGCTGTTCAATCTGCTCGGTGAAGCGCAGGGGGCGGAGTTTTTCTCCAGGATGAGTGTCGCCTCCCACGGCCCGGAACGGGATACCGGACACACCGGCAATTTTTTCAATATCCTGTGGGCCATGCCGGGCGTGGCCCAATCCGGCCCTCAAGCGACCGGGGCGTGGATGAATGAATTTGGCAGTTGGTATTTTGATCTCGCCCGGCGCTGGGATGGGGCTTTTCCCCACCAGGGCCCGCCGGAAAAAGACCGGGACAGCTATGCGGGCTGGGACGCCACCGGCGGCTATCTGCTGGCCTATGCCATGCCGCTGAAAAAGATTTATCTGACAGGCAAGCGGCCGGGGATCACCCCACAACTGAATGCCGCTGCCGCGCAGTCGCTCATCAGCGATGGCCGCGGCTGGAGCAATAAAGAACGGACCAAAGCCTACGAAGAACTCACGGAAGAACAATTGCTGCAGCGACTTGGCAGTTGGTCACCGGTGGTGCGCGACCGCGCCGCCATGGCCCTGGCCCACCGCAAGGAGGCACCCCTGCCGGCCCTGATGAAAATGCTGGAGTCCCCTGGCCTCGAATCCCGCTATGGGGCCTGCCAGGCCTTGGCCGCGCTGAAGGAACGGGCGGCACCGGCGGTGGAGCCGCTGCGGAAAACCTTGGCCGCCAAGGACCCGTGGCTGCGCATTAAAGCCGCGGATGCCTTGGCCGGGATCGGAGCCCCGGCAAGGCCGGCGGTGCCGCAACTGCTCGAACTGCTGGCACAGGTGGATGCCAAAAATGATCCCCGCGGGATGCAGCAGCGGTATCTTTCCTTTGCCCTGTTTGACACCCATGGAGAGCAGGGTGACGGAATGCTCAGCCGCTCCCTGGAAGGAGTGGACCGCGCCGCGCTCTACAAAGCGGTGCGGGCCGGCCTCCGCAATCAGGATGGCCGGGCGCGGGGAGCCCTCGGCTCGGTTTACCGGAATCTGTCCATCAGTGAAATCAACCCGCTGCTGCCGGCCATCTACCAGGCGGTGATGGAACCCGCCCCGAGCGGCGAAATGTTCGCTGATACGATCCGGCTCGAAGGACTCCGGTTGCTGGCGAAACACCAGATCGCAGAAGGCATCAATGCCTGCGTCAAATACACCCGGGATCAGAATCCCTGGGCCAGTCAGGAACGGACGCCGGAGTTGATGAAAATCCTGCTCAGTTACGGCACCCATGCCAAGGCGGTCATTCCCGAACTGACCAGGATTGGCGATTACTTTGAAAAGGATGAAAAGGATTTCCCGCAGGATTTGATGATCATGAAAGCCAAGTGTGTCCGCGAAACCATCCGTGCCATCGAAACCTCGACGGAAACCCCGGAACTCATCCCTATCCAATAACATGAAGCACTGCTGTTCCTTTTTCGCGGCTTTTTTGCTGGCTCCAGTGGCAGCCTGCTGTGCCGGAACCACTACGCCTGATAACGACACCACCACCCTGCGCGTCTTCATCTTCGCCGGCCAGTCCAACATGGTGGGCTCGGATTCGAAGATGCAGGATATCAAAAAGTTCCCCCCCTTTGCCGGACTGGATCTGCCTCAGGACAAAATCCTGTATTCCTACAACATCGGCCGGGAGGACAAACTGACCTCCAACGGCTGGGTGGCGCTCCAGCCGGTGGACGGGGTGGTCGGGCCGGAACTCAGTTTTGCCCGGCGCGTTTCCCAGGAAACCGGAGCCCCCATCGCAATCATCAAATGCGCGGCCGGCGGGACCACCCTGGGAGGCGATTGGAATCCTGACACTTCTGATGGTTTTAAACTATACCCGCTGGCCCTGCAGCTGGTGCAGTCCTCCCTCGCCGGACTGGACCGGAAGAAGACGTCTTACCGGATCGAGGGCTTCATGTGGCATCAGGGCGAGAATGATATGTTCAGCAAGGAGTTCAAACCGGCCTATGGCAGGAATCTGAAAAACTTCCTCGCCAGCTGGCGGCGCGACCTTAAAACGCCGGATCTGAAATTCTACATCGGCGAGCTTTGCACCAAGACCATCTGGGGCATGGACAACCGCGGGAACATGGATGCCATCCGCACCGGCCAGAAGGCGGTCACCACCACTGACCCCCTGGCGGAATACATTCCCACTTCGCACGACGCCGTGGAGATTGGCGGCGGGGAGGGATTGCATTATCACTATGGCACCCTGGGCCAGTTGGAGCATGGTGGGAATTACGCTGACGCCTATCTGCGGACGATAGGAAAATTGCCGCCCAGTGACCGGCCGCTCAAGGTTTGGCCTTATGCCAAGGGCAGCCCGGTCAAGCTGTTCATCCTCGCCGGGCACCGCAACATGGAAGGCGAGCGGGCCTTCACGCAGGACCTCAATTCCCTGCCAGGCATGGCATCGCTGGCGGCCGACCAAGCCGGTGTTGCCTACAAATACAGTCTCGGTGGCGGTTACAAAACCTCCCATGGCTGGGAACCCCTCGGCCCCGCCGGGTATTACGGCACCTTTGGTCCGGAACTCAGCTTTGGAAAAGCATTGCAGACCAAAGTCACCGGGAACATTGCCATCGCCAAATTCACCCACAGCGGTTCGCAGATGAACGATTGGACACCTGAGGGCACCGGTGCCAGGGAACGGAACCTCTACCCGGCCTTCATCGCCTTCATCCAGGAATCCGTCAGGGAGCTGCAGGCCAAAGGACACCCGGTGGAACTGGCCGCCATTTTTTATCACGCCGGGGAAAATGATATGGCCTTTGGCCCATACCGGAACCACGCCGCCAAATGGCTGAAGTCCACCATCGCCCAAAGCCGCCTGGATTTGGCACAGCCTGCGCTGAAGTGGTTTGTCAGCCAGCAACCCCCCAGCGAAGGGGAAGGGCTGAACCGCATCGACGTTACCGCAAACCTGGCCGCCCTCGCCGCCGCAGACCCCGCCTTGATCCACTTGAAGGCCTTCAACCTTCCCGCTCAGGAAGAGAAGCTGGTTATCACCACGGCGGGCATTGTTGAACTGGGAAAACTGCTGGCGGAGAGCTACTCCGCCCACTGAGGAATCTGAGAAAGGTTATTCGCGAAGTCCGTGGGGGATTGAAGGGCGGCTGTGCCGAAGCATTTGTCAGAGGTGGTGCAGGGGAGTGGGGCGGGTCAGGGCCGGAATACAGGCGTCCCGCCTGTGCAGGCTGTTCGTCGTCCCGACGGGAGGCGGCAGGGCGGGAAACTGCGGTCGGGACGACTGCGCGCCGGCACAGGCGGGACGCCTGTGTTCCGGCAAATGCCCGTGCGGTCGCGGTGAGGTCAGCATGCCGCCGGATGGAACCTGCCGGATTTCCACCAAACTTCCCTGGCACCGGCCTGAAAGGGAGTCAGGGAGGCCAGGGAAGTGGAGGCGGGTTGGGAGGCGAGGGGCTCCCCGGTTACTTGAGGGGCTTTACTTTGATGTTGCGGAAGGAGACGGCGCCGTGGTCTCCCTGGAGGGCGATGGAGCCACTGCCGGATTTGGCGAATTCGGGCATGCTGCCGAATTTGCTGGCGGCGATGCGCTTTTTGAAGTCTTCGCTGCCAAAGACGTATTCGAAGTAGCGGACGCCGTTGATCTCGTGGAAGCATTTGTCAGAGCCGATGACGAGGCGGACGTGATTCCATTCGCCGGCGGGTTTGGTGGCGTCAAGGATTTGGTTGGTTTTGGGGTCGATGGGGGGCTGATAGAGGCCGTAGAGCCAGCCGCAGCGTTGTTTGTCCGCAGCGAGGACGTTGTCTTCGAGCTGGAATTCGGGGCCGGTGGCCCAGACGGCATCCGCTTTGTCAGTGACGTGGAAGATGATGCCGCTGTTGCCGGCGGGGCTGATGTTGTATTCGAGCTGCAGCTCGAACCAGCCGAAGGTGGCAGCGTTGACGAGGTCTCCGGCGTTGTGAGGGTCCACGCAGGCGAGGGTGCCGTCCTTGACCTGCCAGCCGGGGCGGATGGTGTCTTTTTTGAAGTTGGACCAGCCTTTGAGGTCGGAGCCGTTGAAGAGCAATTGCCAGCCTGCGGCTTTTTCGGCGGCAGTCAGGGTGTTGGGCGCAGGGGCTTTGTCCTGGGCGGAGGCGAGGGTGATGGTGCTGAGGAGGGCGACGGTGAGGGCGCGGAGTGGGGGCATGGTGGGTGGTGGAGGGTTGCGGGTGGTTGCTTGGGTTTTCCGTAGGGAAAAGGGGAGGGCGCAGGGGGCGGAAGGGCTATTTTCCAATGCGCCAGAGGGTGGCATCGCTGCGGAGGTAGAGGGAGTTGCCGGAGAGGGAGGGGGTGCTGAGGATGGTGGCGGCAAGGTCCAGCTTTCCGGTGATGGTGCCCTCGGGGGTGGTGGTGTCGACGGCTTGCAGGAGACCACGTTCGCTGACGGCGTAAAGGGTTTTATGGGCGAGGATGGGGCTGGCGGAGAAGGGGCCTTCGAGCCGGAGTTTCCACGGGCGCCCGCCGCTGGCGAGATCGGCACAGGTGAGGACGCCGGCGCTGTTGATGGAGAAGACGTGAGGACCGGCGAGGAGCGGACTGGCGGTGCCGGAGCTGATCTGGGGGGATTCCCATGCGAGGGTGGGCGGGGTGGTGCCTCCACTCAGGTTCCAGACGGCGAGGCCTTTGCCAGGACAGGGAACGGCGAGATGTTTTTCCCCAATGCCGCTGCTGGCGATGACGGGGCCGGGTTTGGGCAGGGTCCATTGTTCCTTGCCGGTTTTGGGATCGAGAGCGCTGACGCCTTCGTTGGAAGTCAGGAGAAGCAGGGAGCGCTGGGCGCTGGGGTCGGTCCAGGTGGTGGGGGAGGTCCAGTTGGCGGTTTTGGGCCGGGAGAGTTTCCAGAGGTTGATGCCAGTGGCGGGGTCGAGGGCGGCGGTGAAGGAATCGCCATCGTTTTCGATCTGGGTGATGAGCACGCCGTCGGCGATGATGGGAGAGGAGGCGAGGCCGAGACTGTTGCTGGCGTTCGGGTAGTCGAGGGTGAAGCTGCGCAGCCAGAGGAGATTGCCGTCGAGGTCGAGGGCGAAGCAGTCGTTGGAGGAAAAGAGGGCGTAAAGGCGGGTGCCGTCGCTGGCGGGGGTGGGGGCGGCGACGCAGGTTTTTTCGTGGCACATGGTGCGGCCGGTGGCCTGGAAGCGGCGCTCCCACTGTTTTTTGCCGGTGGCGGTGTCGTAGCAGAGGATGTGGAGGGTCTCCTGCTCGGGGCCGCTGGCGGCTGTCAGGTAAAGGCGGGTGCCGATGATGACCGGAGAGGAAAGGCCGCGGCCGGGGAGGTCGGTTTTCCAGGCAATATCCGCTGGGGAAAGGGTGATGGGAAGCTGGCTGGAGGCGGGGGAGTGGGTGACGGAGGAGGCGTTGGGGCCGCGGAATTGGAGCCAGTCGGTTGCGGATGCGGCGTGGGCGGAGGGGAAGGGAAGAGTGAAGGTGAGGGTGAGGGTGGTGAGGAGAGTGGGGAAGAAGAAATGTTGGAACGTTGAACGTTGAACGTCGAACGTTGAACGTCGAATGGAGGCGGCTTGCGGGGGGTGCATGTTGGGCGGGAAGGTTGGGTTAACGTTGAACGTTGAATATTGAAAGGTGTGGGACCGGCGGTCTGGCTTAGGGTTTTCCTTTGAGGGCGGCTTCCGGGGTGGGAGGGCGGGTGGGGTCGAGGAGGGCGGTGCCGGTGGCGTCGCAGAGGCGGAGCTGGAAGTCCCATTGGACGGTCCAGGTTTCGGTTTGCTCGTTCTGGCAAATTTTGAGGAGAATCTGGTTGGGGCCGGCTTTGAGTTGGATGGGGAAACGGTATTGGTCGATTTTCATGCCGCGGTGGTATTCATCGCGGGCGAAGACGGGCTGGCCGTTGAGCCAGAGTTTCCAGGCGTTTTTGCAGCCGAGACGGATTTCGGCGGAGCGGGCGGTGGGGCTTTGGAAGGTGGTGGTGGCATAGCCGGTGACCTCTTTTAACATGCCGAGCGGTTTGTTGAGGTCGACAATCCCGAATTCATTGGGGGTGGTCCAAGCCTGCCAGCGGACGGTGGGGTCCTTGCCGGGTTCAGTTTCCTTGCCAGGATAGGCCGCGCTCAGGTCGGGGTTGGTTTCGGGAGGGAAGACGGTGTCGTAGCCGCTGCGGTCTTTGTTGGTGAAGGGCCCGATGACTTGCCAGTCCATGAGAAAGCCAAAGTGGCGGGGCAGATCCACGGTTTCGGCTAGGGCGCGGAGTTCGTCCGTGGCGGCGCGGATCTGGTCTTCGTCGCGGGCGGCCTGGAGGGCCTGACGGAGCTGGGTTTTGTCTTTGGCGGCAGTGGCAGCGGCGGTGAGGCGGGCCACGGGCTCGCGGCGCAGGGCAGGCACGGGATCTTCCAGCAGGCTGGGGACGAGGCTGTCCCAGACAGCGGGGGCGGTGTGCTGGAGAAGGTCTGCGGCGAGGAGACGGCCGGCGGGGCCGTGGCTTTGGTTTTTCAGAAAGGTGGTGAGGGTGTCCGGGGAGAGCGGAGTGCTGGCGGCGGCGGCGCGGTCGGTGAGGGTGAAGATGGCGGCACGCAGCCAGTTGGCGGCGAGGGGGCCAGCCTGGTCCATGGCGGTGAGGAGTTCCGGGAGGTCGGCGGGAGTGGCCCCGGCAGTGAGGGTTTTCCAGGCGGCGGCGGCTTCGGCATTGCCCTGGCCTTCGGGTCCGACGGCGAGGATTTTAGTCAGGAGAGGACTGGCTGCAGAAGTGACGCCGGGGTGGGCCAGGGCCAGAGTGAGGGTGAAAAGAGGAATAGCGCCGCGCATGGTGGGAAGAATACGCAATTGGGGAGCAGGTGCTTGCGGAAAGTTGCCGGCCTGGAGGAAAAGGCGGAGGGGGGTTTGCCAGTGGGAAGAGGTCTGGCGGCCTAGGGTTTTGGCAAGGCGTCCGGGGCGGCGCTGCTGGGTGGGGGCGCGGGCTTGGTTTTGCGGAAAAATAACGGACCTTGCGGCTTGGGGTTTACTTTTTACCCATCTGAATGTATGGGACGGGATGAGATGTTCCAATTTAAAAGCCCGGGGCGTCTGGCTGCCGGCCGGGTTGCTGCTGGCGTGGGCAGGGCAGGGCCGGGGAGCGGGGGCGGTCGGGAGTTTTGAAAGTTTGAAAAAAGGCCATGACGGGGAGTTGGCGCGGACCCTGCAACCCCTCAAGGAGGGTTACCGCAAGGCGCTGCTGGCGCTGGAGGGGCAGCTTTGTGGGAAAGGGGATTATGCGGGAGCGCAACGGGTGCAGCAGGAGCGGATGCTGTTGGAACGCCAGAACGGAGCCCGGGAGATGAGTGGGGCCGGGGAAGTGAGGATTGAGGCGGGCAGGGTCGTGCTGGGGGCTCCGGCCGAGAGTGGCGGCGGGTTGAAAATGACCGATGGAGCCTGGATGGGATGG
This sequence comes from Akkermansia muciniphila, assembly GCA_945900785.1. Lineage (GTDB taxonomy): Bacteria > Verrucomicrobiota > Verrucomicrobiia > Verrucomicrobiales > V1-33 > CAIZWU01. Next base: position 81,972 of record CAMDJM010000006.1, read on the forward strand.
GACGTGGCAGGCGGATTTTTACGCTGGAGCCTGCCGGCAGGGATGGCCGGCGGGGGCTATGCCGTGGAAATGGTTTATGTCAGTGAAAAGGAGGGAAAATTGAGCCTGGGCCTGCGGGAGGATTTCCATTCCTTGAGCCGGGTGGTGCAGTGTGCGGCGGCTCCGGATGCTGGAACGGAAGGCCGGGTGCGGCTGGGCACGCTGCGGCTGCGCCCCGGGGCGGCGACGTTGGAATTGAAGGTCGCAGCCGCCGGCACGGTGGGTGATTTCAAGGTGAAGCAACTGTTCCTGGTCCCAATGGTGGAAGAGTCATGAGGAAATTGTTCTGCATCGTCGTCTTGTGGTGCGCCCTCTTCCGGGGGGATCAGGCGGGTGCGCAGTCTGCCGGGGACCCCGCTGCCCTCGCGGCGCTCCGGGCGCGCTATCAGAAGTTGCTGATGGAGGCCGAGTCCCCCGCACGCCTGCACTGGCTGGCCGCGCTCGAGGCCCTGGAGAGGCAGAAGGCCGTGGCGGGCGATTTTGAGGTAGCGGCAGCGGTCCGTGCCCAACGGCTGTCCTGGCTGAAGGAGGGCGGCATGCGGTCGGCTGCGGCTGCGGTCCTGCAGCCGATTTCGCTGAAGGGCGCGGATGCGAAAACGAAGTCAGGCGTGGAGGCGGTGGACCAGAAAAAGGAATCGATGCGCTTCCGCCGCAATGGAGCCTCCATGGAGTGGGAACTGCCCGGCCAGATGCCCGGGACCTATCAGGTGAGCCTGGTGTGTGGGGTGATCGGACGTTTTGATCTGACGAACCAGCCGGATCCCCTGCGGGATCCCCGCGAGCCTTTGCCCGTGCGTATCCCGAGTCAATTTATCGACCCCGGCCTGGCCGGCGGGGTGGTCGAGTTCCGGAAAACCGGGGTGCTCAATGAAGGCGTGAGGGTGCTGCGCTGCTCCGTCAGATCGACGGGCGGCTGGACGGTGACACGCAGTCTGCCGATGGGATCCGTGACTTTGGACAGCAAAAGTGTGAAGTTCTCGCTGAAGGCGGTGGATGCGCTGCCGGCCGGGGTGATGGATTTTTACCGCTTGGAACTCGTGCCGGATGCACGCGCAGCGGGAGCAGACGTGCAGGGAGCCAAGGAACTGGCCCGGCTCAAGGATGTTTATCAAAAGCAATCCACCGACCTGTCCAAAGGGGTGAATGCCCGTTACCTGAAAGGCCTGGCGGATCTGGAAGTGTCAGCCAGCCGCAACGGGGACAATGAAACCCTGGCCCTGGTGCGTCAGGAACGGAAGCGGATGGAAGGAGCCGGAGCTGGAGCTGGAGTTGGAGCCAGTCCCAACATCGCGGCTGGCACCGGGAGGCATGTATTGGCAGTCAAGGAAAAGCTTTATGTGCTGCTCAAGGGGGAGTCGAGACTAACCAATCAGGGGGACTACCTGACCCGCATGCGCCCGGCCAAAAGCTGCGAGGTGATCTGGAAGCTGGCTGGCCTGGGCGTGCCTTCCGGAACCTACTCGGTGGCCTTGGATTACCGGGTGATGGCCGGGAATGGAGGCAGTGCCACGCTCTTTGCCAGTTCGCCAGGAACAGAGCCTGCCCCGGGACTGTCCATTGAGGTGGCTGGGGTTGACGGCAACCGGGGCTCGATCCCTAAATCAGCGGCCATTTTCACCAGTCAGGGTGAAGTGTTGGGCAATGTGGTGATTCCAAAAGGTTCCCAATATCTGACGCTGAGAGTGGATTCCCTGAACGATCCGGGAGGGTCGCTTTGTGATTTGAAAGCGATTGAGCTGATGCCGCTCACCGCGCCCTGACGTTTCTCTTTTGTGTGATGAAAACTATATTCCGTTCTTTTTTTCAACCCTGCGGGCTGATGTTATGCCTCAGTGGGCTCCACGCGCAGGAGCCAAAGGTCCAGGCGGCTGGCGAGGCCAGGGCCAGTGAAGGGAAGACCCCGGATCCTGCCCTGAGCGCGCTGGAGCAGAACTATGCCCAGGAGCGTGCCGCAGCGATGCGCCGGGTCCTGGCCCGTTATGTGGATGAACTGGAAGTTTTGGAAAAATCCCTCGCGGCGGCGGGGGATACCACTGGGGCGGCCCGCGTGCGGCTGGAGCATGACCGGGTGTTGCCGGCCCTCGGATTGTCCGCAGTGTCCAGTAGTGATGCAGATGATTTTGCGGCTTTTGAAGAGGAAGCTCCGGTGCCGGCCCTGAAACCGGTCCCGGCGGCTCCTCCGGCGGACTTCGAGGCGATTTTGAACACGCTGCGCCCGGCTCCCGCCACCACTGCGGGCGATGGAAAAACGCCTGCCGGGCCTTCGGCCAGCCCTGCCGGTAACCTGAAGGGAGCCAAGCGCTTGCTGCGCATGGGCAATGCCAAGCTGGAGGGCACCTACGATCCGACGGCCGGTTATGAGTATTGGTATTCCACCAAGACTGCCTCCTGGACTTTGAATGACCTGCCGCCTGGATCCTATCAGTTGGTGCTGCGCTACGCCTGTCACGAGCGGGATAGGGGCGGCGGCAAACTGAAGGTGCGCTTTGGCCCGGCCAAGGAAATTGAAATCAACATCTCCGGCACGGGCGGGTGGAAACGCCGCCGCGAATTGACCATTGGCCCTTTTGAAATCAAGGATACCCGGGCCGACCTGATCTTTGAAGCCCGGCCTTCCTCCCTGTATCTCATGGATATGGTAGCGGTCCAGGTGCAGCCTGCCGGGGCCGGCGCGAAGCCCTCCAAGCCATGACTCCGGGGGGGCCCGTCGCACTCATCACGGGCGGGCGGGGTGCCTTGGCCCAGGCGCTTCAGGAGGAATTGCAGGCCGCCGGCTGGCAGGTTAGCGCCCCTCCCCGCAGTGTCCTGGATGTGAGGGACCCCGCCTCCGTCCAGCAGGCCATGGCCAGCCTGGAGCGGATCGATCTGCTGGTGAATACTGCCGCCCTGCGCCGGGACGCGCCGTTTTTAAAACTGCCGGCCGCCGGGTGGGATGCCGTGCTGGAGACCAATCTGCGTGGGGCGTGGCTCTGCTGTCGTGCTGCCTTCTCCCGGATGCAGCGGCAGGGCGGGGGCCATATCGTGAATCTGGGCTCGCACACCGCCCGGCATGGGGCCTTGGGGCAGACCGCTTACGGGGCCTCCAAGGCCGCGCTCCTCGCCCTCACCCAGTCCCTTGCCGCCGAGGGTGGGCCCCATGGAATCCGTGTCAATGCGGTGCTGCCTGGCTGGATGCCGACGCCTTTTAATCAGGATCTGCCCCCTGCCGTGCATGAAGCGGCCCGGCTCCAGCACCATCTCCAGCAATTCAACACGCCACGGCACACTGCCCGGTTTATCGCTTTCCTCCACTCCCTGCCGCACACTTCCGGCCAGATTTTCCAGTTGGACAGCCGCCCGGGTTCCTGGCTTTGATCGACCGCCAGCCGGTCAAAAACGGAGCCGGATCCGGCTTTGGGGAAGTCCGCCAACTTGGCCTTTTTCGTTTGTCACTCTCCGGATCCGCTTCCATCCTGTGATCTGCCGGAAAGACCGGCTTTTGTTTCCCTCACATGCCGGACTCCTCACCCAACGCGATTATTTGTTTCGACTTTGACGGCACCCTCGTCGACAACCCCAGCGATCCCTATGAAATCGCCCAGTTGGAACAGATCCTCACCCACATGGGCAAACGGGGGGCCGTCTGGGGCATCAATACCGGCCGCACCCTCTTTCACACCTTGGATGGCCTGAAGCAGCATGGCTTCCGCCTCACCCCGGATTTTATCGTCGCCCGGGAAAGCGAGGTCTACCACCAGAACGAATACCGCCGCTGGGTAGACCTGGGCGACTGGAATAAACGCTGCGCCCACGACCACAAGAAGTTCTACAGGAATCACGCGTCCTTCTTTAAACAACTGCAAAAATATCTCGCCGGGAACTGGCCGGGGGCCCGGTTCATTTCGGATGACACGGAGCCTGCCGGTCTGGTGGTTCCGGATGATTCGATGATGGTCGGTATCTGCCAGTGGATCGATGCCCAGCTCCCCGGCTCACCCGGACTCGGCTACCAGCGGAACAGCATCTGGCTGCGCTTTACCCACCAAAATTATCACAAAGGCAGCGCCCTGCAGGAAATCCGCCGGCTCATGCAGATCGGACCGGAATACACTTTCGCCGCCGGTGATAACTACAACGATCTTTCCATGCTGCGGCATGAGGTGGCCCACGGTCTGGCCTGCCCGGGCAACGCCATTCCCGATGTGGCGGCCCACATCAGCGCCCTTGGCGGCTACGTCGCCCCGGCAGAGGCGACCCTCGGCATGGTCAGTGCCCTGCACCACTACTTTTATAACGAGTAATCCCTGAAAGAAGGTTGAGAGTGGTGGGATGAGAGTCGGCGGTTCAAATCCGTCTCGGGCCACCTCCTTGATTTTCAAGGTAGTAACATTTCCGAAAGAAGATTCTAAGAACAAGTCCGTCGCAGTCCACGTAGGTCTTTTTCAGGATTGGAGGCGAGGAGGGGCCCCGTTTACCGGCACAGCTCCAGCGCCCGGTAGAAGACCGGAAAAGATTCATCACTTGTTCCGCCCCCGGCAGGGGTCGCAGCCCCATCCTGCTCCCATCCGCCTGCTGCGGTCCGGGGTTGGGAGAACCTTGCCTGATACATCCTGACCTGCCTGAAAGTGAGTGCGGAACCTTGGGGAAAGGAGATGAATCGCTCGCCCCGCCCGCTTTGGAAATGCGGATGGCTTGCCTCCGCTTTCCCGAAGGCAGCTTGCTGCCGTTTTCGGTGGAGCTGCGCGCGAAGGGGGAAACGCCCCCAGTCCGTCCGCGGGGCAAGGCCCGCTGGCGAAAGCGAAGGCAAGCCGTCTGCACTTCAAAAGTCGGGCCGCTGCCGCTTTGAAGTGCGGATGGCTTGCCGGTCGCCCAGGCTTTTGGCCGTCTCCAGGATCAATAATCCCGGAGGGATCCCAGGAGGTAGCCGCTGTCAAGCCTCCGGCTTGAATGCCGCAAACGGGTTCACCCATTTTCCCGGCTGATCAGGATGTCTGTGCCTTGGTTCCGGTGGTGGCGTCATCAACGACCACGCCAAGCGGGTGGCTTCCATGTTCACCTAACGGCGGCGGCTTTCTCCATGGCCTCACGACCGGTGTGGGTGCAGCCGTGGCTCACATCAGTGGAATCGTGGCCGATGGAATCCATCACCACCGATTGCGGGATGCGGCATCCTTGAGCAAACTGGTGGCGGTGTGGCGGAGGGAGTGAAACGAAAGCTCGTATTTGGCGCGGGCGTGGCCGGCTTCGGCGCTGAGTCATGGTATGGCTGAGCGCCATCCGCCGTTGCTGTTTCTCTGGTGTGGGCCTCAGCTTCATTACGAAGGCTTTGTGCCGGCAAGAAAAACGAAAGTGCATCCCCCGGCAGAAATAACATCCCCATCGATCAACTGAAGTCCCGCATCCGGCGGACAAAGCTCGTCGTTTTTCCGGGTCCCGTTTTTGGAACTTAAATCCCGCAGAAAGTAGTGATTGTTCTGGCGGAAGACTTCAAAGTGTTTTTTACTCAGCCCTGTGTCCGTGCGGCAAATCAAACCACAAGTGGAGGAACGGCCCACAGATAAAGTATCCCCAATCAGGGTCGCATTGGCGGTTCCTCCGGGGTCCGCCATGACCAGCGAGGCCTCCAAAGGGAAACACGCCAGCCCGGATAGGATTTCTGCCACTGTTCCCAACTGCTGTCCCAGGCGGTCCTTCGCCGGAGCCGCTATCATCGTGGGGAACAGAGTGCCGCCTGAAGCGGGCAAAGCGTCCAAAGGCGTCCCGTCAGAAGAGAGCAGGGGAATGATCTTAGGTTTATCCATGCAAAAAATGGTCAGGAATCAGGATCCCCGTTCATGAGATTTTTCATGATCTCTTTCAGGCGTTGTCTTAAAGTGTGAACGATTTGACGCACATGCACCTCGCTAATGCCGAATGTTTCCGCCGTTTTATTGGCAGACAGGCCGCATAATACGACTTGCTCGAACACTTCGATGTTCCGTCTGCTCCCCCGGTAGGTATCCCGGAGGAGGACGAGACCCTGATCCAGCATCGCCTGCCGAAACGCCATTTCCGATGCGGCATCCGCCGCTTCATCGGGTTGCGGAGCAGCATCCGGGACTTGTGCTAAAAGTGCTTCGGCACCGTCGTGCAGGGGCAAGCCTCCCCGCGCTGTAAATTTCCGCGCCTCCCACACCTTGATCTGCACCACCCCTTTCAACCAGGAACGGAACTTCACGAAGGAGTGTGTTTCGCCCTCACGCAGGACGGAGGCGTTCCGAAATGTTCCCGTCTCCACCTCATAGAAAAATCCGCGGGCCTCGCGGAGGACGACCATCATTACCATTTGCAGCACATCATGCGCCTGGTCTGCATCCAATCCCAACCGGACCGCCATCGAGAGCACATAATGCCGGTATTTGGCATAGAATTCCCGCCATGGGTCGTCCCCGGCACCCTTCTGCAGTTTTTCCAGCAGTGAGGCACGCGTCTCCAAAGGTGAACGGTGTTCCAACATTTTGAGAGTCCGGGAAGAAGGATTAATTTTTCGTCTGCCAGCGCACTTGGTAAGGTAACGGCGAAATAGGCTGTCGGGCCCGGATTTCAAAAACTTTTGAATGTCAACGATAACAGCCACGCCCCCCGCGGCATGAGTGTTGCAGCAAACCAATCCGGCTAGTGTTTCAAAAAAGAGCCTTTCGGGAAGGACGGTTCGTCCTGGGCATGGTCAAACGGCAAATCAGGAATGGCGGCTGGATGCCGCCATTCCTGTTTTTTGATTTCCCGCCGGTTCGCTACTGGCTCCCGGCACTGGCAACGAAACCCTGGAGGCGCGCAGCGATGGTGCGCAGGTTTTCCTCAATGACGGGGTAGGTGCCGCCCTGAATCCGGCGGTTGACCGTGGCGAGGGCCGCCTTGTCACCGGCGATCAGCACTTCGTGAGGGGTTTGCGCGGGTGGGGTGGTGACAAGGGCATTGCCGAGGGTGCCGTTACGGTTGGGGAACATCGTCGTGAAGGTTTCGAGTTCCTGCGGGCGGGTGGCAATGGTGGCGAGGCAGCTTTCCAAGGCCGTGAGTTGGGCAGGTGAGGTGACATCGGCGCGGGCGATGAGGGAGCCTCGATGTTCAGGTGCCCATGAGAGAAGATCCGTATCCGCGGCGATCTGGGTGAGGGTCTGGTCCGGATTCATCGTGGTGAGGCGGTCAAGAGCGAGGTAAGCAGCGTGGGTGGTGCCGTTCCTCACGGGGTTGCCGTCGGAGTCTGTCAGCCTCATCACACTGGCCATGGCGGAGAATTCAGCGGTGCCGCCGAGATGGACGGCGAGGTCAAAGGATTCAAAGAATCCGCTGCCGGGCTGGGCGAGCCAGGCGGAATTATCCAGCATCTCCGTCAGGCGGGTGCGAAGCTCCGCGGTGTGGACCCCGTCCTGATTTTGCCAGCCGAGGCTGCGCAGGGCCAGCGCCCATTCCTCGGCATTTTGACGGTCGGCGAATACGGTCCTGGCATATTCGACGGAGAGATTCGGGTCGAACTGACCCAGCAGATCGAGCAGGCTGGTGCGCAGCGTGGGGGCGTCCTCCAGCACGCCGCCGGCAGCGAGGGTGAAACCCAGACCTGTAGAAACATCGCGCCGGGTATTGAGAAAGGCAACGATAGCGGCGGCGGCCTGGTCGGCGGGAAGGCCGCGCAGCGCTTCCCGGAGCCGGGAGAGAATGGCCCGGGCTTTGGTGGCGCGCTCTTCTTTAGTTAGCCCGGTCTCTGCGGCGAGGGCTTTGAATTCGGCCTCGAAGGCGGTGAGGGTGGCGGCGACGGCGGGGGGGACTTCCGTTACCAGACTTTCGGACGGAGATCCTTTCGGCCCGTCCCCGGACAGGCTGGTGAGCGGCAGATCCTGGCTGTTAGCCACCCGGTTCCGGGTGGGTTTTTCACCTGCCTCTCCGCCCGGATGAGACGGCAGCAGCAGTATCAGGAGTCCTGTAGTCAGGAGGGCCGTGGCCCCTATGCAGGCGGCGGTGCGGCGATGGACAAGGCGCTGGGTTTTCATATCAGGCGGAGAGGTTGGGGTGAAGGTTGGAGTGAGGTGCAGTGGCTGGGGTAATGAATCAGAATGATGTCAGGTTGACGGTGAAGCTGGTGATCTGTCCGATGTCGCTGGCGGCGCGATCCCGGGCGGAGAGTGTCCAGGTGCCATTGGGGTTGGAGCCGTTCACGATGGAGCTGATGTCCATTCCGGAGATAATGACATTGTCGGCACTGCCCCCGCTGCGGTTATGAAGCATCAAACTGCGTCCGTTCGGCGCGGTCACCATGACCTCGAGATCTCCTTTGTAGGGGTGCATAATCGTGCAGGACACGGAGGCGCGGGTGATCCAGGTGGGCAAATTGATGAGGGGGAGGGTCCGCCGCGTCCAGGCAGGGTTGTTATCCGGGATGGTCACCTGGGAGGAATTATTGAAGCTGCGGTTCACGTAAGCCGGCGCGTTGATGCCCCCGCCGCTGGAAACGATCGCTGCCGAAACCAGTTTCATAGCCTCGTGATCAATCGCGCGAACCCCAGCCCCCATGCGGTCAGGGTAGGCGGAAACAGTCACACCCTCCAAACGCCAGTCACCGTTCACATTCTTGAAGACACCGCCGCCACTCATCCCCGGTCTGACCCAGACGGACGGATTCCAGAAATAATGTCCTGACACACTCGTAAAGGAACTGGTGAAAGGACCGACGGAGTTCATGTAATAAGCGTCGCTGCCGGGATAGCCGACGATTAGCTTCGAGCCGGTCCCGTTCAGCGGGTGGCTCGTCGTGCTGTTACTGGTCTCCCAGCCGGCATAGTTCCCGCCGGCGAGATTGCTGAAGGCGTAATGAACGAAGAAGTCGTTGGCGTAGGCGCTGGCCGTTTCACCGCCGCTGTAGCGGCTCCACAACCAGCGACCGCGAAAAGCGGTTTTGTTGGTAGCGTTTTCCGGATGGCTGGTGCTGCCGCCATGAAAGGCTGGCGCAAACTTGAAGTTGTCCATCCATCGTCCATCCTCGAACACGACGTGTGCGCAGGAGACGGCGATCCTGGGATTGACCGCCACCGTTCCACTGCCACGCTGAATGTTCGTCGGGTCGGGATGATCGCCCCAGACGACACCGCTGGTGCGGTAGGGCGGGCTGGTCAGCAGGTTGCTTGCAACACGGGTTGGAGTGGTCGGGCCGGCGGCCGCAAAGGGAGCAGCGGCGAGCAGCGCGGTGAGGCTCAGGAGGGTGGTGGCAGTGGTGTTGTTATTCGTTTTCATGGCAGTTGTTTTTCTGTTGGTTTGTTTTTGTTTTAAAGCGCTGGCCGGAGTGGCGGGCTTCAACTGTCATGCCGGGAGGGAGGGGGTCCGTTATAGTTGGAAGCGAATTTTTTTTCGGAGCGCACCCGGGGGGCCCGTTTCCCCGTTGCCGGACGGAGCACGCTGGAGGACGGCAAGCAGGCCCTTTTTGCCAAGATCCTGAAAAATGTTATGTTTGATTACGCTTTACCCCTGGACACCCGCATCTCCCTGCGGGTGAAACTGCAGGAAAGTGCCTGGAAATACCGGACGGCCGGCAATTCCCCACTGTTTGATGACCCGATTTCCCTCTGAGAAACGCAGGTAAAAGCCCCCCATCCGCCCTTCCCCGATGATTGACGAACCGAACATTTTTGAAGTCGCCGCAGATCTTCCCGCTGCGGAGAGGCCCTCCTATCTCGATCTCTGATGCGCCGGGCATCCCGCAGACCGCGCCCGGCTGGAGGAACTGCTCCGCTCGCATGACGTGGACGGGTTCATGGAAACCCACACGTTGTCCCTTGCGTCGATCCGGGCGGAACCTGCCCGAGCGAAGATCGAGGAGGCCGGCCAGCGGATCGGACCCTACAAACTGATGGAGCAAATCGGCGAGGGCGGTTTCGGCACCGTATGGGTGGCGGATCAGGAGCGGCCTGTGCGCCGCCGGGTCGCGTTGAAGATCATCAAGCTGGGCATGGATACGAAGGAGGTCATCGCGCGTTTCGAGCAGGAGCGGCAGGCGCTCGCGATGATGGATCACCCGCACATCGCCAAAGTCCTCGACGCGGGGGCGACGCAGTGGGGCCGGCCGTTTTTCGTCATGGAATTGGTCCGCGGCATCAGGATCACCGACTACTGTGACCAGGAAAACCTCCCGACCGCCGGGCGGCTCGCGCTTTTCATCCAAGTGTGCCACGCGGTGCAGCACGCGCACCAGAAAGGCATCATCCACCGCGACCTCAAGCCTTCGAACATTCCCGTCACTCTGCAGGACGGCGTGCCGGTGCCAAAGGTCATCGACTTCGGCGTGGCGAAAGCGACGCAGCAACAGCGGCTCACGGACCTGACAATTTATACGCAGATCCAGCAGATGATCGGCACGCCGCTCTACATGTCGCCCGAGCAGGCGGAGATGAGTGGGCTCGACATCGACACGCGCAGCGACATTTATTCGCTGGGCGTTTTGCTTTACGAACTGCTCACCGGCCGCACGCCGTTCGATCCCGAGGAGTTGATGCGGCAGGGCTTGGATGAAATCCGCCGGGTTATCCGCGAGCAGGAACCGCAGAGGCCTTCGATGTATCTCAACACAATGACCGAGCAGGTTCGCGGGCCGGTCGCGCAGCGCCGCCAGGCTGACAGCGCGAAGCTTGCCGGCCTGCTCCGCGGCGACCTCGACTGGGTCGTCATGAAGGCGCTCGAAAAAGACCGCACGCGCCGCTACCAAAGCGCCAACGAGTTGGCCCTCGATCTGAAACGTCACCTCGCACACGAGCCGGTCATCGCCCGTCCTGCGACCGCGCTCTACCGCTTTCGGCGGGTGGTCCGGCGCAACAGGCTCGCTTTCACTGCCACCGCGTTCGTTGCGACCGCGCTGCTCGGCGGAGCGACTTTTTCCGCGTTTTCCTGGCAGCGCGAGCGGGCGCAGGGCCGCGAAACCGATCTCCAGCGTAAGAAAGCGGTGCAACTCGAACACCGCGGAGCCTTCCTCGCTGAAGCCCGCGCGCTCCGCACGGAAGGGCTCGCCGGCGGCCGCACCCGCGCCCTCGCTGACCTGAGTGCCGCGTGGGCGATTTCGCCTTCCCCCGAACTGCGCAACGAAGCCATCGCCTGTCTCGCGCTGCACGAGGTGCAGTTTGCTAAAACGCTGCCGCCGGACGATCCGCTGGCGCGTCCGCCGGAACCGGGCGCGAGCGCGGATGGGCGCTGGGTTTTGCGTTTTGAAAACAATGCGCTCGAGGTGCTCGAACGCGCCTCCGGGAGACAGGTCGCGCGTTTTCCCGGATTCCCGAGGCACCCGGCCGCGCAGCTCGACGATATGGGCCGCCGTCTCGCGATCGTGCGCGACGAAAAAGACGTGGCATTGCACGAGCTGCCCTCGGGCAAGCTGCTCTATAAGTTGCCTCATCCGAAAGCCGTGACGTGTCTTGACTGGACGTGCGAGCTGCTCGCCGCAGGCGGAGGCACCGGCGATGACAACGATCGCCTCATCCACTTTTGGGACACCGCCACGGGAAAGCCGTTGCGGCGATTCAGCGGGCACGACGCGCGCATTGATGCGCTGCGCTTCCGGCCCGGCGGACAGGAACTCATTTCGCTGGCGCAGGATTCGGTTCTGCGCGTCTGGCACGCGGCGCGCGGGGTCGAGATCCTACGAGTCGAAAACGTGGAGAATCACCGTGGGCCCGCGTGGTGGAGCCCGGACGGCCAGCAGCTTTTTTGTCCGCGCTCGTTTGACGGCAAAGTCGATGTTTTCCAGTGCGATTGGTCCCGCACGACGCAAGTGCTGGCCCCCGGCGAGGACGAGCCGCGCTCGGAAAATGTGCCCAGCCTCGTGCTCGACGACACCGGCGAACTAGCGGCAGTCGTGGATGAAACCGCCGGCCGCGTTTGGTCGCTCGCCGCCGGACGGCTCGCCGCGACTTTTCCAAAGGATGAGCAGGAATGGATGGCCGTGCGATTCGCCGGGGATGCCAGCCTCTGGTTGAGTGGCTGGAATCGCGCTTTGCGCCGGGTGCCGGTGATGCGCCAACGACGCGGCTGGCCCGGGTTTGCTGCGGAAGAGCACACCGGTTTCCGTTCCGGTCCCCTGCTCGTTGGGGCGCGCGCGGACGGCGGTGCCCTGGCGCTCACGTCGAGCGAACATGACCGGGTGGAGATCTATTTTCCGGGAGAAAAGCGCGCCGTCCCGCTCGCGCAGCCCCACCCATTTTGTGCCGCGCTCAGTCCGGACGGCCAATGGGCGGCGACGGGCAGTTTCCGCGATCCGGGCGCACAGCTTTGGAACCTGCCCTCGGGCGAACCAGCGCACACGATTTCCCATCCCGACACGGTCCTGGGCCTCTTCTTTGTCGGGGATAATCTTTGGCTGGTCAGCCCCAAGGGCGTGCAGCGGACTTCCCCCGGAAGATCGCCGGCTAGCGACGTTCATATTCACGGCAATTTCCCGGCCTTCGCGGTGAGCGCCGATGGCCGCCACGCCGCCAGCCTGGCGCGCACCGAAGTGGTGCTGCACCGTCAGTCCGACCTCAAAAAAATCGCACACTTCCCCGTTCCTGCTTACGCCGGCGCGATTGGTTCCGGCACGCTGGCCTTCAGCCGGGATGGCGCGCATCTCGCCCTGCACACCGCCTATGGCACGGTGATCGCCTGGCGATTGGAAACGTTGCGAGCCGAGTTGAGCGCACTGGGGATGGACTGGTGATCGCCTTTCGGGCGGTGCAGCGGCTTATTTCCTCCCGCCGCCGAAGCACTTGAGAAACGGTTTCCCCCGTAAATCCGCTGCACTCAGATGACGTTTCTCAAG